>NZ_JBSIPX010000015.1:0-150808 GCF_053668055.1 Massilia sp. SYSU DXS3249 | reverse complement strand
CCCCCCCCCCCCCCCCCCCCCCCCCCCCCCCCCCCCCCCCCCCCCCCCCCCCCCCCCCCCCCCCCCCCCCCCCCCCCCCCCCCCCCCCCCCCCCCCCACACTCTCTATCCTTATCCCTATCCCGATCCCGGTTATCCCAACCGCACCAACACCAAGCGAATACCTCCCCGTGAAACGCATCGCCGCCGTCCTGTCCTGCCTGCCCCTGCTTTCCCTGCCCGTCCACGCTGCCGACTGGGCAGGCCCGCAAGACCCGTTTACGCTCTGGGGCAATAGTTATTACGTCGGCACCCAGGGCCTGAGCGCGATGCTGCTTACCTCGCCTGCCGGCCACATACTGATCGACGGCGCCGGTCCGAAAACGCCGCACCAGATCGCGGCCAACATCCGCCGGCTCGGCTTCAACGTGGAAGACATCAAGTACATCCTGGTCTCGCACGAGCATCTCGACCATGCAGGCGGCATCGCGGCACTGCAGCGCTTGAGCGGGGCGACGGTGCTGACCAGCCCTGCCGCCAAACCGGTGCTCGAATCCGGCAAGACCGACAAGGGCGATCCGCAGTTCGGCAACGGCATGCCGGACATGGCGCCGGTGGCGCAGGTAAAAACCGTGCGCGACGGCGAGACCGTGACCCTCGGCCCGCTGGCAGTCAAGGCGCATTTCACGCCGGGGCATACGCAGGGAGGCATCAGCTGGACCTGGCAGGCAAGCGAGAACGGCAAGACAGTGAACATGGTGTACGCGGACAGCCTGAACGCAATCGGCGCCGGGACCTTCCGCTACAGCGGCAATGCGCTCTATCCGCAGGCAAAGGCGGATGTCGAGCGTTCGATCGCACGCGTTGCCGCCCTGCCCTGCGACATCCTGGTCTCCGCGCATCCGGATGCGATCGGCCTGCTCGAGCGGCAGGCGAAGCAGAAGCAGCTCGGCAACGCAGTCTTCATCGATGGCGAGGCCTGCCGCAAGTACGCCGAGACCGGGCGGGTGCGGCTGGCGCAGACGCTGGCGAAGGAAGCGGAGCAACGTTGAACGCGTGGACGGGGAACCCGTCCACGCTACATTTTTTCGCGGTCGATCAACGCCGACTTGCGCTCGATCCCCCATCGATACCCTGAAAGGCCGCCATCGTTCCTCACCACCCGGTGACAGGGTATCGCCACCGCCACCGGATTGGCCGCGCAGGCCCCCGCCACCGCGCGCACGGCAGCAGGCGCACCGATGCGCCGCGCCAGCTCGGTATAACTGACCGTCTCGCCCGCCGGAATCGCCCGCAGCGCCGCCCACACGCGCTGCTGGAAGGCCGTGCCGCGCACGTCCAGCGGCAAATCCAGCCCGATGCGCGGCGCCTCCACGAACCCCACCACCAGCGCCACCGTCCGCTCGAACTCGCCGTCGGCGCCGATCAGCTGCGCCTTTGGAAAACGGTCCTGCAGGTCGCGCACCAGGGCGTCCGGGTCGTCCCCCATCAGGATCGCGCAGATGCCGCGTTCGGTCGTGGCGACCAGGATCGCGCCGAGCGAGCAGGCGCCCACCGCGAAACGGATCGCCTCGCCGGCGCCACCCTCGCGAAAGCGTGCCGGCGCCATGCCCAGCATCTGCCCGGCGTCGGCATAAAAGCGCGACGCCGAGTTGAAGCCGGCCGCGTACAGCGAATCGGTGACGCTCGCGCCCTGCCCCAGCGCCTCGCGCACCCGCTCGGCACGGCGCGCCGCGGCCCAGGCTTTCGGCGTGACCCCGGCATGCAGTTTGAAGACGCGCTGGAAGTGAAAGCGGCTCATGCCGACCGCACGGGCCACCGCATCGAAGTCGGGCGCCTCCTCGCAAGCGTCGATCAGGCGGCAGGCCTCGGCCACCGCGCGCGCCTGGCGTTCGGCAGCGGGGGGCTGTTCCGGCTTGCAGCGCAGGCAGGGACGAAAGCCGGCCGCCTCGGCCTCGGCGCAGCCGGCATGGAAGGCGATGTTGGTGCGCAGCGCCAGGCGCGAGGGGCAGGAAGGCCGGCAATACACGCCGGTACTGCGCACCGCATAGACAAAAACGCCGTCGGCCTGCGGATCGCGCCGCTGCACGGCGGCCCAGCGCGCATCGTCGGTGGCATAGGGGTCGGGCATGGTCTCGATCTTCATGGCAGTGGGCGATGGAGGGGTGGGAATGACTGCATCCTGACACAGGGAGCGTCTCCGGGCACCCCAATCCTTGCTTTCGAATCGGCGGTGCTAGAATCGAGACTCAACTGGTCATCAATACAGTCATCATTATCGCCCTTCCGGAGAGCAGTTTGGACGAACACAGCGCATACGGGAGCACCCCCGCGAGCACCCCTATTTTCCAGCGCATCAAGGATTACCTGGTCGGCGAGATCGCATCCGGACGCTGGAAGGAAGGCGACCTCGTGCCGTCGGAGCAGGCGCTGGTGCGCCAGTTCGGCGTCTCGCGCATGACCGTCAACCGCGCCGTGCGCGAACTCACTGCGGAGCAGGTGCTCACGCGCCGCCAGGGCTCGGGCACCTATGTCGCGCCGCGCAAGTACCAGGCAACGCTGGTCGAGATCCGCAACATCGCCGACGAAGTGCGCGCACGCGGACACCGCCACGGCAGCCGCCTGCGCCTGCTCGAGGAGGCCCTGGCGCCCGAAGCGCTGGCGCTGCAGTTCGCCCTGCCCGCCGGGACACCGCTGTTCCATTCCGTGATCGTGCACTTCGAGAACGAGGTGCCGATCCAGCTCGAAGACCGCTGGGTCAACCCAGCCTGCGCGCCGCACTACCTGCAGCAGGATTTCGGCAGCATCACCCCCAACGAGCACCTGATGGCGGTAGCGCCGCTGCAAGGGGCGACCTACAGCATCGAAGCGCTGGACGCGCCGCGCGACGTCGCCGAGATGCTGGGCCTCGACGCCCGCGCCGCCTGCCTCGTGCTCAACCGCAAGACCACCTCGCAGGGACAAGTCGCGTCGGTGGTGACGATGTGGCACCCGGGTCACCTCATTCAATTGACCGGCAGTCTGGGCTAAGAGCACCCTGCTTCCTGAATACAACGCAGGGCAGAAAATTTTGAACAGCATGCGCCACGCCTGCCGGTTCTCGCCCATAATTCCTTCCCAGTCAACATCTTGCCCAAACCACCTGTATGAATAAGCTCGCTCCGGCAGGCACAGGTCAGCCGCCGCGCGTGCTGGTCCTCGACGACGACCGCTTCATGCTCGACATGCTCAAGGACATGCTGGAACAAATCGGCGTGCGCGACATCTATACCGAGGCAAGCACCCGCCACGCGCTGTCGACGCTGGCCGAAGCCAGTCCCGACATGCTCATCTGCGACCTGGCCCTGCCCGACATGGACGGCATCGAATTCCTGCAGGTGGCGGCGCAGCGGGGCTTTGGCGGTGGCGTGATCCTGCTGTCGGGCATGGATTCCGGGGTACGCAACGCGGCCGGCGAACTGGCCCGGGTGCTGGGTTTGCGGGTGGCCGGCATCTTCCGTAAACCGATCGCGCTCGACGAATTGCGCAGCGCCGTCGTATGTTGAGATTTTGTACAAACGTCCGAACACTTTTTGGGAAAATAAGGTATTATTCGGCCTAAATCCCCCGCCTGACGTCCTCTGGACGACCTTCCAAACTTGAGTTCGCGCGCATTGTCTCCACCATTGCGTTGCAACCAGCTTTACCAAAGGGAACTCGAGTTCGAGCCCGAAAAGCGGAAGCCGGACGAGCTGCCGACAGGGTCGGCACGGGTCTCCAGGCGTACCTTGATCCTTACCTCTTCTTTGAGGAAAACATGAGCGAAAACATTAAACACATCAGCGATGCTTCTTTCGAAACCGACGTGCTCAAGTCCGAGCGTCCGGTACTGGTCGATTTCTGGGCCGAGTGGTGCGGTCCGTGCAAGATGATCGCCCCGATCCTCGAAGAAGTGGCCAAGGAATACGACGGCAAGATCACGATCGCCAAGATGGACGTCGACGCCAACCAGGCCGTGCCGGCCCAGTTCGGTATCCGCGGCATCCCGACCCTGATCCTGTTCAAGGACGGCGCCGTCGCTGCACAGAAAGTCGGCGCCCTGGCCAAGGGTCAGCTGACCGCTTTCATCGACAGCAACATCTGAACGCATAGCGGCGGCAGCGCGCCCGCACTGCCGCCATTGCCTAGACGGGAATTCGGTCGCCTCCGGCCGCTTCCTATTTAACGCAGTTTAATTAATCCACGTCGTTCCCTCCCCTACCTTTACCTTCCCGTCACGGGACACCCACACAACATGCACTTATCTGAACTGAAGGCAATGCACGTCTCCGCGCTGCTGGAGATGGCCATCGGCCTCGATATCGACAACGCAGCGCGCCTGCGCAAGCAGGAACTGATGTTCGCGATCCTGAAGAAGCGCGCCAAATCCGGCGAACAGATCTTCGGCGACGGCGCCCTCGAGGTGTTGCCCGACGGTTTCGGCTTCCTGCGTTCGCCCGACGCCAGCTACATGGCGTCGACCGACGACATCTACATCTCGCCGTCGCAGATTCGCCGCTTCAACCTGCATACGGGTGATTCGATCGAAGGCGAAGTGCGTACGCCGAAAGACGGCGAGCGTTACTTCGCCCTGGTAAAGGTGGACAAGGTCAACGGCGAATCGCCGGAAGCATCGAAGCACCGCATCCTGTTCGAGAACCTGACCCCGCTGCACCCGCAGGAACCGCTGCGCCTCGAGCGCGACATGAACGGCGCCGAGAACATCACCGGCCGCATCGTCGACCTGATCTCGCCGATCGGCAAGGGCCAGCGCGGCCTGCTGGTCGCCTCGCCGAAATCCGGCAAGTCGGTCATGCTGCAGCACATCGCCCACGCGATCACCGCGAACCACCCCGACGTCACCCTGATTGTGCTGCTGATCGACGAGCGTCCGGAAGAAGTGACGGAGATGCAGCGCTCGGTGCGCGGCGAAGTCGTGGCGTCCACCTTCGACGAACCGGCCACCCGCCACGTGCAGGTTGCCGAAATGGTGCTGGAAAAGGCCAAGCGCCTGGTCGAAATGAAGAAGGACGTCGTGATCCTGCTCGACTCGATCACCCGCCTGGCGCGCGCCTACAACACCGTGATCCCGGCCTCGGGCAAGGTGCTGACCGGCGGCGTCGACGCCAACGCGCTGCAGCGTCCGAAGCGTTTCTTCGGCGCTGCCCGTAACGTCGAAGAAGGCGGCTCGCTGACCATCGTCGCGACCGCCCTGATCGAAACCGGCTCGCGCATGGACGACGTCATCTACGAAGAATTCAAGGGCACCGGCAACATGGAAGTGCACCTCGAGCGCCGCCTGGCCGAGAAGCGCGTCTACCCTGCGATCAACCTGAACAAGTCGGGCACCCGCCGCGAAGAACTGCTGATCAAGCCGGACCAGCTGCAAAAGATCTGGATCCTGCGCAAGCTGCTGTACTCGATGGACGAGATCGAGGCGATGGAGTTCATCCTCGACAAGATGCGTGCGACGAAGACCAATATCGAGTTCTTCGACATGATGCGCCGCGGCGGTTAATTACCGCTAAAGCATCGAGGAAGGGCGGCTTAGGCCGCCCTTTTTATTTTCCCGCGACATATGCAGCAGGACGTAGGGTGTGCGGCTATACCCGGGTGATTGATAAACACGCGGCTCATCCGCCGCCCACGCGTTCAACGCACAGAAGCATGTCGCGAAGTAGCAACCGTCGGTTGAACGCGTGGACGGCAGAGCCGTCCACCCTACGTATCCAAGGTTGCCTTGCCGATCGATGCGTTTTATAATCGTGGGTTCAGTAGTACTCAACCCCGGCAAGTGAGCGGCAATCGGGTCAAGAGGCAAGACGACCGACGAAGTGCTGTTTGGCTACCAAACCTACCAAGGCAGAACCATGAAAAACGAAATCCATCCAGATTACCGCGAAGTCGTCTTCCACGACATGTCGTGCGACTTCAAATTCATCACCCGCTCGACCATCAACACCCGCGAGACGATCAACTTCGAAGGCAAGGACTACCCGCTGGTCAAGATCGAAGTCTCGGCTGAATCGCACCCGTTCTACACCGGCAAGCACAAGATCGTCGACACCGCCGGCCGCGTTGAAAAATTCCGCCAGAAGTTCGGCGCAGTTGGTTCGAAGACCTCGGTCGCCAACGGCTAAATCCAGCCCTGCGCAAGTCTCCCGCGCCGGTTCGCACGAACCCGCAGGGAGCGCAAAAAGAAGCCGACATTCGGCTTCTTTTTTTTTACCCCGTCGTCACCCGCTATACTAGCGCGACCTTTATCCAGCATCAGACTTATCGATGAAACCAGTCCGCCTTCCCGCCGCCGCCACGCTCGCCCTGCCGCGCTGGGCCTTGTTCGCACTTGGCCTGCTGTACATCCTGCCGGGGCTGATCGGCCGCGATCCGTGGAAGGACGATGCCGACAGTTTCGGCATCATGTGGACGATGTCCAGGGGCGGCCTCGACGACTGGCTGTTCCCGAACGTGGCCGGCCTCCCGGCGCTCGACGAAGGCCCGCTCGCCTTCTGGCTGGGCGCGCTGTGCATCAAGCTGTTCGGCTGGCTGCTGGGCGACGTGCTGGCCGCGCGCGTGTCGAACATCGGCATTTTCGTGGCCGGCGGCATGTCGCTCTGGTACACCGCCTTCCACCTCGGGCGCCGTCCCGAAGCGCAACCGCTGCGCCTGGCCTTCGGCGGCCAGCCGGAACCGGACGATTATGGCCGCACCCTGGCCGACACCGCCGTGCTGGTCTACCTCGGATCGCTCGGCCTGCTGCTGTACAGCCACGAAACTCTCGCCGTCACCCTGCAGGGCTCGCTGCTGGCCTATTTCCTGTACCGCGCGGTGCGCTACATCGAGACTGCCAGCCTGCGCAACGCCGCCCTGGTCGGCCTGTCGCTGGGCGCGCTGACGCTCACGCGCGGGCCGATCTCGCCGGTCGCCCTGCTGCTGGCCCTGTTCCTGTGCACCCGCTTCTTCCGCATCCCCTCGCGCGCCGCCCTGCCCCACATGGGACTGGCCGCGCTCGCCGCCCTGCTGCTGACCCTGGTGTGGATCGTGCCGGCCAGCCTGCTGCAGCCCTACGGCCAGTCGCCGGTGCCCGCCTGGGTCGGCTGGAACGTCGAGCAGCTGGCCCTGCCCGGCTGGACCTCGATCAAGGCCTTCTTCCGGGTCGGCGTCTGGTTCTTCTGGCCGGCCTGGCCCTTCGCCGGCTGGGCGATCTGGGCCTGGCGGCGCCAGCAGCACATGCTGCACATCGTGCTGCCGCTGACCTTCCTGGGCGCGCTCACCGCCGTGATCCTGTGCGACCCGACGCCGGAAAACGGCGATTTGCTGAAGCTGCTGCCGCCCCTGGCCCTGATGGCCGCGTTCGGCCTGCCGACCATGAAGCGCGGCGCGATCAACGCCATCGACTGGTTCTCGGTAATGGCGCTGACGACGCTGGCCGCCCTGGTCTGGCTGTTCTGGATCGCGAAACTCACCGGCTGGCCGGCCAAGCTCTCGCACAATGCCCTGAAACTGGTGCCGGGCTTCACACCGGAATTCGGCATCATCAGTTTCACGGTGGCGGCCGCCGTCACGATCGGCTGGATCTGGCTGGTACGCTGGCGGGTGTCGCGCCAGCGCACCGTGCTGTGGCGCGCGGTGGTCCTGTCCTCGGGCGGCCTGATCCTGCTGTGGGTGCTCCTGATGACCCTGTTCCTGCCTGACCTCAACTACAGCAAGAGCTACGCCGGCGTGGCCCAGGCGATCGCCGCCAAGCTGCCGCCGAACGCCAACTGCATCGAGACCAATGTCGGCCCCTCGCAGCGCGCCTCGTTCGCCTACTACGGCCGCCTGCCTTTCGTCGGCGTCGAGGGCGGCCAGTGCGATTACGTGCTGCTGCAGGACAGCGTCAAGACCCGCGACGACCGCGACCTGGGCCGCACCTGGCGCACCGCCGGCGCCACGCTGCTGTGGGAAGGCCGGCGCGCCTCGGACCGCGACGAGCGCTTCCGCCTGTACCGGCGAGCCCGCTGACCCGCCCCCTGCTTCAGGCCGATCGCCCTCCGGGACTTCCCGCAGGGCGATTTTTTATCGCCCCACGAACCCGAAGCTGCGCCGCCGCAGCAGCGCGCCGCCCGCCAGGCCCGCCAGCAACGTCGCGTAGAACGGCGCTTCCGGCACCGGCGACACGGTCAAATCGCCGCCGAAACTGCCGCCCGCGGCACCCACCACCTGGCCGTCGACGCGCACCGCATACGACCCGACCGGCAGGTTCAATGCCGTCACCGACCACGAATCGACCGGGTTGTCGCCGAAGCCGGTGAGGTCGATGCCGGCCACCGCGTTACCGATGACCGCAAGCGTGGCCGGGTCGTAGCGGTACAGGCTCAGGCCAGTGAGCAGCAGGTCCTTGGTGCCCGGCGAGTCGAGGAAGGACGAGGTGACGGAGGCCGCGGCGTCGAAAGGGATGCCGGCGACCGTGAAGGTAAACACGCTGGCGAAGGCGCGGCCGGACTCGGCGGCCGTGAAGCCGTCGCCATAGAAGGCGTTGAAACCGCCCTGGCCGTCAAGCTGCACATCGAGCGCCGTCGTGCGCGCTATCGTTTGCGCGCCGGCCCCGGGGGCGCCGCAGAGCAGCGCCGAGAGCACGGCGCCGAGTATCAACGGTTGTCGTTTCATGGTGTCTCCATCGGACAGATCCGAACAAGGTCAGCGAATGTCGACGCAACGCCGGCTGGGCCTCCGACCACGGCACGAGCATATCTTCCCAGTCATGTTATTTGAGTCACGTCAACTCCGGGGCGCAAGCGGGGCCGACAATGGCCGAGAGCAAGTCGCCCCTATCAGGAGACAACATGAAAAGCGTAATGTTCTCGGAAATCGTGCATGCGCATCGTGGCGCAGGCGGACTGCGCGGGCTGTCGCCGCTGACGGCCTACGGCCTGACGGTGGCGGCCGGCATGCCCCTGCTGGTGCTGGCCCTGCGCGCCTTCGACCCCGGCGCGCCGCTCGCGGTGATCGTGCTGCCGATGCTGGCCGGCCTGGCCCTGCCGCTATGGGCCGGCACACCCGGCCGGCTCGAGGTCAGCACCCGTTTCGACGCCATTCACATGCGCCACACCCTGGGCGAGGTGCTGGCGGCGCTGGGCTATGTCGAGTCCGAGGGCGGCGCGGCGCCCGGCCGGGTGCGCTATGTCATGAACACCGGCAACGCCTGGCGCAACCGTGGGCAGCGGGTACACGTCCGGATCCGCGCCCATGCGCTCGACGTCGTCGGCCCAATCCCGACCCTGCGCGCACTGCAGCACGCCTTGTCCGGCCAGGCCGGCGCACCCCAGCCGGAGCCCCGCCCCGCTACCCTGCCGAGCCGGGAAACTGTTGCCGGTGCAATGCAAATCAGCGATAATGCGGAGCGCGTCGCCGGGATGGCGGAATAGGTAGACGCACGGGACTCAAAATCCCGCGCCGCAAGGCGTACCGGTTCGATTCCGGTTCCCGGCACCACGCACGAATACGAAAAACCCGCGTTCTTCTTTGGAGAACGCGGGTTTTTGCTTGTTGGGGCCAGTGGTTTCCCGGCGCGGCGCCCGTTAAGTCAATCCTTCCAGGCGACGGGGGAATGAAAGTCGGCTTCTTCTACTCAAGCAAAATATAGCTTCCGTCTTCATCCCGTTCAAATTCGCTGCCTGGCCCTGCATCGATATACGGCAGGATCTCGGGACAATAATTCACGATGGTGTTCACATCGTACACACCGTGATGGGCGTTGTTAGCCATGTAGACGGCGTCTTCATCGCCTGCGAAGAATCGCCAGCCGCTGTCTTCCGGCCGGACTGGTGCTTCGCGGCGCATATAACCAACCGGTTTCCCGTCCACCGTGATCCTGTCGGTCGCCAGGCAGCCACCCAATCCCGGAGCCAAGGGTTTGATTTGATCGGCATTGAGACGAAACGCTTTTTGCATGGCGGTCTTTCAATGAAGGGGAAAAATTTCACTAACGAGAACAAGTGGCGCGTTTCGAACGGCGGCGCAGCGTCAGCAACGCGACGATGCCCAGGCCGAGCAGAGCGAGCGAGCCCGGTTCCGGCACCTCCTTGACGGGGAAGGTGGTGATGGAGAAGTTGCCGACGTTGTGGGGATCGCCGTACTTGCTGTCGCCGACCGTCGGCGCATAGTAATAGCGCCATACCGCGTGAGGGTTGTTGGCCGAACCGACGAGGTTGTAGTCGCCCGAGCCGGTGCCAAGGTCCAGCACGGCGCCATTGGTGTTCAGGAAGTCGACGATCAGCCCGCCGCCCGCGAAATGAAACGTGGTGTTCGCCACGAACGCGATGTCATAGTTGCCGATGATGGTGTCGCCGAACACGCCCGGCGCGAGCGACGAGACGAGCGTAAAACCGTTGGCGTCGGCCTTGACCGCGCCGTTCGCGCTGGCCGCGGCCAGCGACAGGTCGAAGCGCAGCGCCTGGTCGTTGCGGCCGGCCGTGTCGAACGCGATGATGTCGCCGGCACGCAGCGTGAACGCAGCGATGTCCTTGTACACGAAACCCATATGGGGTTCGTAGGCATCCGGGCAGCCGAACGGAATGCAGTTGCCGAAATTGGTGGAGCTGGTCCCGGCATAATGGATGGTGCCGGCCTGCGACGCGGCCGCGCAACCGAGCAAGACAGCAGCGACAAGTGTGCTCTTCAGCATGGTTTTCCCTGTTGTGAATGTTATGTGCTTTTTAATGCATATAAGCAAATTTCATTCCAACTAGGAAAATCATGAACTTAGCGCCGGCGCGCGGCCGTCCTGTCAAGAATCCCGACAGTGTTGGGGGTGCGACGACGAACAAGCCTCGGCTGTTGCCTGCAGGGGCGAGCTCGCGGGGCAGTGGCTACCTGCTTCCCGCCCGCCCGTTCCAGTTATCGTACGCGCGCTCGATCCGCCGCATCGCCCCGTCCCGCTCGAGGCTGGCGAAAGCGCCGTTCAGGCGGTTGACCACCTCGTCCGGCACGGCCCGGTTGCAGGCCAAAAACACATCCATCCGGTTGAAGACCAGCAGCGGGACGATGCGTCCGTTCCAGCCGTTCTGCTCGAGCACCGGGCTGCCGGCGCGCAGGGCGGCGGCCCACAGGTCGATGCGGCCGAGCAGGAGCTTGCGGGGGTTGGTCAGGTCGGTCGGGGCCGGGTCGACGCGAAAGCCGCGGCTGCGCAGGTAGGCGTCGCGGGCGTCGCCGTTGTAGGTGCCGATCCGGTAGGGCCGCGCGTCTTCGAGCGTGCGCAGGACGATGCGGCGGTCGGCGCGCGCCATCAGCACCCATTCGGCACTGTCGGTGGGGCCGACCCATTTGAACAGGGCGTCGCGCTCGGGCGTGCGCGTGGTCGAGTAGACGCAGGCGTCGGGCCGGGTGCGCGCGGCGGCATAGGCGCGCTTCCAGGGCAGCAGGTCGATCGTGTACGGCAAGCCGGCGCGCTCCAGGGCGGCGCGCACCTTGTCGGTGGCGATGCCGATCACCCGCCCGTCCCCGTCCAGCATGCTCGACGGCGCCGCCGTCTCGGTCGTGATGTACAGCGGACGCAAGGGAACCGTCTCGACGGCCAGCGGGCGGCTCTCGGCAGCCTGTGCGGCACCGGCGGCGCCGGCCGCCGCTGCCGTGAAAAACACCGGCGCCAGCGCGGCAAATAAAATGTGTTGGATCGGCATCGTGCACCTGTCCGGGCCGCTCAGGAATGCGCCCGCCATGCAGGCAGCATACCCCATCGGACACGGCAGTGAATTGGCATCAGGAATCATGCGTGCGCATGGTGGCAACTGCGCGACACAAATGTGAAATATCGGCAATTTCGGCAGATTCCTGCAACACTTTCCTTATGGAAAATGTCATACTGACGAAATGCCCGCGTCCGCCCCCGACGCCCTCCTGCCCGGATTCTCCCCATGTCGCTTTTCCTCCTGCCCGACGACCCGTCGCTCCTGAGCTACGGCATCTACGACCCCAAGCTGGTGCTGCTGTCGATCGTGATGGCAATCTTCGCCTCCTGGATGGGCCTGCAGATCGCCGGCCAGGCGCGCCAGCAGACCCGCCTGCGCACGGTCTTCCTGCTGACCGGCAGCCTCGCGCTCGGCGCCGGCGTCTGGGCCATGCACTTCATCGGCATGCTGGCCTTTAACCTGTGCACCCAGGTCGATTACGACCCGATGATCACCATCCTGTCGAGCCTGCCGAGCATCGCCGCCTCGTTCGTGGCGCTGACCCTGATCGCGCGCGAGCGCATCGGCAGCGGCACCCTGGTGCTGGGCGGCGTGCTGGTGGGGGCCGGCATCGGCGCCATGCACTACGCCGGCATGGCCGGCATGCGCACGAGCCTGGACCTGCTCTACGACCCGCTGACCTTCGGCCTGTCGATCGTGGTCGCCGTGGTGCTGGCCACCCTCGCCCTGTGGGTGCGCTTCGGCCTGACCCGCTTCGCTTCGCTGAGCGAAGGCCGCCGCCTGCTGCTGGCGGCCATCGTCATGGGCTGCGCGATCGCCGGCATGCACTACACCGGCATGGCTGCCGCCCGTTTCGTCGGCAGCGTCGCCGCCGACGCCGCCGTCGCTTCCGACACTACCTACCTGGCGCTGGGCATCGCGCTGATCACGGTGCTGTTCACCGGCGTCGTGCTGGCCGCGAATGGCCTGCTGCGCTACCGCCAGCTGTACACCGAACTGTCGCGCAGCGAAGCCTGGATGCGCGCCCTGCTTACCACGACCGTGGACGCGGTCATTACCATCGACCGCGAAGGCACGATCGAGGAATTCAACGCCTCGGCCGAGAAGATCTTCGGCTGGCGCCGCGACGAAATCATCGGCGGCAACATCCGCCTCCTGATGACCGAGGAGGAACGCAGCGGCAAACAGGGACTGCTCGCCTACCTGCGCGATCCCGCCGCCAATCCGGCGCCCAACAACGAAGAGCTGGTGGCCCTGCGCCGCGACGGCAGCCTGGTGCCGATCCGCGGCGCCGTCGGCCATGCGCGCCTGGGAGAGCGCGAGCTGTTCGTCTGCTTCATTACCGACGTCACCGAGCGGCGCGAGATGATCGGCGCGCTGCGCGCCAGCGAGAACCAGTTCCGCTCCCTGATCGGCACCATCCCCGGCATCTCCTACCGCAGCCGCATCGAAGGCGCGCATCCGATGGTGTTCATCAGCGACGCCGTCGAGCGCGTGGCCGGCTACCCGGCACGCGACTTCATCGGCGACCCGCCAGGTGGCGCCGCGCGCCGTTCTTTCGGTGCCCTGATCCACGCTGCCGACCGCGTGCGCGTGTCGGAGGCGATTCAAACGGCGCTGGCGGAAGAGCGCCCCTACCTGGTCGAGTACCGCCTGCTGCACGCCGACGGCAGCACCCGCTGGCTGTGGGAAAACGGCACCGGCGTGCGCAACGAGGCGGGCGAGCTGACCTGGCTCGACGGCGTGATCCTCGACATCACCGAGCGCCGCACGATGGAGGAAGCGCTGCGCGAAGCCAAGGAAGCGGCCGAGCAGGCCGCCGCCGCGCGCGCCACCTTCGTCGCCAACATGAGCCACGAGATCCGCACGCCGATGAATTCGATCCTCGGCTTCACCGACGTGCTGCTCGACGGCGAACTGGCGCCGGAGCAGCGCCGCCACCTCGACACGGTGCGCAACGCCGGCCGCTCGCTGCTGCGCCTCCTGAACGAAATCCTCGACACCGCGAAGCTGGAAAAAGGCGCGGTCGAACTCGAGATCAACGATTTCAACCTGCTGTCGCTGATCGACGAGCTGTCCTCGACCCTGGCCGCCAACGCCCGCGCCAAGGGCTTGCAAGTCGACATCCACTACGACCCGGCGCTGCCGACCAACCTGCGCGGCGACGAGCTGCGCATCCGCCAGGTGCTCACCAACCTGCTCGACAACGCGATCAAGTTCACGGCCAGCGGCAGCGTGACCTTGCGCGCCGAGCCGCAGGGCGACCAGCTGCATTTCGCCGTGACCGACACCGGCATCGGCATCGCCCCCGAGCGCCTGCAGGCGATCTTCGACCCCTTCACCCAGGCCGACGCCTCGATGACGCGCCGCTTCGGCGGCACCGGCCTGGGCACCACGATCAGCAAGCAGCTGGTCGAGCTGATGGGCGGGAAGATCTGGGCCGAGAGCACCGTCGGGCAAGGCACCACCTTCCACGTGCTGCTGCCGCTGGTGGTGGCGCGCTTCGCGCCGCAGCAGGCGCGCGTGCGCACCGCCTGCGCCCTGCCGCCGCTGCGCGTGCTGGCCGCCGACGACGTGCCGCAGAACCTGGAACTGCTGCAGCTGCTGATGGCGCGCCGCGGCCACACGATGACGGCGGTCTCGGACGGCGCCGCCGTGGTCGAGATGGCCGCGCGCGAGGACTTCGACCTGATCCTGATGGATTTCCAGATGCCGGTCCTCGACGGCCTGCGCGCCACGCGCCTGATCCGCGAACAGGCCGAGGCCGCCGGCCGGGCGCGCGTGCCGGTGATCGCCATGACCGCCAGCGTCCTGCTCGAGCACCGCCGCGCGGCCGCCGAAGTCGGCATGGACGGCTTTGCGTCGAAACCGGTCGACTGGACCACGCTGTCGCACGAGATCGCGCGGGTGCTCGGCCTGGGCGCAGATAACGCAGCAGCCGACGCCGCCCCGAAAATCGATCGCCAGGTACTGAACCGCCCGGGCGGCCTGCACCGCTGGGGCGGCAACGAGGATGCCTACCGCGAGGCGCTCGAACACTTCCACAGCCAGCACGCCCTGCTGCCGCAGTTCCTGCGCGGCTTTGCCGACGCGGCCGACTATCCGTCGCTGCGCATGCTGGCGCACAAGGCGCGCGGCGTCGCGGCCAACATCGCGCTCGAACTGCTGGCCGACGCACTGGGCGAACTGGAAACCCTGGCCGAAGGCGACAAGGGCAGCGGACTGGCCAGCCTGGCGCTGCTGCCGGAGGCGCTCGCCAGGGTCGACGCCGCCCACGAAGCGGCGCTGCTGATGATCCGCGCCGAACGCCCGGCGCAGGCGCCGGTAGCGGCGGCGGCGGTATCGTCCTTCGACCTGCCGCGTGCGCGCCGCGCCGGGCGCGTGCTGCACGAGGTCCTGGGCCGCGGCGCGCTCGACGACGCCGCGCTCGCCGGCCTGGCCGCCGCGCTGGCCGGCCACCCGCTTGCCGCCCGCATCACGCAGGTGCAGGCGGCGCTTGCCGATTTCGATTTCGACCTCGCCCAGCAGCAGCTCGACGCGGTGCTCAATGCACTCGATGCGCTCGGCGGGCAGGATGACACTACACCACAGGAAACGATGTAATGAGTACGACCAGTAATCGCCCGCTGATCCTGGCGGTCGACGACGAAGCCAGCAACCTGCAACTGCTGCGCCAGATCCTGCAGGACCACTACCGCCTGCTGTTCGCCAAGGACGGCGCACGGGCGCTGGAACTGGCGCACAAGGAGAAGCCCGACCTGATCCTGCTCGACGTGATGATGCCGGGGATGAGCGGCTACGAAGTGTGCGCCGCCCTGAAGGCCAGCCCGGAGACGGCGCCAATCCCGGTGGTGTTCGTCACGGCGCTGAACGACACCGCCGACGAGCTGGAGGGATTCGAGGCCGGCGCGGTCGACTACATCACCAAGCCGGTCAGCCCGCCGGTGGTGCGCGCGCGCGTGCGCACCCATTTATCCCTGGTGCGCATGGACGAACTGAAGGCCTCGCGCCTGGCGATCGTCCAGCGCCTCGGCCTGGCCGCGGAATACAAGGACAACGAGACCGGCCTGCACGTGATCCGCATGAGCCATTTCGCGCGCATCCTGGGCCTGGCGGCCGGCATGAGCGAGCAGGAGGCGGACGACTTGCTGCACGCGGCGCCGATGCACGACGTCGGCAAGATCGGCATCCCCGACCGCATCCTGCAAAAGGCCGGGCCGCTCGATGCGGACGAATGGAAGATCATGCAGAGCCACGCCACGATCGGCGCCGAGATCATCGGCGAGCACGGCGGCGGCATGCTGCAGCTGGCGCACGACATCGCCCTGACCCACCACGAGAAGTACGACGGCAGCGGCTACCCGAATGGGCTGGCCGGCGACGCCATTCCGCTGACCGGGCGCATCGTCGCGATCGCCGACGTGTTCGACGCCCTCACCTCGATCCGCCCGTACAAGCGCGCCTGGAGCGAGGAAGAAGCGGTCGGCTACCTGGTTGAGCAAAAGGGCAAGCACTTCGACCCGGCGCTGGTCGACCTGTTCGTCGCCCAGCTGCCCACGATCCGTACCGTGCGCGAGCGCTGGGCCGAAGCGGCTTAGAGCGCCTAACAAAACCTCCATAGCTGCGTTGCAGCTCCTCGCCGTACCGTCGTACTGTCTTCGTCGCCGCGTCGGGTGGCCGCATCCCTTGCTCTGAAGGTTTTGTTAGGCGCTCTTAATCCGGCGTCTTGGCGGGGGCGGCCAGGCCCGCGGCGCCCGCCACGCCCGGCGTCGCGGCGCGGCGCGCCACCAGTTCCTGATACAGGCCGGTATAGCTGGCCGCCATCTTCGACGCCGTGAAAACTTCCTCGAAGCGCGCGCCGGCACGGGCGCCCATCTCGCGCGCCAGGTCCGGGTTGTCCCACAGCGTGCGCAGCGCCGCGCGCAGCGCCTGCGGATCGGACGGCGGCGTCACCAGCCCCGTCTCTCCGTCGATGTTGATGTAGGTGGTGCCGCTGCCGATGTCGCAGGAGACCATTGGCTTGCCGTACATCGCCCCCTCCAGCAGCGAAATCCCGAAGGCCTCCGAGCGCAGGTGCGAGGGGAAGGCCATCGCGTAGCACAGCGTCAGCAGCGCCACCTTGTCGTCCTCGCCGAGCGCGCCGGTGAACAGCACATTCTTCAATCCCAGCTTCTGGGCCTGGGCCTTCAGGGCCGCCTCTTCCGGCCCGGCGCCGACGATGACCACCGGGTAGCCGGTGCCGGCGACCGCTTCGAGCAGCACGTGCAGGCCCTTGTAATAGCGCAGCACGCCGACGAACAGGAAGAACTTCGGGCCGACCTGCTGGCGCCAGTGGGCCAGCCGCGCCGGATCGGGCTGCGGGTAGGTGGACTGGTCGAGGCCATAGGTGATGACGCGGGTCTTGCCGGGGTAGCGCGCCAGCACCGGGGACGACTCCATGTAGTCGGGCGAGGCGGCGACGATGGCGTCGACACTGCGCAGGAAGCGCTGCTTGAGCGGCTGGTACAGGCGCAGCAGATTTTTCTGGCGCACGATGTCGGAGTGGTAGCTCACTACCGTCGGCTTGCGCACGCGCGCCAGGAAATGCGCCAGGTCCATGAACGGCCACGGGAAGTGGTAGTGGACGACGTCGGCCTCGCGCGCGAGGCGCGCCAGGGTGCCGAGGGAGGCGATCGAGCAGGCGTTCGAGGCCAGCTCGAAGTCGAGCGGCACCCGGTGCACGGTGTGGCCCTCGAAAGCGATCGGCGCCAGGTTCTTTTCGCGCGACAGCGACAGCACCGTGTTGGTCACGCCAAGGCGGCCGGTGCCCACGCACAACTGGCGGATGACCTGCTCGATGCCGCCTACGGTGTCCGGGTAGTAGGTTTTATAAAAATGTAGGACGCGCATAGAAACGATCGAAAAACGTAGGAAGTCACCGCAGCGGGCGCAAGGGACGTGGCGCGGCGCGCATCGGCGCCAGCATAGCATCCGGCACGCGCTGGCGGCGCCCCGGGACAGGCAGGGAGAATACGGGGTGGCTGCCCGCCGGTCCGGGTTCGATCATGGTCGTTCCCGGGCCGGCGTTCAGCTCAGGCATGTTCACCCGTGGATCATCCAGCGCAGGGTATCGAACAGCGGCGGCGCAGCGATCGGGCCGATCACGCCGGCCAGCCTGGCATTGCTGCCGGTGAGCGTGAGCACGTCGTTGGCGCGCACGAAGGCCGGGTTGACCTCGACCTCGATGCGGTAGCCTGCGATCTCGGAGGCCATGTCGATGACTTCGCCCAGCGAATGGCTGCGGCCCGAGCACACATTGAAGGCTTCGCCGGCCGGCGCCGCGGCCAGCAGGCGGCGGTAGCTGCGCGCGACCATGCGCACGTCGGAAAAGTCGCGCGCGACCGCCAGGTTGCCCAGTTCGATGCGGCGTTCGCGGCGGCGGAAATGCGCGACGATCTTCGGCAGCAGGAAGTTCTCGCCCTGGCCGGGACCGGTGTAGTTGAACGGCCGCGCGATGACGATCGGCAGCTTGTCCATCCACAGGCGCGCCATGTATTCCATGGCCAGCTTGCTGACGGCGTAGTCGTTGGCCGGCGCCGGCTCGACGCTTTCGTCGATCACCGGCACGCGCGCGTTGCCGTAGATGTTGGCCGACGAGGCCAGCAGCACGCTCGAGGCCTTGTGGCGCGCGCCGGCCAGTGCTTCGAGCAGGTTGCGGGTGCCGACCACGTTGACGCGGTAGATCTGCTCGACATCGCTGTGGCCGACGAAGGCGATGCCGGCCAGGTGCACGACGACGTCCGGCTGCACCTGCTCGACCATCGCGGCGACCGCCGCGCGGTCGCACAAATCGACCGCCAGCACGTCGGTGCCCGCTTCGCCTCCCGGCATGGCGGTGCCGAACACGCGGTAGCCTGCCGCCGCCAGTTCGGCGGCGACGTAGCGGCCGGTGAAGCCGCGCAGGCCGGTGACCAGCGCGCGCCGGCCTGCGCCTTCGCGCGTCGCCGTGTCCGGCTGCAGGTCCGCCTGCCGCTCCAGGGTCGTGGTGCTCATGTCAGAACGAGAAGCCTTGCTTGTTGCGCCGCAGGTCGGCCTCGACCATCATCTGGCACAGCTCTTCCAGCGTGGTCTTCGGCTCCCAGCCCAGTTCGCGGCGGGCTTTTTCCGGGTTACCGATCAGCAGCTCGACTTCGGCCGGACGATAGAACTTCGGCGAAATGCGCACCAGGGTCTTGCCGCTCCTGGCGCAGGTGCCGGTTTCGCTCTCGCCGCTGCCGCTCCACTCGATGGCGATGTCGGCGGCCTTGAAGGCCATCGTGACGAAGTCGCGCACGGTCTCGGTGCGGTTGGTCGCCAGCACGTAGGTGTCCGGCTGTTCGGCCTGCAGCATGCGCCACATGCCTTCCACGTATTCCTTGGCGAAGCCCCAGTCGCGCTTGGCGTCGAGGTTGCCCAGTTCGAGCACGTCGAGCTGGCCCAGGACGATCTTCGCCACCGAGTCGGTGATCTTGCGGGTGACGAACTCGCGGCCGCGCAGCGGCGACTCGTGGTTGAACAGGATGCCCGAGGAGCCGAAGATGCCGTAGCTCTCGCGGTAGTTGATCGTCATCCAGTGGGCGTACAGCTTGGCCACGCCGTAGGGGCTGCGCGGATAGAAGGGCGTGTCCTCGACCTGCGGGATCGCCTGCACCTTGCCGAACATTTCCGAGGTCGACGCCTGGTAGAAGCGGATCTTCGGATTGACGGTGCGGATCGCCTCGAGCAGGTTGACGGCGCCCAGGCCGGTGATCGACGCGGTCGTCAGCGGCTGGTCGAAGGACACGCCGACGAAGCTCTGCGCCGCCAGGTTGTACACCTCATCCGGTTGCGCGCTCTGGATCAGGCGGATGCTCGACGCCAGGTCGGTCAGGTCGTACTCGACCAGCGACAGGTTCGGATGCGCAGCGATGCCGAGTTCCTCGATACGCCAGAAATTGGTCGAGCTGGCACGACGGAAGGTACCGGTAACGTGGTAGCCCTTTTCAAGGAGCAATTCAGCCAAATAGGCGCCATCCTGGCCAGTGATGCCGGTGATGACGGCTTTTTTTGTGGTGTTCTGCATAGGATAAAAATTCCGGATGAGTATCGGTGCGGGGCGAGTACTTTTCTGACAACCCCATATTGTAACAGAGGCCGTTCGGGCTGGACGGGACACGCGTGCGGCATGACAACACCCCGGGCCAGCGCATTATTAGCGAAAATGCCATGCCAAAGGGGCGCGCTTACGGATTGTTACGTATCCCTGGATGGAAAAACAGGCGAGCAAGCTCGCCTGTAGGAGTGTCGCAAGAAAGCGGCGGGCGGCCGGAACTTCCGGCCCTCCTGCCCTCCCCGTCTTTACCGGTTCGACACCGCGTCCACCACGCACAGCGCCGTCATGTTGACGATGCGGCGCACCGTGGCCGACGGCGTCAGGATGTGCACCGGGCGCGCGCAGCCGAGCAGGATCGGGCCGACCGCGATGCCGTTGCCGGCCGCCGTCTTGAGCAGGTTGTACGAGATGTTGGCCGCGTCCATGTTCGGCATGACCAGCAGGTTGGCGTCGCCCTTGAGCGTCGACTGCGGCATGATCTTGGCGCGCATCTTCGAATCGAGCGCGGCGTCGCCGTGCATCTCGCCGTCGACTTCCAGGTTCGGCGCGCGCTGCTGCACCAGCGCCAGCGCGGCGCGCATCTTCTGCGCCGACTCGCTGTTCGACGAGCCGAAGTTCGAATGCGAGAGCAGCGCCACGCGCGGGGTGATGCCGAAACGCTCGAGCTCCTCGGCCGCCATGATCGTCATCTCGGCGATTTCGTCGGCGCTCGGGTTCTCGTTGACGTGGGTGTCGAGGATGGCCAGCTGGCGCTCCGGCGTGATGATGATGTTCATCGCCGCATACACGTTGGCGCCCGAGCGCTTGCCCAGCACCTTGTCGATGAACTCGAGGTGGGTCCAGGTGGTGCCGTAGGTGCCGCAGATCATGCCGTCGGCGTCGCCCTTGTGCACCATCATGGCGCCGATCAGGGTATGGCGGCGGCGCATCGCCAGCTTGGCCATGTCCGCGGTCACGCCCTTGCGCATCACCATCTGGTGGTAGGTCTGCCAGTAGTCGCGGTAGCGCTCGTCGAAGTCGGGATTGATGACGTCGAAGTGCACGCCCTGCTTCAGGCGCAGGCCGAACTTCTCGATGCGTTTTTCCAGCACCTCCGGACGGCCGACCAGGATCGGGCGCGCCAGCTTTTCGTCGACCACCACCTGCACCGCGCGCAGCACGCGCTCGTCCTCGCCCTCGGCGTAGACGATGCGCTTGATCTCGGCTTGGGCCGCCTTGGCCACCGAGAACAGCGGCTTCATGAAGGTGCCGCTGCGGTAGACGAACTGCTGCAGGCTCTCGGCGTAGGCTTCCATGTCCGTGATAGGACGCGTGGCGACGCCGCCCTCCTGCGCGGCTTTCGCCACCGCAGGCGCGATGTGGGTCAGCAGGCGCGGGTCGAAGGGCATCGGGATCAGGTATTCCGGGCCGAAGGACAGGTTGGCGATGCCGTAGGCCGAGGCGACGATGTCCGACTGCTCGGCGTGCGCCAGGTCGGCGATCGCATGCACCACCGCGATTTCCATTTCGCGGGTGATGGTGGTCGCGCCGCAGTCGAGCGCGCCGCGGAACATGTAGGGGAAGCACAGGACGTTGTTGACCTGGTTCGGGTAATCCGAACGGCCGGTGGCGATGATCGCATCGCTGCGCACCGCCTTCGCATCCTCAGGCAGGATTTCCGGATTGGGATTCGCCAGCGCCAGGATCAGCGGGTTCGGCGCCATGGTGGCGACCATGTCCTGCTTCAGCACGCCGCCGGCCGACAGGCCGAGGAAGATGTCGGCGCCGGGAATGACTTCGGTCAGGGTGCGCAGCCCGGTCTCTTGCGCGAAGCGTTCCTTGTCCGGGTCCATCAGCTCCGTGCGGCCTTTGTAGACCACGCCAGCCAGGTCGGTGACGAAGATGTTCTCGATCGGGAAGCCGAGGTCGACGATCAGGTCGAGGCAGGCCAGGGCGGCGGCGCCCGCGCCCGAGACGACCAGCTTGCAGTGCTTGATGTCCTTGCCGACGACCTTCAGGCCGTTCAGGATGGCGGCGCCGACGATGATGGCGGTGCCGTGCTGGTCGTCGTGGAAGACCGGGATCTGCATCCGCTCGCGCAGTTTGCGCTCGATGTAGAAGCACTCGGGCGCCTTGATGTCTTCCAGGTTCACGCCGCCGAAAGTCGGCTCGAGCGCGGCGATGATGTCGACCAGTTTGTCGGGGTCGTTTTCGTTGATCTCGATGTCGAAGACGTCGATCCCGGCGAACTTCTTGAAGAGCACGCCCTTGCCTTCCATGACGGGCTTGGACGCCAGCGGGCCGATATTGCCCAGGCCGAGCACGGCGGTGCCGTTCGAGATGACGGCCACCAGGTTGCCGCGCGCCGTGTATTTATACGATGCCGCCGGATCCTTGACGATTTCCTCGCAAGGGGCTGCCACGCCCGGCGAATAGGCCAGGGCCAGGTCGCGCTGGTTCAGCAGGCCCTTGGTGGCCGTGACGCTGATCTTGCCCGGGCGGGGAAACTGGTGGTATTCGAGCGCTGCAGCACGCAGTTGTTGGCGACGTTCTTCTTTTTTGTCCGATGACGAATCCATGCTATGCAGCCTTCCTGAACTTAGAGGGGAACCTCCAATTTTATCAGAGCCACCATTGTTGCCGACTACGTATTTTCCACTTCCGCCATTCCATAAGCTCGGCTGATAAATGACAGCGCCATATAAGCCAAGCCTATGGAAGGGCCGGACCGCTCAGATCAGGGCGATCTGGTCGGCCTGGGTGACCTTGATGTGGGTCTGGAAATAGAACTGGCCGGTCGTCTGCTCCTGCCCGCGCGACGGCTCGCCCAGGCTGCCGGTGACTTTTTGTGCCACCTGTTCCATGCGCACGCGGACCGCGGCGCCGGACACGACGATCTGGCGGCCGGCCAGCACCTGGTCGAGCTTGCCGCCAAACCGCGCCTCGAGCTGTTCGCGCACCTGCGGCGTGACGCGCAGGGTCAGGCAGCGCGGATCGCGGTAATCCGGCTCCGACAGGATGAAGCTGTCTTCGCCGTTCGAGCCGACCCCTTTGACTTCGAAGGTGAACGTGCCCTTGAAGCCGCGCGAGTTGACGCGGCTCGCTTTTTCCGCGGCTTCGGCCGGCGTCAATGGCCGCTGTTCTTCCTGGGCCTGCACCCCTTGCGCCGCCAGCATCGCCAACACCAGCACCAGTCCCTTCGTCCATCCGTTATGCATCATGGTCTCCTCCGAAAAACCATGATGTTGCCATTTATTAAGTATCGAATGTGCACACATTGTCACGCGGACGGCCCCGCACCAACGCGGCTGTGCCGGCGCGGCCACGCGCGATAGAATCGGGGATGCTCTCCGAATTCGACCTCATCAAACAATACTTCCGCCGCGCCCGTAGTGGCCACCCTGGCCACGCCGTGCTCGGCATCGGCGACGACTGCGCCCTGCTCGCCCCCACGCCCGGCATGCAGATGGCCATTTCGACCGACATGCTGATCGAGGGCCGGCATTTCTTTGCCGGCGCCGATGCGCGCATGCTGGGCCACAAATGCCTGGCCGTGAATCTGTCCGACCTGGCCGCCATGGGCGCGCGCCCGGTCGGTTTTACGCTGGGCCTGTCCCTGCCCGGCGTCGACCCCGAATGGCTGGAAGCCTTTTCGAACGGCCTGTTCGCGCTGGCCGACCTGCATGACTGCGAGCTGGTCGGCGGCGACACCACGCGCGGGCCGCTGGCCATTTCCATCACCGTCTTCGGCGAGATCGCGCCCGGCCACGCGCTGCGCCGCGACGCCGCCCGCGCCGGCCACGACATCTGGATCTCGGGCACGCTGGGCGATGCGCGCCTGGCCCTGGCCGGCTACTGGAAAGAGCTGACCCTGGCGCCGGAGCAGCATGCGCTGGCCGCCACCCGCATGCACATGCCGGCCCCGCGCATCGAACTCGGACGCGCCCTGGCCGCGCTGCCGGTGGCGCACGCCGCGCTCGACATCTCCGACGGGCTCGTGGGCGACCTGGGGCACATCCTGGAAGCGTCGAAGGTCGGTGCCACGCTGGGCGTGGACGCGCTGCCGGCCGGCCCCGCGCTGGCCCGGCAACCGCTCTCCCTGCGCCGCCGCTTCACGCTTGCCGGCGGCGACGACTACGAACTGTGCTTCACCGCTCCCGCCGCCCAGCGCGACGCCGTCCTCGCGGCCGCCGCCATGGCCTGCACCGCGGTCACGCGCGTCGGCACCATCGACGCCCAGCCGGGGTTGCGCTTCGTCGATGCGGCCGGCAAGCCGCTGCAGATGGATGTCAAAGGGTGGGACCACTTCGGCGACGAATGATGCTTCCGTGGCGCTGGACGTAGGGTGGACGGCTCCACCCAGGACGGTGCATCCCCGCGGTTTTCGCGCCGTCCACGCGTTCAACGGACGCATGCATGTTCGCGAGGTTTCCGGAGCCGGCTGAACGCGTGGACGGCATCACCGTCGCGGCCCCTCACATGTACCGTGCCGAGCCGTCCACCCTACGCGCCTGCTCGGCAGCGCCGCCCTCCTCCGTCCGCGGCACCTTGCGATCGTCATACGGCCCGTGCTCCATCCAGTAATGGCGGAACGCCAGCCTCACGTTGTCGCGCAGTTCGGCGTCGTTCCAGGGCTTGGTATAGAACTTGTAGATCGCCCCGCGGTTGATCGAGTCGAGCACGGTGCGCACGCCGGTGTGGGCGGACAAGATGATGCGCATGGTGTCCGGGTACATCTCCTTCACCTTGCTCAGGAACTCGGTGCCGCTCATGGCCGGCATGCGCTGGTCGCACATCACCACCTGCACCCGGTACACCGCCAGCAGCTCGAAGGCCTCGGTCGGCGTCGCGGCCGTCAGCACCCGGTAGTTGTCGCGCCTGAACAGGCGGTGCAGCGCGGAGAGGGTGTCGGCGTCGTCGTCGACCACCAGCAGGGTCTGGACGCTGCTGTCGTCGCCCGTCGGCTTGCTCGGGCTCTCGCGGTTCTCACGCACCAGCCGTGCCAGGTCGGCCGCCGGCAGCGCGCGCGCGAAATGAAAGCCCTGGATCTCGTCGCAGCGGTGGCGCCGCAAATACGCCATCTGCGCGCGCGTCTCGACTCCTTCGGCGATCACCTGCATGTGCAGGCTGTGCGCCATGCTGATGATCGCCAGCGCGATGGCCGCGTCGTCCGGATTGGTGACGATGTCGCGCACGAATGCGATGTCGATTTTCAGCTTGTCGATCGGGAAGCGCTTCAGGTAGGCCAGGCTCGAGTAGCCGGTGCCGAAGTCGTCGATCGCGATCCGGATGCCCAGGGCCTTGAGGCGCTCGAGCACGTCGATGGTGCGCTCGGCGTTGGTCATCAGGGCGCTTTCGGTCAGCTCCAGTTCCAGCATGCCCGGCTCGATGCCGTGGCGTTCGATCGCGGCGCGCACCACGCCCTCGAGGTCGCCCTCGACGAACTGGCGGCTCGAGACGTTGACGGCGACCCGCACCTCGCGCACGCCCTGCGCTTCCCAGGCGGCGATCTGGCGGCAGGCCTCGTCGATGATCCAGTCGCCGATGCGCACCACCATCCCGGTCTCTTCCAGCACCGGCACGAATTCGGCCGGGTAGACCAGGCCGTGGCCGGGGCGCTCCCAGCGCAGCAGCGCCTCGACTCCGCACACGCGGCCGGTGGAGAGTTCCAGCTTGGGCTGGTAGTGCAGCACGAACTGGCTGCCGTCGAGCGCGCCGCGCAGCGCCACCTCCAGGTCCAGGCGCGCCAGCACCTGCACGTTCATGCCGGCCGTGAAGAAGCGGTAGCCGTCGCGCCCGGCCTCCTTGGCGCGCACCATCGCCGTATCGGCGTATTTCACCAGCGTGCCCGGGTCGACCGCGTCGTCCGGATAGACGGCGATGCCGATGCTGGCGGTGAGTACCGCCTGCTGGCCATCGAGCTCGAACGGTGTCCGCAGGGCTTCGCGGATCTCGTTGGCCACGTGCGCCGGCTCGTCCTGCTGCTCGCGCGTCATGTTCAGGATCACGGCGAATTCGTCGCCACCGAGGCGGCCGACGGCGTCGCGCAGGTCCATCACGCGCACCAGGCGGTTCGAAAATTCGCGCAGCAGCTCGTCGCCCAAGAGCGGCCCGAGCGAATCGTTGACGATCTTAAAACGGTCGAGCGTGATGAACAGCACCGCCACGCGCCAGGCCTTGTCCTGGGCCAGCTCGATGGTCTCGCGCAGGTTCTGGAAGAACAGGGTGCGGTTCGGCAGGCCGGTCAGCGCGTCGAAGCTGGCCGCGTGCTTCAGGCGCCGCTCCGCCTGGCGGCGCTCGCTGATGTCGCGCGCCACCGCGATCAGGAGCTTGCTGGTGCCCGCCTCCTGCCACTGCCAGCTGATCTCGACCGGCACCGCGCCTTCGCCGCCGGCGCGCAGCAGTTCGGTCTCGCTGATGTCGGTCTCATGAAAGGCGCCCTCCGTCACCAAATGGCGTTCGAGCTGGGCGGCGGTGGTCAGTCCCAGCGCCACCGGATCGATGCGCAGCAGGGCTTCGCGCGAAAAACCGAGCATGCGGCAAGCGCCGTCGCTCACGTCCACCAGCGCCAGGCTGGCCGCGTCGACCAGGAAGATGCCGTCGGTGGTGGCGTCCATCGCGCTGCGAAAACGCGCCAGCGCCGAGGTCCGCTCGCGCACGGTGCGCTCGAGCTGCACGCCGTACTCCTGCGACTCGCGGTGCATCAGGCGCATCTCGAGCAGGTTGCGGATGCGCGTCATGACCTCGACCGTGTCGAGCGGCTTGCCGATGAAGTCGCGCGCGCCCGCTTCCAGCGCGGCCAGCTTCTTGTCCGGCTCGGCCGTCACCACCAGCACCGGCAGCCAGGATTCGCTCTCGAGCGGTTTCAAGGCCTCCATCACCTGGAAGCCGTCCATGCCCGGCATGTGCAGGTCGAGGATGATCAGGTCGAAGCGGTATTTCAGGTGCAGCGACACCACCTGGCGCGGGTCGAGCGTGCTGTAGACGTTCTCGTAGCCGGTGGTTTTGAGCAGGTATTCGAGCAGCTGCACGTTGACCGGCTGGTCGTCCACGACCAGCACACGCGCGCGGCGGATGTCGGCGGGCGTGATCATGCGGCCGGATCTCCGGTAACTGCGCCTTCCCCGGTTCCCTTCAGGTGCGCGAGGGTGCCGTCGATCGCCTCGTTGAAGCGGTCGATGTCGATCGGCTTGGTGAGGTAGCGGAAGAAGCCGGCCTCGATGCCGCGCTCGACGTCGCTCGCCATTGCGTTCGCGGTCAGCGCGATCACGGGGATGGCGCTGGTACGGGCGTCGCGCCGCAGCTCCTTGAGCACGTCGAGTCCGCTCATGCCGGGCAGGTTCAGGTCCATCAGGATGATCTCCGGGCGGTGCGTGCGCGCCAGCGACAGGCCGAGCGGGCCGTCGCCGGCCGCCAGCAGGCGCAAGTCAGGCCGGAAGCGCACGATTTCCTCCACCAGTTTCAGGTTTGCAGGGTTGTCCTCGACATACAGCAGCAAATGCGGTTCGCCGGCGGCGCGTTCGACCGGCGGTGGCACAGGCTGCGCAATGGCGTCCACCGCGGACGCCAGCGGCGCGGTGCTGGCCAGCTCGATCGAAAACACGCTGCCCACGCTCGGGCTGCTCGTCACGTTGATGGTGCCTCCCATCAGCTCCACCAGGCGGCGCGTCACCACCAGGCCGATGCCGGTGCCTTCCTGCGCCCCGGCTTCCTGGCCCAGCCGGTTGAAGGGCTGGAACAGGCTGTCGACCTGGTCCGGGCGCAGGCCCATGCCCGTGTCCTGCACCGCAATGCGCAGGCGCCCGGGCCCCACCTGCGTGCAATCGAGCACGACAGCGCCGGCATCGCGATTGTACTTGATGGCGTTCGAAAGCAGGTTCAACAGTACCTGCTTGAGGCGGGTGCGGTCGGCCAGCAGCATGGCGCGCGCCTCGTCCGGAAACAGCACGCGCACTCCCCGCGCCGCCGCCATCGGTTCGACCATCGTGCGGCATTCGCGCAGCACCTCGTCGAGGTCCACCGGCTCCATCGACAGCGACACCGTGCCCGACTCTACCTTGGCCAGGTCGAGGATCTCGTTGATCAGGGTGAGCAGGTGCCGCCCGCTTTTCAATATGTGGTTGGCGAATTCCTTCTTCTGCAGGTCGGTGGTCGGCAGCGAGTCCGAGGTCAGGATCTGGGCGAAGCCGAGGATGGCGTTCAGCGGCGTGCGCAGCTCGTGGCTCATCGACGACAGGAAGGCCGACTTGGCCTGGTTGGCGTTGCGCGCCTCGTCGATCGCGTTCGCCAGTTCCGCGTTAGCCAGCGCCAGCTGCAGCGTGCGCTCGTCGACCCGGTGTTCGAGCTGCTCGTTCAGGCGCATGATTTCCTGCTGCGCGAGGGCGCGCTCGTGGGCCTCGCGCACGATTTCCGCGTTCGAGGTTTCCAGCTCGCGGGTGCGCTGCTCGATCTCGACCAGCATGGCGTTGAAGGAATCGGCCAGTTCGGCCGCCTCGCCATTGCCGATGCGCCGCGCCCGGCGCGAATAGTCGCGCGTGGCGACGACCTCGCGCGCGATGTCGGTGATGGCCACGATCGGCGTCGTGATCACGCGCCCGAGGCGGCGCATCAGAAGGTAGGCCACGGCCAGCGCCAGCAGGGTGACGCCGAGCGCGATGCCGAGGTAATCGAAGGTGCGCGCCAGCAGCCGGTTCTCGGCGCGCAGCCAGACCGTGCCGACGGTCTCGCCGTTCTCCACGATGGGGCGGAACAGTTCGAGATCGCCACCGGAGGAATGTGTTCCCGCCGCGCCCGGCCCGGCCGGAAGCGCAGGTGGCACGCCGGCGGCGACATACGAAGCAAACAGGCGCCCGCGCTCGTCGAAGATCGCGGCCGATTTGACCATCGGCCGGGCGCGCAGCAGCGCCAGGTTCTCGCCGGCCAGGCGGGCGTCGTCGAAGGACAGGGCGGCCGAAGTCATGTGCCCGACCAGTTCGGCCTGGGTGGAGAGGTCGTTGACCAGCGAGCGCTGGTAGCTGCGCAGGTCGTAGGCGATGATCAGGCCGACCGAGACCAGCACCGCAGCGAGCGTGGTGGCCATGACGACGGCGACGAGCTTCTTGCGGATCGAGGGCAAGGCGATCACGGTTGCACCGCCCGTGGCCGGCGGCGCCCGACAGGATCAAGCGGCATGGTCATTTTCAAAGAAAAAGCGGCACGAAAAATGCCGCGATGCAGGATAGCAGTCAGGATGAGCGCCGTGTCGCACAACACATATGCATGCGACATTGTACTTTGTCGGACTCGGCCGCCACGCTATCCCCGCGTGTCGTATTTTGGGGTGCGCGGGCCCGTTTTCCATGCAAGTTTGCCACACCGATCCCGGCCGCGGCGCGCTAGAATGGTCAGTGCGCGGCCACCGTTGCCGCTGCCGCCCGCTGCTGCCGGCCGCCGGCGCCCTTAACCTGAAGGAGCTGCACGTGACGAACGACCTGATCGATCTTGCAACGAAAGTGGGCGCGGCGCTGCAGGCCAAACGCCTGGTGCTGGCCACGGCCGAATCGTGCACCGGCGGCGGCGTGTCGCACGCCATCACCGAAATCGCCGGCTCGACCGGCTGGTTCGAGTGCGGCTTCGTGACCTATTCGAATTCCTCGAAAACCGAGCTGCTGGACGTGCCGGCGGCGCTGATCGCCCAGTTCGGCTCGGTCAGCGAGGAAGTCGCCGGCGCCATGGCCGAGGGCGCGCTGTCGAACAGCAACGCCGACGTCGCCGTCTCCACCACCGGCATCGCCGGCCCGACCGGCGCGGTGCCGGGCAAGCCGGTCGGCACGGTGTGCTTCGGCTGGTCGCGCGGCGACAGCACCTATACCGAGCGCCTGGTGTTCCAGGGCGACCGCCAGGCGGTGCGCGAGCAGACGGTGGCGCATGCGCTGCGCGGCCTGCTGCGCTTTGTCGAATGATGCGCGACTAGTGCGGCGCCGGACAGCGCCGCCCCGCCTGCTTGCCGGCCCTGCCTGCGCCTTGTGGATGGCGTTGGCAGTGCACGCCCATGCGGGCGCCGCCCCCGTGTCTGCGCCTGCGCCTGCTACGACGCCTGCCCTGCCCTCCTACACCGTCTATGCCGCCGGCGACATCGCCCGCTGCCGCCATCCCGATGCGCGCTGGTCGGGCGCGGCCGACACGGCTGCCGTGGTGGCGGCCGGCCTGGCGGCCGATCCGTCCGCCGTCGTGCTGACCCTGGGCGACCACACCTACCCGCGCGGCACCGCCGCCGAGTTCGCCAACTGCTACGGCCCGACCTGGGGCCAATTTAAAGACCGCACCTGGCCCTCGCCCGGCAACCACGAGTACTACACCAGGGATGCGGCGCCCTACTTCGCCTATTTCGGCGCGCGCGCCGGGCGCGGCTACTACAGCCTGCGGCTGGGCCACTGGCTCATCGTCTCGCTCGACAGCAACCTGGCGCCGGCGCCGCACGCGGCCCAGCTGGCGTGGCTGAAGGCGGAACTGGAAAAGCACGCAAGTCCGGACTCGGCCGTCAAACCCTGCACGCTGGCCTTCTGGCACCACCCGCTGTACAGTTCCGGCGGACACGGCAGCATGCCGAAGATGCGCGATGCCTGGGCGCTCCTGCACGCGGCCGGCGCCGAACTGGTATTGTCCGGCCACGACCACGATTACGAACGCTTCGCACCGCAGGATGCGCACGGCCGGCTGAACGACACCGGCATGCGCCAGTTCGTGGTCGGCACCGGCGGCGCCTACGCGACACCCTTCCTGCGCTTCGCGCGGCACAGCGAAGCGCGCGACGCCAGCCGCAACGCCGTGCTGCGCCTGCGCCTGCACGCGGGCAGCTATGACTGGGAATTGCTGGAAGCGACCCCACCTTCCCTGCCTAACGCCTCGCCGCCCGACCGCGGCAGCGCGCACTGCCACTGAACACAACAACACCTTATCGCCAGGAGCATCACATGAATACCCGTCCGCTGGTCGCCGCATCGCTATTGATGGCCGCCCTGAATGGCGCCGGCGCACAAACCGGCGGCACCGCCACCGCGAACACCGCTACCCCCACCAGCAACAACGTGCCCGGCATCCCGACCATCGCCTTCGACAAGTACACGCTGCCCAACGGCCTGCAGGTGATCCTGGTCGAAGACAAGCGCCTGCCGCTGGTGGCCGTCAACGTCTGGTACCACGTCGGCCCGGCCAACGAGGCGCCCGGCCTGACCGGCTTCGCCCACCTGTTCGAGCACATGATGTTCGCCGGCAGCAAGCACCTGCCGCGCGGCCTGGCCGACCGCCTGCTGGAGGGCGCCGGCGCCAGCGACAGCAACGGCAGCACCGACTACGACCGCACCAATTACTACGACACGGTGCCCTCCAACCAGCTCGAACTCGCCCTCTGGGTACATGCCGACCGCATGGGCTACCTGCTCGACGTGCTGGACCAGAAGTCGCTCACCAACCAGCAGGACGTGGTGCGTAACGAGCGCCGCGAGAGCGTCGAGAACGAACCCTACGGGATCGTCGAGGAGGCGTTCAACCAGGCGCTGTTCCCCAAGGATCACCCGTACCGGGCCTCGGTGATCGGCTCGCACACCGACATCCAGAACGCGAAGCTGGAAGACGTGCGCGACTTCTTCACCCGCTACTACGGCCCGAACAATGCCAGCATCGTGATTGCCGGCGACATCGATAAGGCGAAAACGCGCACGCTGGTGGCGAAATACTTCGGCAGCCTGCGCCGCGGCCCAGCGGTGGTGCGCCCGCAGGTGACGACGCCGCCCATCACGCAGGAAAAGCGCCTGGTGGTGCCGGACCGGGTCGAACTGCCGCGCGTGTACATGGGCTGGCTGACGCCGCCGGCTTACCAGCCTGGCGACGCCGAACTGGCGGTGGCGGCGCAAATCCTGGCCGGCGGCAAGTCGAGCCGGCTCTATAAATCGCTCGTCTACGAGCGCCAGATCGCGCAGGACGTGGACGCCAACCAGGACTCGCGCGCCCTGACCTCGACCTTCACGATCGAGGTGACGGCGCGCACCGGCCATACCCCGGCCGAGCTGGAAGCGGCGATCGACGCCGAGCTGGCCGCGCTGCGCGACAAGGGGCCGACGGAGCTCGAAGTCGAGCGCGCGCGCAACCAGATCGAGACGGCGATGCTGAGCTCGCTGGAAAAGCTGGGCGGCGACGGCCTGGCCGACCAGTTGAACCACTACAACCAGTACACGGGCGACCCCGGCTACCTGGCCAAGGACGTGGCGCGCCTGCGCCAGATCGGCGCCGCCGACGTACGGAAAGCCGCCCATACCTGGCTGCAGGAGCGCGCACGCGTTCTGGTGGCGGGCGTGCCTGGCATCCCGGAACTGCCGCCGGATCCGCCGGCACCCAAGCCCCCCAAGGCGCGCAGCGGCAAAGGCCCGGGCGGCATCAACGAAGCCGAAGCCTGGCGCGCGCAGATGCCGAAGGCCGGCCCGGCGCCGCGCCTGGAACTGCCGCGCGGCGAATCCTTCAAATTGGCCAACGGCCTGACCGTGATCCACCACTACAACCCGGCGCTGCCCCTCGTGGCGGCCGAGCTGGTGGTGAAAAGCGGGTCCGACGCCAACCCGGACACGCTGCCCGGCCTGGCCGCGTTTACGGCGCAGATGCTGACCGAGGGCACGGCCACGCGCAGCGCGCCGCGCATCGCCGACGAAATCGCCCAACTCGGCGCCTTCCTCGACAGCGGCAGCAGCACGGATGCCTCGAGCGTGTCCCTGCTGGCCCTGCGCGCGAACTTCGGCGCCGCGCTCGACGTGCTGGCCGACGTGGTGCGCCATCCCGCCTTCCCGATCGCCGAAGTCGAGCGCCAGCGCGCCAGCCGCCTGGGCGAACTGATGCAGCAGCGCGACGAGCCGGAAGTCGTCGCCGCGCTGGCCGGCGCCGGCGCCCTGTACGGCCCGCGCCACCCCTACGGTTACGGCCAGCTCGGCACCGAACCCGCGATCCGCGCCGTGACGCGCGAGGATTTGCAGGCCTTCTGGCGCCGCCATTACGTGCCGGGCAATGCGGCGCTGGTGGTGTCGGGCGACATCGCGCGGGGTGAATTGAAAGCCTTGGCCGAAGCGCGCTTCCTCGGCTGGAAAGGGGATGAAGCGCCGCTGGTGAAACCCGGCGTCCCCGCCCCGACCCGTGCCCGGGTGGTGCTGGTCGACCAGCCCGGCGCCGGCCAGACGGCGCTGCGCCTGACCACCCTCGGCGCCGAGCGCAAGACGGCGCTCTACCCGGCGCTGGAAGTGATGAACGCGGCCTTCGGCGGCCTGTTCACCAGCCGCATCAACCAGAACCTGCGCGAAGACAAGGGGTATACCTATGGCGTCTACTCGGGCTTCCGCTACGACCGCACGCCGGGCCCCTTCGTGATCGCCGGCAGCGTGCGCGCCAACGTCACCGGCGCCTCGGTCGCCGAGCTGCTGCGCGAAGCCCAGGCCATGGTCGACAAGCCGCTCGGCCAGGACGAGCTGCTGGGCGCCCGCAACGCCGAGCTGCTGTCGCTGCCGAACCGCTTCGAGACCAACAGCGACATCGGCGCCAGCCTGGCCGAGACCTTCGTGTTCGACCTGCCGCTCGACTACTACAGCGCCCTGCCCGCGCGCCTGGCGGCCGTGACCGCCGCCGACGTGCAGGCCGCGGCCCAGCGCTATCTCGATCCGCGGCGCCTGGTCGTGGTCGCGGTCGGCGAGCGCAAGCGCATCCTGCCCCAGCTGGAGAAGCTTAAATTGGGGCCGGTCGAGGTGCGCGACAGTGAAGGTCAACTGCGCGACGGCCAGCCACGGCCGTGAATGGCATGGTGAACAGGGAGGCAGGATGACGGCATTGAATGACGAACAAGTAGTGGACGCCTGGTCGCGCAACAGCGCGCCGTGGATCACCGCGGTGCGCGAACGCGAGATCGCCAGCCGCGCGCTGGTGACGGATGCGGCGATCGTCGACGCGGTACGGGCGCGCCGGCCGGGCACGGGCCTCGACCTGGGCTGCGGCGAAGGCTGGCTGGTGCGCGCCCTGCCGGAAGTGCACATGGTCGGCGTCGACGCCATCGACGGCCTGGTGCAGGCGGCACGGCTGGCCGGCGGCGGCGAGTTCCGGACGATGTCCTACGAAGCGATCGCGGCCGGCGCCCTGCAGCTGGCGGCCGATGTCGCCGTCTGCAATTTCTCGCTGATCGGGAACGAAGCGGTCGCAGGCCTCATCAAGGCTGCGCCGACTTACCTGCGCCCGGGCGGCAGCCTGATCGTGCAGACCGTCCACCCGCTGGCGGCCTGCGGCGACGCGCCCTACGTCGACGGCTGGCGCGAAGGCAGCTGGGCCGGCTTCAGCAAGGAATTTGCCGACGCCCCTCCCTGGTATTTCCGCACCATCGCCAGTTGGGTCGCCCTTTTTACGGACAACGGCCTGCGCCTGGCCGAGATGCGCGAGCCGGTGCATCCGGAGACGGGCAAGCCGGTGTCGCTGATCCTGGTGGGCGAACTGCCGGGCTGAAGGCGCGGGAACCTCGCGTAGGGTGGACGGCTCCACCCGTCTGCTGGCGCATGCGCGGCGGCTGCGCCGTCCACGCGTTCCAACCCGGTCAACAAGACGCGACACGCGCTTGCATAGTGCGGTTGAACGCGTGGACGGCATTAGCTCTGCAGACTATTACGGGTCCAGGTATAGCCGTCCACCCTACAGGCTGGCAGCGCATTACGCTTGCGTGCGGTGTCTAAGCGCCAAACACGCGCAAATGAAAAAGCCCGTCGAACGACGGGCTTTGTGCTTACTGCCTAACCTGCGCCGAGATCAACCCAGCGGGTTAATCGTAAACGCCGGCATCGCCGCCTTGTCGCGCGCACACTCGAGGAACTTGTCCGAAGTGATCAGCGCCTCGTTGATCGTCACGTCCATGTCGAGGTAACGGTAGGTGCCGAGACGGCCGACGAAGGTGACGTTGGTTTCCTGCTGCGCGAGGTTGATGTAGCGCTCGAGCTGCTCCTTGTCGCGCGCCATGCGGATCGGGTAGTAGGGAATGTCCTTCTCTTCGCACTGGCGGCTGTATTCCGCGTACATGATCGACTTCTCGTGCTGTTCCCACGGCGAGAAGTGTTTATGTTCGGTGATGCGGGTGTAGGGCTGGGCGTTGTCGCAGTAGTTGATGACCGCATTGCCCTGGTAGTCGCCGGTGTCGCGGAAGGTTTCGAAGTCGAGCGTGCGGTAAGGCAGGCGGCCTTCGGCGTGCTTGAACCAGGCGTCGATCGGGCCGCTGTAGAAGACGTGGTCGTAATCGTGCTTCAGGTCCGGGTCGAAACGGGTGTTCAGGTGCACGGTCACGCCCGGCTGGTCGATGATGTTCTGCACCAGCGCCGTGTAGCCGTCGGCGGGCATGCCCTGGTACTTGTGGCTGAAATAATTGTCGTCGTAATTGAAACGCACCGGCAGGCGCTTCAGGATGCTCGCCGGCAGTTCGCTCGGCTGCAGGCCCCACTGCTTGACGGTATAGGTCTTGAAGAAGGCTTCGTACAGGTCGCGGCCGACGAAACGCAGGGCCTGCTCTTCGAAGGTCTGCGGGTTTTCGATCGACTTGTCGCCCAGCGTCATCAGGAATTCTTCCGCTTCTTTCGGGCGGAAGGTTTTATTGAAGAACTGGTTAATCGTCAGCAGGTTAATTGGCAGCGTGAAAACTTTGCCATTAGTAATTGCTTTAACGCGATTCACATACGGTTTGAATTCGCTGTAGCGATTCACGAATTCCCATGCGCGTTCATTATCCGTGTGGAAAATGTGCGGGCCATATACGTGCAACATGACGCCGGTTTCGGCATCGCGCTCCGAATGGCAGTTGCCGGCGACGTGCGGGCGCGACTCGAACACTTCGACGGTATAGCCGGCCTTGGCCAGCTGGTTGGCAATCACGGCTCCCGAAAACCCCGCGCCGACAATGGCGATCTTTTTTGTCATTTATCTATCCTAACTATGATGAGTTGTCCCTGGGGTCAGTGGACACGGTCCAGGCCCCAGTCTCAGGCTGCATTCCGTATAACGAACAGACGTTTATCCCTGTCAGCAATTCCAAATAACAACTAAAGCTGAGCTTGAGAAATTTTATTTATTTGATTCAACGTTTTATCCCTGCAAGGGATATCAACTGTTTGCATTTATTAATACAACGATAATTATAAGCCTCACTTCGTTTTACCCCCTGTTCGATAGACACGCTCCAAACCCGGCCGTTCGCCGGCAATAGCCGGGCTCGTTTGCGCTGCCTCATGGACTTGCCAGCTCGTCCGGACGAGCCCGCCTGCCCCCGCATTCCTGTCTTGCCGAAGCAGATGGTTTCAACTAACATGTGAACAACTATTCACATGTTGACGATGACCAGACCCGACGAATCCGACCACGCCGTCGCCCAGGTGGCAGACCTGTTCCACCTGCTGGGCGACCCGACCCGCCTGCGCATCGTGCTCGCCTGCCTGGCGCAGCCGACCGCCGTGGGCGACATCGCCGCCACGCTGCTTCTGTCGAGTTCGCTGGTCAGCCACCACCTGCGCCTGCTGCGGGCGGCACGCATCGTCAAGGCCGAGCGCCAGGGCAAGCAGGTGTTCTACTCGGCCGCCGACGCCCACATCAGCACCCTGCTCGCCAACATGTTCGAGCACATCGCGGAAACCCCCAACGGAATCGACCCATGAGCCACGACCACCACCATCACGACCACGGCCACGGACACCATCACGGCCATGGCCACCATCACCACCACCATCCGGTGCCCGGCCATGGACGCGCGTTCGCGCTGGCAATCGGCGTCAACGCCGTGTTCGTCGCCATCGAATTCATCTACGGTTTCATCGCCAACTCGACGGCGCTGATGGCCGATGCCGGCCATAACCTGTCCGACGTGCTGGGGCTGGTGCTGGCCTGGGGCGCGGCGGTGCTGGCCAAGACCGCGCCGAATGCGCGCTACACCTATGGCTTGCGCAGCTCCTCGATCCTGGCGGCGCTGGCCAACGCCCTGCTGCTGCTGCTCGCTTGCGGCGCGATTGCCTGGGAGGCCGCGCAGCGCTTCAGTGCGCCGCCGCCGGTCGAGGGGATCACGGTGTCGGTGGTGGCTGCGATCGGGGTCGCGGTGAACGGCTTCTCGGCCTGGCTGTTCATGGCCGGCAGCAAGGGCGACATCAACATCCGCGGCGCCTACCTGCACATGGCGGCCGACGCCGCGATTTCGCTGGGCGTGGTGGTGTCGGGGCTGGTGATCATGGGCACCGGCTGGACCTGGCTCGACCCGGCCGTCAGCCTGGCGATCGTGCTGGTGATCGTAGTGGGCACCTGGTCGCTGCTGCGCGAGTCGACCGGGCTGATCATGGCGGCGGTGCCCGACAGCGTGGACGCCGCCGGCATCCACGGCTTCCTGGCCACGCGCCCCGGCGTGGCCGAGGTGCACGACATGCACATCTGGGCCATGAGCACGACGGAAACCGCGCTCACCGCCCACCTGGTCATGCCGGCAGGCTACCCGGGCGACCGCGCGATCGACGAGATCGTGGTGCAGTTAAGGAAGGACTTCGCGATCCACCATTGCACGCTGCAGGTGGAGGAAGGGACGACCCATCACGGGTGTGCGCTGGCGGTCGAACACGCGTAATCGTCCGTAGGGTGGACGGCTGCACCCTGGTGCGTGCATGAACGCGGCCTCGTTGCCGTCCACGCGTTCAACGAACGTATAAACGGCGCGAGGCTTCGGAAGCCGGTTGAACGCGTGGACGGCGTCAGGGCCGCGGGTATTCACACAGCCGGGTGGAGCCGTCCACCCTACAAAATCAACCTGCCAGATTGGCGAACAAGGCGGTACTCAGATACCGCTCCCCGAACGACGGGATGATCGTCACGATCAGCTTGCCCGCATTCTCCGGCCGCTGCGCCACCTGCATTGCGGCCCACAGCGCGGCGCCCGAGGAAATGCCGACCAATAAGCCCTCTTCGCGGGCCGCGGCGCGCGCGGTCTCGAAGGCGTTCTCGTTGCTGACGGTGATGATTTCGTCGTAGATGCCGGTGTTCAGCACCTGCGGCACGAAGCCGGCGCCGATGCCCTGGATCGGGTGCGGGCCCTTGGTGCCTTTCGACAGCATCGGCGAGGCCTCGGGTTCGACGGCGATCGCCTGGAAGCCGGGTTTTCTCTCCTTCAGGACTTCACCGACGCCGGTAATCGTGCCGCCGGTGCCGACGCCGGCGACGACGATGTCGACCTTGCCGTCGGTGTCGCGCCAGATTTCCTCGGCGGTGGTGCGGCGGTGGACTTCCGGGTTGGCCGGGTTGTTGAATTGCTGCGGCATGAAGGCGTGCGGGTCGCCGGCGACGATTTCCTCGGCGCGGCGAATCGCACCCAGCATGCCTTCCGGCCCGGGCGTGAGCACGAGTTCGGCGCCGTAGGCACGCAGCAGCATGCGCCGTTCGTTGCTCATGGTTTCGGGCATGACCAGCTTACAGCGGTAGCCGCGCGCGGCGCAGACCATGGCCAGCGCGATGCCGGTGTTGCCGCTGGTCGGCTCGACGATGACGGTGTCGGGACCGATCTTGCCGGCCGCCTCGGCCGCCTCGATCATGGCCAGGCCGATGCGGTCCTTCACGCTGTGCGCGGGGTTGTGGAACTCGAGTTTGGCGAGGATTTCCGCACCCGTATTCCCTTTACCAAGCTTGCGGATCCTGACCAGTGGTGTGTTGCCGATCAGCTCAGTGACATCGTTTGCAACTCGCATCTATTCCCCCGCGTTGGTAAGCAGTTAAAGGTTGGAATTACTTTACGCCCAGCAGTTCGACATCGAAAATCAGGTCCGTATCCGGCGGAATCATGCCGCCCGGCGCGCCGCGCTTGCCGTAGGCCAGCGGGCTCGGGATGATGATGGTGCGCTTGCCGCCGACCTTCATGCCGGCGACACCTTGCTCCCAGCCCTTGATGACGGTACCGGCGCCGAGGCGGAAGTCGAGCGGCGTACGGCCGGCGTCGAGCGAGGAATCGAACTTGCGGCCGCGTCCGGTTTTCGAGAGGGGCTTGTGGAACCAGCCGGTGTAGTTGACGCGCACGTCCATGCCGGGCGTGGCTTCCTTGCCCTTGCCCACGACCGTGTCGACGACCTGGATCTGCGGGCCGCTGGCCGCTGGCGGCACCGGCTGCGCTGCGGCGGCGGTGGCTGCTGCCTGGGCGGCGGCGCCGGCGGCATCCACGCTGCCCGCCGTGGCCTGGCCGGCAGCCTGCTGCGAGGCGGTGGCGGCCTGGTCGGCGGCGCTCTGCACGCCCTGCTGGCGTTCAGCAGTCGCGGCAGCGGCGGCCGCAGCCGGATCGGCCGTGGTAGCGGCCGTCGGAGGAACTTGCGGCGCGTTGGCCGGGGTGACGGTGGATTGCGGGCCCTGCTGGGCGTTGGCCGCGGCGGCTGCCAGCAGCAGGGCGACAAAGGTGGTGCGACGCATCATGTGGATTCTTTCAATGACAGGATTTCAATGAAAGCTATGATAGCGCGGCTACTGCGCGAGCGGTAGCCTACGCGGCAGCCGCTACGTCGGCCACCGCAAGCTCGGCCGTCTCGGCCATCTTGCGCAGCAGGTGCCCGGCCGCGATCATGCCGAAGCTGGCGGTCACCACCATGCTCGATCCGAAGCCGGCGCAGTTCAGGCCGGTGACGCTGGAACCAATCTCGCAGGCATCGCCCTCTTCCGGATAGCGCAGCGGCTCCATCGAGAACACGGCGTCGATATGGTATTTCTGCTTTTCCCCGCGCGAAAAACCGTATTGCGCACGCAGCAGCTTGCGCACCTTTTTCAGCAGGGGTTCCTGCTCGGTGCGGGCGAGGTCGCGCACCTCGATTTTCGTCGGGTCGAGCTGGCCGCCGGCGCCGCCGATGACGACCAGAGGCAATGCCTTGTCGCGGCAATACGCGATCAGAGCCGCCTTGGCCTTGACGCTGTCGATGGCGTCGACGACGTAGTCAAAGCCTTTGCCCTCGATCATCTGGACGAGGTTGTCTGGATCGATGAAGTCCTCGACCAGGGTCACCTTGCAGAACGGATTGATCTGGGCGATACGGTCGCGCAGCGCCTCGATCTTCGGCTGGCCGATGGTCGACGTGAGGGCCTGGATCTGGCGGTTGATGTTCGATTCGGCCACGTTGTCGAGGTCGATCAGGGTCAGGTGGCCGATGGCGCTGCGCGCCAGCGCCTCGACGATCCACGAGCCGACGCCGCCGACGCCGATCACGCAAACGTGCGCCGTACGGAATCGTTCCAGGGCACGCTCGCCGTAGAGGCGCGCGATGCCGCCGAAACGGCGCCCGAAGTCGATCTCTTCGAGGTCGATCTGGTCTGCGGTGGCGGGGGCGAGGAGCTGGGTATCGATCGTATTCATCCCGTCATTTTACCGGACCCATCTTTGGCATCTGCTCTAAAATAGTTCTTAGTCAATCAAAAAACTTCCCTCTGTCAAAAATACGCAAATGAACGATTTCCTTCCTGACACCGCGCCCGGTTTCGACCAGCCGATCGCCGTGCTCAAGCATTGCCACGGACGCATCCGCAAGCAGTTGGCGACGCTCGAGCGGCTGCTGTCGCACCTGCCCGAACACGGCGCCGACGAACAGGCGCGCCAGGCCGCCGCCGCGGTGCTGAAGTATTTCGAGAAGGCCGCCCACCTGCACCACGAGGACGAGGAGCAGAACCTGATCCCGATGCTGCGCGCCGTGGCCCAGGGCGAGGACGCCGCCACCCTGCAGGCGCTGGTGCCGGTGATCCTGCAGGACCACAAGGATATGGACGCCCTCTGGCAAGACCTGCACGAGCAGCTCACGCACATTGCCGACGGCAGTTCCACCCTTCTTTCAAGCTCGGCCGTGCAACGCTTCGCGCAGCGCTACACGGCGCACATGGAGCGCGAGGAAAGCACGGTGGCGCCGATGGCGCTGCGCCTGTTCTCGAGCGAGCAGATGCGCCAGCTGGGCGAGGCGATGCAGCGCCGCCGCGGCATCGTCGAGGATGCCGGCACCACTCCCGCTGCGGCAACGGCAGCTGCGGTGGGCGACGCCGTGGCCGGCCTGCGCAAGGACTACGGCCAGGCCAGCCTGAACGAGGACGACGTGCTGGACGACCCGATGCTGCAGTTCACGCGCTGGTTCGAGCAGGCCTTGAAAGCCCAGGTCAACGAGCCGAACGCGATGAACGTCGCCACCGTGGGCCGCGACGGGCGGCCCAGCTCGCGGATCGTGCTGGTCAAGCAGTTCGACGAGCGCGGCTTCACCTGGTACACCAACTACGACAGCCGCAAAGGCGAGGAACTGCGCGCCAATCCGTATGCAGCCCTGCTATTCTTCTGGAGCGAGCTTGAACGCCAGGTTCGCATCGAAGGCCGGGTCGAAACGACCTCGGCCGAAGAAAGCGACAAGTATTTCCACAGCAGGCCGTTGAAGAGCCGCCTGTCGGCGATCGCCTCCCAGCAGAGCGCGCCGATCGCACACCGCGCGGCCCTGGAACAGAACTACGAAGCGGTCGAGGCACAAGCCGGGGACGCGCCGGCACGGCCCGCCAACTGGGGCGGCTTCCGGCTGATCCCCGAACGCATCGAGTTCTGGCAAGGGCGGCGCTCGCGTTTCCATGACCGCATCTTCTACACGCGGCAGGAAGACGGGAGCTGGGCACGGCACCGATTGCAGCCCTAGCGATACCGGCGCAGGTCCGCCGGCGCGCTGACAGCCAGCCGGAGGAATACATGTTCACCGAAATGACGCTCAACGCCTGGAGCACGGGCGTACGCAGCAAAATGAGCTTGCCCCTGCGCGTGGAACTGTGGGACGGACAGCATGTCGACCTGTCCCCCGAACCGCCGCGCGTCACCATCCGCGTCCCCAGGCCCTCGAGCCTGCGCTACCTGCTCTCCCCTTCGCTGTACAACCTGGGGCGCGCCTATGTCGAAGGCGCGCTCGAAATCCGCGGCCGGGCCGCCGACATGATCCGCATCGGCAGCGAACTGTCCGCGTCCAGCGGCAAGCCGGCGCGGCGCGCGAATCCCCTGCGCCTGTTTTCGCCGCACACGCGCGAGCGCGACGCCGAGGCGATCCGCTACCACTACGACGTCTCCAACGATTTCTACGCGGCCTGGCTCGATCCGAACATGGTGTATTCGTGCGCCTATTTCGAAAGCGGCGGCGAGGACCTGGCCGAGGCCCAGACCAGGAAGATCGACCACATCCTGCGCAAGATCGACTTGCGCCCGGACCAGAGCCTGCTCGACATTGGCTGCGGCTGGGGCGCGCTGGCGATCCGCGCGGCGCAGGAGTTCGGCGCCCGCTGCGTCGGCATCACGCTGTCGGACAACCAGGCCGAGCTCGCCCGCGAACGCGTGGCGCAGGCGGGGTTGGAGGGCCGGATCGAGATCCGCCTGCAGGACTACCGCGACATCGAGGGGCAGTTCGACCGCATCACCAGCGTCGGCATGTTCGAGCACGTCGGCACCCAGCACCTGCCGGCCTATTTCGAAAAAATCTCCAGCCTGCTGGCGCCGGGCGGGGTGGTCATGAACCACGGCATCACGACCACCGACGTCGCCGAACGGGCGACGCCCTACGGCGGCGGGGAGTTCATCCACCAGTACGTGTTCCCGCACGGCGAGCTGGCCCACCTGTCGGCGGTCGTGAAGGCGATGCAGCAGGGCGGCCTGGAAGTGCGCGACGTCGAAAACCTGCGGCGCCACTACGCACGCACCTGCGCGCTGTGGACGGAGAACTTCGAGAGCCGGCTCGACGACATCGCCCGCCTGACCGACGGCAAGCGCCTGCGCATCTGGCACGTCTACCTGGCCGGCTGCGCCTACGCGTTCGCCCACGACTGGATCAGCCTGTACCAGATCGTGTGCGGCAAGGCGGGGGAGGATCCGGGGCAGATACCCTGGTCGCGGAAATACATGTACCCGTGACTCGCGTTGGCGTTGCGTAGGGTGGACGGCTCCACCCGGCACATTGCATCGACGCGACGGGTGCGCCGTCCACGCGTTCAACCATCCGGCGATAGTCGCGCCGGTGCTCGCGGGCGTTGAACGCGTGGACGGCGTTCAGGTCGCGTGATCGCACACAACAGGGTGTAGCCGTCCACCCTACGCAATCAGACGTGCGGTGCCCGTTTATTTCATCCAGTGCTGGAACGTCTTCCTGAACTTCGACACCTTCGGCGCCACCACGAAGGCGCAATATCCCTGCATCGGATGCTGGGCATAGTAATTCTGGTGATACTCCTCGGCCTTGTACCAGGTCTCGCTCGGGACCAGCTGCGTCACCAGCGGCGCGTCCCACACCGAGGCCATCTCGGCCATCACCTGGCGCGCGGTCGCTTCCTGCTGCGCGTCCTGGTAGAAGATGACGGAGCGGTATTGCGGCCCGACGTCGTTGCCCTGGCGGTCCTGGGTGGTCGGATCGTGGATCGTGAAGAAGATCTCCAGGATGTCGCGGTAGCCGATGACGCCGGGATCGAATTCCAGGCGCACCACTTCGGCATGCCCGGTAGCGGCGCCGCACACCTGCTCGTAGGTGGGATTGACGACGTGCCCGCCCATATAGCCGGATTCGACCTTCGTCACGCCGCGCACTTCCAGGTAGACGGCCTCGACGCACCAGAAACACCCGCCACCGAGGATGGCCACTTCCCTCTGTCCTTGCTCGCTCATCGCATCCCCCGCTACTGTTTTTGATGACCTTATGCTAGCGCAAAGCGCTGTCTTATGCAGGCGCAATACGCTTGCTGCAATACGTCCGGGCGGCGTCTGCCAGTCGGCAGTGGCATAATGCACCGATGAACACACGCTCTCCCCGCGCCACGGTGCGCGGTTTCGACTCGGCGCATTTCCGCCAGGCGCTGTCGCAATTCGCGACCGGCGTGACCGTCATCACGACGCGCCTGCCGGACGGCAGCTTTCGCGGACTGACCGCCAGCTCCTTCAATTCCGTGTCGCTCGATCCGCCCCTGGTGCTGTGGAGCCTGGGCGCGCGCGCCAACAGCATGCCCATCTTCAGCGGCAATTCGCACTACGTCATCAACGTGCTGGCCGCCGGCCAGGAAGAACTGGCCCTGCGCTTCTCGCGCCGCAGCGCCGACGATCCCTTCGACGGCATCGACTACCAGCTCTCGCGCACCGGCCTGCCGATCCTGGCGGGCGTGACCGCCTGGTTCGAATGCCACAACCGCAGCCGCTACCCGGAAGGCGACCACGTGATCTTCGTGGGCGAAGTCGAGGACTGCGCCGTGCAGCCGCAGCCGGGCCTGTTGTTCCACGGCGGGCGCTTCGGCAGTACGGGGCTGGACTGATCCATTTGATGCAGGACGTAGCGTGGGCGGGTTCCCCGCCCACGCGTTCACATCACGGTTGAAATGCCTGCGCGGCTGAGCGTGTGCTGGTTGAACGTGTGAGCGGCATAGCCGCCCACCCTACATCCCTGCGTTACGCGTTCCGGGCGACAGCACTTCGGTAAAAAGTGAAAATGCCTGTCGCAGTTTGAAAAGATAGCCAGGCATGTCCTTTCTATAATGACTTGCCTCCGGCGCGGCGGCTGCACCTGCGCACGCCTTCACAAGAACCGACAGAGACCAGGACCGATCCATGAACCACTCCGATTCGCCACGCAAAGCCGCCTTCCACTGGGACGACCCGCTGTTGCTCAACAGCCAGCTGACCGACGACGAGCGCATGGTGCGCGATGCCGCCGCCGCCTACTGCCAGGACAAGCTGCAGCCGCGCATCCTCGAGGCCTTCCGCCACGAGCGCATGGACACCTCGATCTTCCGCGAAATGGGCGAACTCGGCCTGCTGGGCCCGACCATCCCCGAGCAATACGGCGGCCCCGGCCTGGATTACGTCGCCTACGGCCTGATCGCGCGCGAAGTCGAGCGCGTCGACTCCGGCTACCGCTCGATGATGAGCGTGCAGTCCTCGCTCGTGATGGTGCCGATCTACGAATTCGGCAATGAGGAAACCAAGCAGAAATACCTGCCGAAACTGGCCACCGGCGAGTGGATCGGCTGCTTCGGCCTGACCGAGCCGAACCACGGCTCCGACCCCGGCTCGATGGTCACCCGCGCGCGCAAGGTCGAGGGCGGCTACGCGCTGACCGGCTCGAAGATGTGGATCACCAATTCGCCGGTCGCCGACGTGTTCGTGGTCTGGGCCAAGGACGATGAAGGCGCGATCCGCGGCTTCGTGCTGGAAAAGGACTGGAAGGGCCTGTCCGCACCTGCCATCCACGGCAAGTTCGGCCTGCGCGCCTCGATCACCGGCGAAATCGTCATGGACAACGTGTTCTGCCCGGAAGAAAACGCCTTCCCGGACGTGCGCGGCCTGAAGGGCCCGTTCACCTGCCTGAACTCGGCACGCTACGGCATCGCCTGGGGCGCCCTGGGCGCGGCCGAAGCCTGCTGGCACACCGCGCGCCAGTACACGCTCGACCGCCAGCAGTTCGGCAAGCCGCTCGCCGCCAACCAGCTGGTGCAGAAGAAGCTGGCCGACATGCAGACCGAAATCACCCTCGGCCTGCAGGGCTGCCTGCGCCTGGGCCGCATGAAGGACGAGGGCACCGCCGCCGTCGAGATCACCTCGATGATGAAGCGTAACTCCTGCGGCAAGGCGCTCGACGTGGCCCGCACCGCGCGCGACATGCTCGGCGGCAACGGCATTTCGGACGAGTTCGGCATCATCCGCCACATGGTCAACCTCGAGGTGGTCAACACCTACGAGGGCACGCATGACATCCACGCCCTGATCCTGGGCCGCGCGCAGACCGGCATCGCCGCGTTCTGACCACAAGGATGGGATACGGGCGCCCACCCGCCGCGGCAGCGGCCGGTGGGCGTTTCTTCTTAAACGTATACTTCTGACAACGAATCAAATAAAATTGTATTTACATAACGGATCGGCATAAATTTCGATATACCATCTGTTTTAGATCACGTTCTCTGCTGATGTTCCACCCACCTCAAACGCGCGGAACATGCACTCATCTCACCACCAGGTATCGACGAATCTGCGGTCTAGCGACGCCTCCGCGTTGTCGCTGGACCTATTGCTGAGCAACCTGCCCGGTGTCGTGTATCGCTGCCTGAACGACACCAACTGGACCATGGAATTCCTCAGCGCCGGCGTGGAGAGGCTGACCGGCTACCCGGTCTCGGCCTTTACCGGCGCGGACGCGATGTCGTTTGCAAGCCTGATCCACCCCGACGACCGTGCGCACGTGTCCGCCGACACGAATGCCGCCATCCGCGAACGCCGCCCTTTCCAGCTCAGTTACCGCATCACCACAGCCACCGGCAAATTGCGCTGGACCTGGGAGCAAGGCTCGGCCGTGTACGACGAGCACGGCAATGTGATCGCGCTCGAAGGCTTCATTGCCGACATCACCGTGCTGCGCCACGCCGACCAGCTGGCGCAGGAACAGGCATCCCTGCTGGAGAAGGCGCGCGACGCCATCTTCGTGATCGACATGGCTTCGCGCATCACTTACTGGAACAAGGGCGCCGAGCGGCTCTACGGCTGGGAAGCACACGAGGCCATCGGGCAGCGCATGCAGGACCTGCTGTGCGACGACCATGCGGCCTACGGCGAGGCCTACCTGCACGCCGTCCACGAAGGCGAATGGTCGGGAGAGCTGCTGCAGCACCGGCGCGACGGCAGCATGATCCAGGCCGACACGAGATGGACCGTGGTGCCGGCCAATCCGGCTGCGGGCGTGCCGCAAAAGATCCTCGTGATCAGCACCGACATCAGCGAACGCAAGCACAACGAGGCGCGCATCCACCGGCTCGCCTATTTCGACGCGCTGACCGAGCTGCCGAACCGCGCCAGCCTGCTCGACCACCTGCGCCGCGCCCTGCTCGTCAGCGCGCGTTCGCACAAGTACGGGGCGCTGATGTTCCTCGACCTCGACAACTTCAAGACGCTCAACGACACCCACGGCCACGCGGCCGGCGACATGCTGCTGCAGGCGGTCGCCCGCCGGCTCGAGCACAGCGTGCGCGAAACCGACCTGGTGGCGCGCCTCGGCGGCGACGAGTTCGTGATCCTGGTCCAGCCCGAGGAAGACACCCTGGATGCCGCCGCCCACCAGGCCGAAACCGTGGCGGCCAAGGTAGTGGCCGCGATGCGCGCGCCCTTCCAGCTGGCCGACTTCGCCTATTCGGTCTCGACCAGCGTCGGCGTGACCATGATCAGCGGCGCGGCCGACACGGTGGAGTCGGCACTGAAACAGGCCGACACTGCGATGTACCAGGCCAAGGCCGCGGGCCGGAATACTTTCCGCTTCTTCGATCCGGACATGCAGGCCAAGTGGAATGCGCGCTCGGAACTCGAGAGCGGCCTGCGGCGCGCGCTGCGCAACCGCGAGTTCATCCTGAACTACCAGCCCCAGCTCGACGGCGACAGCCGCGTGATCGGCGCCGAGGCGCTCTTGCGCTGGCGCCTGCCGAACGGCGACGTCCTCTACCCGACCGAGTTCATCAAGGCTGCCGAGGAAACCAACCTGATCGTCGATATCGGGCGCTGGGTGCTGGGCGCGGCCTGCCGCGAGCTGGCCAAGTGGCAGCGCAACCCGGCGACCAAGCACCTGTCGCTGTCGGTCAACGTCAGCGCGCGCCAGTTCATGGAACCCGATTTCGTCGCCATGACCCAGGAAATCCTGGCCGCCACCGGCGTCGATCCGCACGGCCTGAAATTCGAGCTGACCGAAACCCTGGTGGTGACCGACTTCGCCCACACGGTCGAGACCATGGAGACCTTGCGCCGCCTGGGCATCACCTTCTCGCTCGACGATTTCGGCACCGGCTACTCGTCGCTGGCCTACCTGCGCAAGCTGCCGCTGGACCAGCTCAAGATCGATTACTCCTTCATGCGCGACGTCCTCACCGACCGCAACGACGCCTCGATCGTGCGCTCGATCATCGCCCTCGGCGGCAGCCTCGGGCTGCAGGTGATCGCCGAAGGGGTCGAGACGCAAGGCCAGCGCGAATGGCTGTCGCAGGCCGGCTGCTTCGTCTACCAGGGCTACCTCTACGAACGCGCCCTCAGCGGTGAGCATTTCGCGGCTTACGCGTCCTGCGTTCATTGAAGGCATAAAAAAACCGGCAAGCCTCGCGGCCTGCCGGTCGTATCGTCACCGCCGTGCAGCGGTGTCGTCTCTGTTAAACGCTTAGAACTTGCGGCCGACGGCCAGCACCACGGCCACCGGGTCCAGCTTCATGTGCTGGGTCTGGCCGGTCGAGAAGTGCACGTCGGTGCGCAGTTTGCTCTTGTTGACCGTGACGTCGGCGAACCATTTTTCGCTGAAGTTCACCGCCAGGCCGACCTGGGCGGTGTAGGTGAACTTGTTGTCGATCTCGAAGGTCACCGGCGCGCCGCCCGGGTTCAGCAGCGCGGTCATCTTGCCCGAACCGCGTTCCTTCATGAAGTAGGCATAGGTCGCGCCGATACCCACGAACGGACGGAAGGTCGAGGTCGGCTTGAAGAAGCGGTACTGCGCGAACAGCGTCGGCGGCAGTGCCTGCACCGTGCCCAGTTCGCCCGTGCCTTCGATCGAGCCTGCGCCCTTGATGACGTGCTTGTACGGGGTGCCCAGTGCGGCTTCGAGCGAGATGTTGTCGGTCAGGCCGTAGGCGAAGATCAGCACCGGCTGGATGTCGCTCTCGACGTCCGCCTTGGTGTTCGGCAGGGCCGGCGCCGAGATGTCGCCGCTCTCGACCTTCGGGGTCAGCTCGTTGAAGCCGATTTTTGCGGTCCACTGGCCGGCCGACTGGGCCGATGCGCCCGCGGCGCAGGCCAGCGCGCTTGCCGCGACCAGCATGTTCACGACGCTATTGAAACGAACTTGCATTATTTCTCCTGGTTCTGATGTGAGGTGCCGGAGCCCACCTGCCTGCAGGTGGGCTCGAAGACGGGCCTGGTATTGTTTTACAGCCAGCCCTTGATGGCCATGTCCTTGAAGACATAGCGGGCAACCAGCCAGTTGACGTACGGCGTCGGGTGGACACCGTCGGCGAACATGTAGTGGCTCACGTCCGCAGCCGACAGCGTCTTGCTGGTGCAGGTCAGCGAGGACTCGCTGGTGCAGGCTGGCAGGGCCGTGTTGGTCAGGCCATAGATGGCAGGATTGGTCACCTGGTCGCGGCTGACCGAGAACAGGTCGACGTAGAGGATGCGCGCGTCTTCGCCCAGGCCGGTCTTCAGCTGGGAGTTGAAGGTGTCGACCATGGTCTTGATCAGGCCCTGGATTTCCGGGGTCTGCGACTTGCCCGAGGGGGTGCTGGCGACGTCCGGCAGGTTGTTGACGACCACGTAGTTCGCGCCCTTGGCGACCAGCTGGGTCTTGACGATGCCGGCCAGTTCCGCGCCGGCCTTGCCCATGGCGGCGACCATGATCGGGCCCTGCTGGGCGGCGTAGTCGGCACCGGCCTTGGCGCCGGCCGCTTGTGCGTCGGTACCGGCCTTGGCGGCGGCGGCCTGGGCTGCCGTCGGCGAAGCGCCCAGGTTGATGGCGGCCATCACGGCAGCGCCGGCGATGGCGGTCTGGTTGCCGCCGGCCAGGGCCGCATTCTGCACGGCCAGGCCGATGGTCTGCTGGGCGGTCGGCAGGTTGGCCGGCGCCACCAGCGGCACCAGGCCGCCGATCAGCAGGGTCGGGAAGGCGGTCTGGCCTGCCTTGGTGCCGGCCGCGGTGGCGTTGGCGCTCAGTTCACCCAGCTGCACGAGGACGTCGTTGCCGCCGGCCATGATCGTGACCAGTTCGGTGCCGCTGAACTTGCCGCCGGTCTTGGCCAGGTGGTTCTGGACCTGGGTAACGACCGGCAGGGTCATCTCGACCGGGTAGCCGGCGCCGACCGGGTTGGTCACGCGGGAGCCGCCCTGCGCGTAGTTGAAGCAGTTCGCGTGGTTGACGATCGGGACATTCATGTCCAGCGCCGGGTTGGCGTTGTCGGCGCCCTGCAGGCCGGTCTGGGCGGCGCATGGCGCCGGCAGTTTCAGTTCGCTTGCCAGGACTTCGGTCCAGTTCAGGCCGGTGTAGGCGGCATTCGCCGAGGTGTTGTTGCCGTTGATGGTGAACTTGCCGCCGCCGGCGGCGGCGATGGCGCCGACCGCATAGGTACCGACGTCCGACAGGCTGTCGCCGAAGCTCACTTGCTGGCTGAATTTGACGGCATGGGTTTGATCGCCGCCGCTGCTGCTGGTGCCGCCGCAAGCGGTAAGCGCGGCCGCGGTCAACAGCGCGAGCGCGAATTTCGTTTGACGCATTGTGTCTCCTGAGATGGGTATTTTTCTATGAAACGAACGCCCGTGCTATTCGATTCCAGAACTAATATGCCAGTGTTCTTTCCGCTTGTATATCGATTAATTGTTGTTCGTCAAACACAAACAACAAGCTATGCGGTAAGGCTGGCGAGCCCGGGGATTATATCAAGCATTGCTCTGCGGGAATGCTTCTAAAGCTGGGCTGTGGCGTAGGGTGGACGGGTTTCCCGTCCACGCGTTCAACCGGCCGATGCTCTGCCACGAACTTTAGATCGGTATGGTATTTGACCTCCCTCAGCTGTGACTTCCAGTCGAATCGTGCAGTCTCGCGGGAACACTATGATCCCTACATGTCACGCTTTCGCCGCCCGATCACTGGTTCCACATTTTTCTTCACGCTGGTCGCATGGCGTCGTCGCCCCATGTTGTGCGATGACGTCATCCGAAACGCACTGCGTGACGCCATTCATGCCGTTCGTGCACGCCGCCCGTTCGCCATCGACGCTTGGGTACAGTTACCCGATCACTTCCACTGCATCTGGACGCTGCCTGCGGATGACTGCGATTTTTCGCAACGTTGGCGGGAGATCAAACACCACGTTTCTTACGTCTGTCGTGACCAATACAGCGACACGGCTCCGATGTCGTCCTGCATGAAACGCCGCGGTGAGTCATCGATTTGGCAACGGCGATTCTGGGAGCACACGATCAGGGACGAGCGTGATTTTGAAAGGCATGTCGATTACATCCACATCAATCCTGTGCGGCATGGGTATGTGCCCCATGCCTCGTTGTGGCCGTATTCGAGTTTCGGGAAGTATGTGCGGCAGGCAGATACCCCGCAGATTGGTGCGGTCCTGTGGATATGCCGGAGTTGCGGTGGGAGTAGGGTTAGCTAGCGCATTTGCAGATGAGCAGGCGGCGGTCGAACGCGTGGACCGAATACCAGTCCCCCGGACTGGTATTCCCCGTCCACCCTACGAACATCATATTTGCGGGTTCTGGTTCAGCAACCCATGCACGATCCCCGTCGAGCCGTGCGCCGCGCGGCGCAGGCGGTCGTTGACGCCGAGCCAGGCGCCGTCCTGTGGCGGGGCCTCGACCAGGATCAGGTCGGCACCCTTGCCGTCCATGGCGCGCAGCGCCGCGTACAGGGCGTGGGCAAAGCCCTCTGGCGTGGCGGGCAGGCGTTCGGCCACGTCCGTCGTCCACAGGTCGGAATAATGGATCAGGGCGACCTTGCGCCCGGCTTCCGCCATCTGCTCCAGGGTACGGACCAGGGTGGTCGTGTCCTGCATGGCCACCGGCGTATGCGGCGCGTAGTGCGATTCGAGCGTGCCCGAGGCGCGCGGGGCCGCGGCGTCGGGGGCGGCGGGCAGGCGGTCGATCACGGCGGCGATCGCTTCCGCGCTGACGTGGCCCGGACGCAGCAGCACCGGGCCATGCGTGGCCAGGCGCGACAGGTCGACGATGGTCGATTCGATGCCGACCTGCGAAGCGCCGCCGTCGAGCACCAGCGCGACGCTGCCGTCGGCGCCGAATTCGTCACGCACGTGTTGGGCCGTGGTCGGGCTGACGTGGCCGAACTTGTTGGCCGAAGGCGCCGCCACCCCGCCCTGCCCGCCCTTGAAGGCGCGCAGCAGCGCAATGGCCACCGGGTGCGCGGGGCAGCGCAGGCCGACCGTGTCCTGGCCGCCGCTCACCGCACTCGGAATGTTCGGCGCGCGCTTGAGAATCATCGTCAGCGGGCCCGGCCAGAAGGCGCCGGCCAGCGCATGGGCTTCCGGAGGAATCTCGCAGGCCCAGTGGGCGATGTCGGCTTCCGGCGCCAGGTGGACGATCACCGGGTGGTCTTGCGGCCGGCCCTTGGCGGCGTAGATCGCGGCGACGGCGGCCGGGTTCTCGGCATCGGCGCCGAGGCCGTACACGGTCTCGGTCGGGAAGGCGACCAGCGCGCCTGCCTCGAGCGCGCGTGCACCCGCTGCGATGGCAGCGGTGTCAATCTGCTCAACCGGATTCACGGCGCGATTCCCAGGATGGCGCAGGCGGCGCGCAATTGCTCTTGCGCCTGGGCCAGGGTCGGCGCCACGAAGGTGACGTGGCCCATCTTGCGGCCACGGCGCGGATCGTCCTTGCCGTACAGGTGGACGAACGCGCCCGGCAGCGCCAGCACCTGGTCCCAGGCCGGCTCGCGGACCGTGTCGCCGTCGAACCAGGCATCGCCCAGGATGTTGAGCATCACGCTAGGGGAATGCTGACGGCAATCGCCCAGCGGCAATCTCGCCATCGCCCGCACCTGCTGCGCGAACTGGCTCGTGACGCAGGCGTCGATCGTGTAGTGGCCGCTGTTGTGCGGACGCGGCGCCATTTCGTTGACGACCAGGCTGCCGTCTTCGAGCACGAAGAACTCGATGCACAGCACGCCCACGTAGCCGAGCTGGGCGACGATCGCGCGTGCCGCATCCTGGGCCCGCTGCGCGCATTCAGGGGAGACGTTCGGGCCCGGCACGGTGGTGGTGAACAGGATGCCGTCGCGGTGCACGTTCTCGGCGATCGGATACACCACCGAGGCGCCGTCATGCCCGCGTGCGGTCAGCACCGAGACCTCGTAGGCCAGCGGCAGCATCTTTTCGAGCAGGCATGTCACGCCGTTCATCGCCTCGAAGGCGGCGCGCACATCCTCGCGCGTCTTCACGCGCACCTGCCCCTTGCCGTCGTAACCCATGCGCACGGTTTTCAGGATGCCCGGCAGCAGCTCGTCGCCGATGGCCTCGATGTCGTCCTGTGATGCGATGACCTTGTGCGGCGCCGGCATCACGCCGGACTGCGGCGCGCAGTCGACGAAGAAACGCTTTTCGAGCACGCGGTCCTGGGCGATCGCCACGCAAGCGCCGTTCGGCGCCACGAAACTGCCCTGCGCCAGCAAGTTCATGCTGTCGGCCGGCACGTTCTCGAATTCGGTGGTCACGGCCGCGCACAGGGCGGACAGCTCGCCGAGCGCGGCCTGGTCGGTGTAGCCGGCGTTGATCAGGCGTTCGGCCACCTGGCCCGCCGGGCAATCGGCGCCCGGTTCGAGCACGGCGACCTTGTAGCCCATGGCCTGGGCGGCCTGGGCGAACATGCGGCCGAGCTGGCCGCCGCCCATCACGCCGAGCCAGGTCGGCGGGTTGGCAGTGGGAAGAAAAGCGGTATGGCTTTCGTTACTCATAGATTGCTTGCTGCGCTTTCAGACAGGCAGGATCATCGCCCGGGCGGCGGCGGTCTGGTCCAGGCGGAACTGCTCGAGCCGCGCGGCCAGGGCATCGTCGTTGGCGGCGAGCATCGCCACCGCGGTCAGCGCGGCATTCGCGGCGCCCGCTTCGCCGATGGCGAAGGTCGACACCGGCACGCCCTTCGGCATCTGCACGATCGACAGCAGCGAATCCTCGCCGCGCAGGTATTTCGACGGCACCGGCACGCCCAGCACCGGCACGATGGTTTTCGCCGCGATCATGCCCGGCAGGTGGGCAGCGCCCCCGGCGCCGGCGATGATGGCGCGCAGGCCGCGCGAGCGTGCGTTTTCGGCATAGGTGAACATTTCGTCCGGCATGCGGTGCGCCGAGATCACCTGCGCCTCGAAGGGCACGCCGAACTGCTCGAGCACGACACAGGCGTGCTGCATCACGTCCCAGTCGGACGAGGAACCCATTACCACGCCTACCAGCGGCGCACTGGCCGCATTTACTTGCTCGGTCATCTCTTATACCTTCAGCTTTTCGCCCGTCAGGCGTTCGATGGCTTCGAAGTACTTGGCCTGGGTCTTGGCGATCACGTCCTGCGGCAGGCTTGGGGCGGGCGCGGTCTTGTTCCAATCAAGCAGCGTTTCCAGGTAATCGCGCACGAACTGCTTGTCGAAGGACGGCGGCGACATGCCCGGTGCATACGAGTCCGCAGGCCAGAAGCGCGAGGAGTCGGCGGTCAGCACTTCGTCCATCAGGTGCAGCACGCCATCGTCGTCCAGGCCGAATTCGAACTTGGTGTCGGCGATGATGATGCCGCGGGTAGCCGCGTATTCGGCGGCTGCCGTGTACAGGGCGATCGAGATGTCGCGCATCTTGCCCGCCAGTTCGGCGCCGATGCGGCTTTCCATGTCGGCGAACGAGATGTTCTCGTCGTGCTCGCCGATGTCGGCTTTCGCCGCCGGCGTGAAAATCGGCTGCGGCAGCTTGTCGGCCTGGCGCAGGCCCGCTGGCAGGTCGATGCCGCAGATGCTGCCGCTTTGCTGATAGTCCTTCCAGCCGGAACCGATGATGTAGCCGCGCACGACCGCCTCGACCAGGATCGGCTTGAGGCGCTTGGCGACGACCGCGCGGCCGCGCACCTGCTCGACCTCATTTGGGGCGACAACGCTCTCCGGCGCCACGCCGGTCAGGTGATTCGGCACGATGTGGCCGAGCTTCTCGAACCAGAAGTCGCTCATCTGGTTCAGGACCATGCCCTTGCCCGGGATCGGCTCGTTCATGACGACGTCGAAGGCCGACAGGCGGTCGGTGGTGACGATCAGGATCTTGTCGTCGCCGACGGCGTAGTTGTCGCGCACTTTGCCGCGGCCGAGCAGTGGCAGGGACTGGATCGTGGATTGGTAGAGGCTGTTCATAGATGGGATATCAGGGTGATGAACTCGGCGGAACAAGTCCGCCTTCAGCGAAACTCGGCGGCTGCGTGAAACGGGCCGCCAAAAGAAAACCGGGCTGCCGCAGCAGCCCGTTCGACAACGTTATTTTACTTCACGACTTGCGCAAGCTCGCCGGCCTTGTAACGCTCGGCCATTTTTTCCAGCGGGATCGGCTTGATCTTCGATGCCTGGCCTTCGCAGCCGAAGGAGAGGTAACGCGCCTTGCAGATCTCGGTCGCCGCTTCGCGCGCAGGCTTGAGGTAGTCGCGCGGGTCGAACTTCGACGGGTTCTGGAACATGTACTTGCGGATCGCGGCCGTCATCGCCAGGCGGATGTCGGTGTCGATGTTGATCTTGCGGACACCGTGCTTGATGCCTTCCTGGATCTCTTCGACCGGCACGCCGTAGGTTTCCTTCATGTCGCCGCCGAACTCGCGGATGATCGCCAGCAGGTCCTGCGGCACCGACGAGGAACCATGCATGACCAGGTGGGTGTTCGGGATACGCGCGTGGATTTCCTTGATGCGGTCGATCGCCAGGATGTCGCCGGTCGGCTTGCGGGTGAATTTGTAGGCGCCGTGCGAGGTGCCGATGGCGATGGCCAGGGCGTCGCACTGGGTTTTGGCGACGAAGTCGGCGGCTTGCGCGACGTCGGTCAGCAGCTGCTCGCGCGTCATGGTGCCGTCGGCGCCGTGGCCGTCTTCCTTGTCGCCCTTCATCGTTTCGAGCGAACCGAGCACGCCCAGTTCGGCTTCGACGGTCACGCCGATCGAGTGCGCGAACTTCACGACTTCACGCGACACTTCGACGTTGTACTCATAGGAAGCAACCGACTTGCCGTCGGCTTCCAGCGAGCCGTCCATCATGACCGAGCTGAAGCCCGAACGGATCGCGGCCATGCAGACTGCCGGCGACTGGCCGTGGTCCTGGTGCATGACGACCGGGATGTGCGGGTAGGCTTCGACGGCGGCGTCGATCAGGTGGCGCAGGAAGGCTTCGCCAGCGTACTTGCGCGCGCCGGCCGAGGCCTGCATGATCACCGGGCTATTCGTGGCGTCGGCCGCGGCCATGATGGCCTGCACCTGTTCCAGGTTGTTGACGTTGAACGCCGGCAGGCCGTAGCCGTTTTCGGCAGCATGGTCCAGCAATTGACGCAGTGATACGAGTGCCATGGTAGTACTCCAATAAAAAAAATTCTTTGTCTCAGGACTTCGACAGCGCGAAGCCTCGTTTTAATCCTTGTAGGTCTCGCCGACGCGCACGATCTTGAGCGCGTTGGTACCGCCGGCCTCGCCCATCGGCGAGCCCCAGGTCACGACGATGGTGTCGCCATTACGCACCATGCCCTCCTTGATCAGCAGCTCTTCCGCCTTGCGCAGCACCGCGTGGCTGCCGCCTTCCTGGAGCAGGTGGAATGCTCGCACGTTGCGGTACAGGGAGGCCTTGCGCTGCGTCGTTTGTGACGGGGTCAGGGCGAAAATCGGCGTGTCGATGTTATGACGGCTCATCCACAGCGCCGTCGAGCCCGATTCGGTCAGGGCGACGATGGCCTTCACGGCCAGGTGGTGCGCGGTGAACAGCGTGCCGTAGGCGATCGACTGGTCGATGCGGGTGAACTCGACGTTCAGGAAGTCCGCGTCGAGCTTGTTGTATTCGGATTGTTCCGCTTCCAGGCAGATCGCGGCCATCATCTCGACGGTTTCGATCGGGTACTTGCCCGATGCCGTCTCGGCCGAGGTCATGACGGCGTCGGTGCCGTCCAGCACGGCGTTGGCCACGTCCGAGACTTCGGCGCGGGTCGGCACGGCGTTGACGATCATCGATTCCATCATCTGGGTCGCGGTAATGGCCAGCTTGTTCGATGCGCGCGCCATGCGGATCATGCGCTTTTGCAGCGCCGGCACGGCGGCATTGCCGACTTCGACGGCCAGGTCGCCGCGGGCGACCATGATGCCGTCGGAGGCGTCGAGGATTTCCTGCAGCACGGGAATCGCTTCGGCACGTTCGATCTTGGCGATCATCATCGGCTTGTGGCCATACGGCTCGCCGGCGATGTTCGCCAGCTGGCGCGCCATTTCCATGTCGGTCGCGCTTTTCGGGAACGAAATGGCGAGGTAGTCGGCCTGGAAGCTCATCGCGGTCTTGATGTCTTCCATGTCTTTCGCCGTCAGCGCCGGCGCGGTCAGGCCGCCGCCCTGGCGGTTGATGCCCTTGTTGTTCGACAGCTCGCCGCCGACTTTCACCGTGGTGCAGATCTCGTGGCCGGCGACCTTGTCGACGATGAGCACGATCAGGCCGTCGTTGAGCAGCAGCTTGTCGCCCGGCTTCACGTCGCGCGGCAAGGCCTTGTAGTCGAGGCCGACGCGTTCCTGGTTGCCCAGCTCGCCGTTTTCTCCCCACTTGGCGTCGAGGATGAACTTGTCGCCATTGTTCAGGAAGATCTTGCCGTCTTCAAACTTGCCGACGCGGATCTTCGGCCCCTGCATGTCGGCCATGATCGCCACTTCGGTGCCGCATTCGGCGGCGGCGCGGCGCACCAGCGTGGCGCGGTCGATGTGGTCCTGCGCTTTGCCGTGCGAAAAATTCAGGCGCACGACGTCGACGCCGGCGCGGATCATTTTCACGAGGATGTCGAAGTCGGTCGATGCAGGGCCGATGGTGGCGACGATCTTGGTGGCGTTGTACAGAGGGCGCATGTGCTGGAATCCTTGGTTCTGAAAAGAGAAGCGCAGCCCCGGGGCTGCGCTCGTATTTAGCTCTACCTTTACTGGGCCTTACGCTGCAGCAGGATCTCGACTGCCGGCAGGGTCTTCCCTTCGAGGAACTCGAGGAAGGCGCCGCCACCGGTCGAGATGTAGCCGATCCGGTCGCCGATGTTGTATTTCGCGATCGCGGCCAGGGTGTCGCCGCCGCCGGCGATCGAGAAGCCCTGCGAGGCGGCAATCGCCATCGCCAGGGTTTTCGTGCCTTCGGCAAACTGGTCGAACTCGAACACACCGACCGGGCCGTTCCAGACGATGGTGCCGGCTTTACTCACCTGCTCGGCCAGCATGGCGGCCGTCTTCGGGCCGATGTCGAGGATCATGTCGTCGTCGCTGACGTCCGCCACGTCCTTGACGGTGGCGGCGGCGGTCGGCGAGAACTCCTTCGCGCACACCACGTCGACAGGAATCGGCACCGAGGCGCCGCGCGCGCTCATCATGTCGATGATCTGCTTGGCTTCACCGACCAGGTCGTTCTCGACCAGCGACTTGCCGATGTTCAGGCCGACGGCCTTCATGAAGGTGTTGGCGATGCCGCCGCCGACGATCAGGTTGTCGACCTTGCCGGCCAGGCTTTGCAGGATAGAGAGCTTGCTCGAGACCTTCGAGCCGGCCACGATGGCCAGCAGCGGACGCGCCGGCTGGCCCAGGGCTTTACCCAGTGCGTCGAGTTCCGCGGCCAGCAGCGGGCCAGCGCAGACGACAGGAGCGAACTTGGCGATGCCGTGGGTGGTCGCTTCGGCGCGGTGGGCGGTGCCGAAGGCGTCGTTCACGTATACGTCGCAGAGCTTGGCCATCTTCTGGGCCAGTTCGTCGGCGTTCTTCTTTTCGCCCTTGTTGACGCGGCAGTTTTCCAGCAGCACGACCTGGCCAGGGGCGACGTCGACGCCATCCACCCAGTTCTGCTTCAGTTCCACCGGCTGTCCAAGCAGTTCCGAGAGGCGCGCGGCGACCGGCGCCAGCGTGTCTTCCGGTTTGAACTCACCCTCGGTCGGACGGCCCAGGTGCGAGGTCACCATGACGGCGGCGCCGGCTTTCACGGCAGCCTGGATGGCGGGAATCGAGGCGCGGATGCGCGTGTCTTCGGTGATGTTACCGTTGTCATCCTGCGGCACGTTCAGGTCGGCGCGGATGAAGACGCGCTTGTCTTTCAACGCGTCGCGATCGATCAGGTCTTGCAGGCGGGTGAAACTGAGAACGGCGTCCATGTCGGCTCAACAGTGAAATAGTGAAAAAACGCTATTCTACATTAGGCAAGCTAGGCAAAAACGTGTGCGATTCGCAACAGTGTGAAGACGAGCATGCCGAACACGATGGTTTGCAGCATGTTGCGGCGCCAAAGATAGAAGCCGATGGCCGCAATCCCCGCCAGCAGCTTCGGATTACCCAGTTCCAGGTGCACCTGGCCGCCCGTATCGAGCAGCAGGTCGGGCCCGATGATCGCCGCCAGCGCGCAGGCCGGCGCATAGCGCAGCATGTCCTGGATGCGCGGCGGAATCGTAACCCGGTGCCCCACCAGCCAGAAGCCGCTGCGGGTAACGAGGGTGGACAGCGCCAGCGCCACGATGGTGGCCCAGATTTCCCAGTCAGACATGACGCGCCTTTCGTTTTTCGAGGATGCCTTCAGCCGCCATCGCGGTCAGCATGCCGGCGAACACCGCCGCCAGCAGGCCCAGCTTATAAGGGAAGCCGTTGGCCAGCACGGCGATCGTGCCCGCGACCAGCACGCCGCACAGGGCCGCCTTGTTGGCGATCAGGGGGATCGTGATGCACAGGATGGCCAGCGTGCCGGCAAAGCCCAGGCCCCACTCGGGCGGCACCGCGCTGCCCAGGAAGATGCCGGTCAGCGAGCCCGCCTGCCATGCGGCCCAGTTCGGCAACACCAGCCCTTTTAGATAGGACAGCTTGCCCGCCACCGGCGCGGCGGTCGGGAAGCGCTGCAGGAAGATGGCCACCGTCATGTCGCCCGAAATATAGCCGTAGAGCAGGCGCTGGCGCCATGGCAGGTGCGAGAAATGGGGCGCCAGCAAGGCCGAGAAGATCACGAAGCGCAGGTTGACGACCAGGCCTGTGGCAAAGATGACCCAGACCGGCGCATGCGCCAGGATCAGCGGCAGCGAGGCCAGCTGGGCGGAACCTGCGAACACGAGCAGGGTCATACCGACAGCCTGGAAGGCCGTCAGCCCGGTCTTGACCATGGCGACCCCGACCACCAGGCCCCAGGCACCGATGCCGAACAGCGTCGGCAAGCCGGTACGCAGGCCCTCTTGCCAGAGTGCGGGATCGTGTTGCTCGGTCAGCGGGGTGCTTGCTTGTGCAGATTCAGGCGCGTTCATGTCGCCTTCCTGCAACGGAATGGACTGAGAACAGAAACAAGGGAGAGTAAAACGCGGGACATGGAATACGCAGTTTGTAGGGTGGGCACTCGTGCCCACGCGGTACGTGCGGGGCCGCCAGACCATTAGCGGCAACTTGTCGCTCGTAACGCGTCCGGCAGTCAGACGAAGAAACCTGACCGGCCCGGCTGTGATCAATCCGCCATTCTACCGATCATTCCGAACTGCCGCCTGAATCCGTTAAAATCCTGTCTTTGCCTAACTTAGCTCGACGGAGAAAATGCGATGAACGTAAAGACGATGCCTGTGGTGGAACTCGAAGCCAAGGATCTGCCGGCCCATTGCCCGAACCCGGCCATGCCGCTGTGGTCGTCGCACCCGCGCGTGTTCCTGGATTTCGACCATGAAGGCACCGCCAAGTGCCCCTACTGCGGTACCCACTACCGCCTGGCCCCAGGCGTGGCCTTCAAGCACCACTGATCCGCTAGCGGCAGACCCTGCCGCCTGATATGACCTACAGCGCGCCCAAGTGGCTGCCCGGCGGCCACCTGCAAACGATCTACCCCGCCACGCTCATCCATAAGCCGGCGGTCACCTACCGCCGCGAGCGCTGGGACGTGCACGATCCGCTGCTGGGCGACGATTTCGTCGATGTCGACTTCGTCGACGGCGAACCGGGCAAGCCCCTCGTCGTGCTCTTCCACGGCCTGGAAGGCTCGTCGAACAGCCATTACGCGCGCGCCCTCATGGCCGCGCTCGCGGCACGAGGCTGGTCCGGCGCGGTGCCGCATTTCCGCGGCTGCTCTGGCGAACCCAACCGCACGGCACGCTTCTACCACTCCGGCGACGCCGCCGAGATCGACTGGATCATGGCCCGCCTGCGCGAGCGCGCACCCGGCCCCCTCTACGCGGCCGGCGTCTCGCTCGGCGGCAACGCACTGCTGCGCTGGTTAGGTGAAACCGGCAGCGCCGCCGGTTCCGTCACCGCCGCGGCCGCCATCTCCGCGCCGCTCGACCTGGCGCGCGGCGGCGCAGCCCTGTCCTCGGGCCTGAACATGCTCTATACGCGCATGTTCCTGCAAACCCTGAAACCCAAGTGCCTGGCCAAGCTGGAACAGTTCCCCGGCCTCTTCGACCGCAGCGCCCTGCTTGCCGCGCGCGACCTCTACGCCTTCGACAACGTCGTCACCGCCCCGCTGCACGGCTACCGCGACACCGACGACTACTGGCACCGCGCCAGCGCCCGCCACGTCCTGCACGACATCACCGTGCCGACGCTGGTGCTGAACGCCCGCAACGATCCCTTCCTGCCGGGCCAGTACCTGCCGGCCAGTGCCTCGAAGGCCGTCACGTTGGAATACCCCCTGGAGGGCGGCCACGTCGGCTTCCCGAACGGCGCCTTTCCCGGCCGGCTCGACTGGCTGCCTGGCCGCATCCTCTCCTTCTTCGACGCGGCCGGCCCGGCGACGCGCGCGCCGAACGCCGTCGAACTGTGCGAAGCTGGCGCGCATGGATGACATCGTAAAACAGGCAATGGCCAAGTGGCCGAACGTGCCGCACTGCTACGGCTGGCTGGCGCTGGACGCGCGCGGCGGCTGGCGCATGCGCGACGAAGCGGCGCAGGCCGCCAACGCACCGGGCGACCGGCTGACGAATGAAGCGCTGGTCGGCTTCATCAACCGCAATTACCAGCACGACGAGGCCGGCCGCTGGTTTTTCCAGAACGGCCCGCAGCGCGTTTTCGTGAACCTCGAAAGCACGCCCTTCATCGCGCGCACCGACCCGAAACTAGGCCTGGTGCTGCAGACGGGCGCGGCGCTGGAGACGATCGAGCGGCTGTATCTGCTGGAGACCGGCGAAGCCGTCGTCCAGGCGGGCGAAGTCGTCGCCCAGGTCGACGACCGCGACGTGGCGCAACTGTTCGAATGGATGGAACTCGACGGCCAGCCAGCGGGCGACGAAGCGCTGCTGGCCTGGCTGAGCGGCAGCGATACGGGCACGCTGGCCCTGCGCTGGCGCGAAACCCTCGTCCCGGTCGAGCGCATCACCCGAGACGAGTTGCCCACGCGTTTCGGCTTCGTGCGCACGCCGGCGCCGACTTCCGCCTGAGTAGAGCTCGCCGGCGCATCCATGCAGGAGGCGCCAAGCGTGCTTACCGGCTTTTTTCTTCTTCTTTTTCTTCTTTCTGGCGCGCCTTGATCTCGCGTTCGCGCGCGTCGATCACGGACTGCTCATAAAAGGTCGCGTCGCCCGCCTTGCGCGCGAAATTGAGCTGGTCGACGGCGGCCGGCAGCGCGCCGGCCAGCACATAGGATTCGGCCAGCGCCATGTGCTGCAGCGCGATCTTGCCCTGACCCGAATAGGCTTTCGCGAGCATGTCGTAGAGTTTTGGATCCTCGCGGTAGAGCTGCACCTGCTCGCGCAGGTAGCGCGTGGCGTCGTCGAGCTTACCGGCAGCAATCATGGCGTTCGCATACTGGCGCGCCAGCGCGCGCGACAGCGGATATTGGTAGGTCGCATCCGCCGCATCCTTCAAGGCCTGTTGCGCGACTTCTTTCGGCTGCCCCGGCGCCAGCTTGATCTCGAGGTCGAGCACGGCGAACATGGCGCCGCCGTCGCTTTTCGGGGCGGCCGAAAACACGCCCGGTTTCGGCTGCATGGTGACGCGCGACTTGTCGAACCAGCTGCGTGCACCGGCCAGGTCGCCTTCCTTCAGCGCCAGGAAGGCCAGGCCGTACTGGGCCGCCGCCTGCTCCTGGCGGCGCTGCTCGGCCAGCTGCGTCTGGAAGGCCGTGCGCGTATCGCGGCGCGCCGTCGTGCCCATGTCCTGCAACACGCGGGCGCGCGCCTTGGCCAGGTGGAACTCCATCGAATCCGGCCGCTGCCGGTAGGGCGTTTCGCGGATGCGCGCCTGGATGTCGACGATGCGCTCGCTCGTCAGCGGGTGGCTGCTGAGGAAGGCGGGAATCTCGCCATACACTTTATTGGCGCTTTGCAGGCGCTTGAAAAAGGCGACCATGCCCGAGGTATCGTAACCGCCGGCACTCATGATCTGAAAACCCACACGGTCGGCCTCGCGCTCGGCGTCGCGGCTGAAATTGAGCTGGCGCTGCACGGCCAGGCCCTGCCCGCCCATCAGCACGCCCATCGCCGCATCCGGGCTGGCTTTCGCGGCCAGCGCCGCCAGGATCATCGCCGCCAGCGGCAACAAGACGTCCTGGCGCTGCTGGCCCAGCATGCGCGCGATGTGGCGCTGGGAGACGTGTCCGATCTCGTGCGACACCACCGAGGCGAGCTCGGATTCGGTCTGCGCCGCGAGCAGCAGCCCGGAATGGATGCCGATGAAGCCGCCCGGCAGCGCGAACGCGTTGATGGCGCCGTCGCGGACGGGGAAGAAGTGGAAGTCGGCATTCGTTTCGCCGCGCGCGCCGGGCACCGCATCGACCAGGGCGCCGCCGAAATTGTTCAGGTATTCGGAAATCGCATCGTCGTCGAGGTAGTCGCGTTCGCGCCGGATCTCGCGCATGATTTCCTCGCCCAGCTTGCGCTCGACGACGGGCGACAAGTCCTCGCGCGCGGTGTCGCCCAGCGTGGGCAGGCGCATCGAATTCGGGACGTTGTTCAACTGTTGGGCATGCGCCGCCACAGGGGCGAAGCCGGTCGCGGCCGACACGGCAAGGACGGCCAGCGAACGGCGCCAGCGGCTTGGGCAGCGCCGCAGCGGGGGATGGGTCATCGGTTTCACGATGCTATGATAACCCCATCCGCGCGCCCTTTGCCGCACCCTGAAACACTTTCTTACCCAAGCATACCGACACCGCCATGACTGACTCCAACCCGACCGCCGGCGCCCCGCTGACCCATTTCGACGCCACCGGCCAGGCCCACATGGTCGACGTCGGCGCCAAGCGCGAAACCCACCGCGTGGCGGTGGCGGCCGGCACCATCCGCATGAAGCCGGAGACGCTGGCGCTGATCCAGTCGGGCAACGCCAAAAAGGGCGACGTGCTCGGCATCGCCCGCATCGCCGCCATCATGGGCGCCAAGCGCACTAGCGACCTGATTCCGCTGTGCCATCCGCTCGCCATCACCCGGGTCGCTGTCGATTTCGAGGTGGACGAAGCCGCCAGCGCAGTTCATTGCCGCGCGCAGGTCGAGCTGCACGGCAAGACCGGCGTCGAGATGGAGGCGCTGACGGCCGTGCAGGTGGGGCTGCTGACGATTTATGACATGTGCAAGGCGGCGGATCGGGGGATGGTGATGACGAATGTGCGGGTGCTGGAAAAGCACGGGGGCAAGAGCGGGGATTGGACGGCGGACCTCGATAAATAATGCACCAGGATGGTGTCATGAGGTCCGGCGGTCGAGTTCGACCAGGCGGTTGAACACCGTATAGCCTGCCAGGCGCCCGCCGACCAGGTCCTGGACATACACGTAATGCTCGCCGTCGGCCTCGCGGTAGCGAATGACCAGACGGCATCACGTGCCGTACCACCAGCCGCTCAGCAGGCGCTCCGGTTTCGTGCGCGCGTGCACCTGGGCACTGGCCCGCCAGGCGTCGACCCGCACGCTCAATCCGGCAAACACGGCATGCCCCTCGCCTGCGCGGATTTCGTCCCCGGCCAGCAGGCTTTCGCCCGCCCGGATCGCACCGTGGGCGGTGATGCCCTCGCGCGCCTTGATGCCCCAGTTGGCTTCCAGGTGGTGCTCGCACAGGATCGCGGCGCCGCACTCGATGCCGTGGCCGGCCCGGATGTGGTCGCGGCCGGTGAGCGCGCCCCCGGTGCGGATGCCCTTGCCGCACACGACAGGCCCGCCGGCCTCGACGTCTCCCCCGACATGGCAGTTTCCGCCGATGTACAGCCCTTCTGCGCAGGCGAGCGACCAGCCGCAGCGCAGGTCGCCGCGTGCGCGCACCGCCCCTGCCGTGTCGATGTCCCATTGCGCGTGGATGCCTTCGCCGGCCTCGACCGAGCCGCCGCAATGGATGCCGCCGCCCGCGACCAGGTCGCCGCCGCAGTGAATCGTGCTGCCGGCAAGGACCGCGCCCCGGGCCCGGATCGCGCCTCCCGTATGGAGGACGGAATCGACGTCGATGTTGCCGCGCACTTCCAGGTGGCCGGCGAAGACCACGGCCGGCGCGTCGATGCTGTCGACGCTGCGCACCTCGCTGGTCGGCCCGAACTGGCTCAACAGCCAGCTGGCGTCGCCGAAGCGGCCGGCGTCGACCAGGGAATCGAGCAGGGGCTGGTAATCCGCACCTTGTTCGTAATGGCGCAGGAACCAGCGCAGTCCGCTGGCGCAAGGCTGCTTCGCCTTGATAAAGTCTTTGGTGAGGTCCATCGCATTCCGAATACGTTCTACGGTCTTCCACATGACACCATCCTCCGCAAAAAGCGTCGCAGGCGCCGTGCCGGCAGTTCCTAGGACGCGGCGGCGGTAAAAGCGCCGGCCCCGGCCATCATCACGACGCCGGCCACCGCCATGAAACGGCTGTCGCGCGGGTTTGCTTCTTTCTTTTCGCGCCAGGCAGTCCAGAACACGCATATGCTCAGGATGCCCAGCAGGATCGCTGCTTCGTTCACGGGAGTTCCTCCTTCAGCTTGATTCCGGCGGCGGGCGCCGCCACCATGACCGCATCGCCCGGCCTGCTTGTGGTCGGCGATATGCAAGAGCCAGTATCGGCCATTCGGCAGGCCTTGCCTATTCGCCCCCGCCCCTAAGGGAAGCCCTTACGAAGCATCTTTGCCGGAAACAAATGCGCGATTGTGCGACCATGCTGCCCTTATCGTTGTCGATGTGCGAAGGAAGGTATGAGCAAGCTTGGTACGGCCAGGCCCCTGTGGCACGGCGCCCTGTTCCTGGCGCTGTATCTGGTATGCGATGTCCTGAGCGGCCCGGAAGCGCGCTACCAGACGATCGATCCGGTCTGGCATCCGGCGGCGGGGCTGGCGGCGTATGCCGTGTTCCGGCTGGGCGCGCGGGCGATGCCGGCGCTGGTGGTGGCCGCCCTGCTGGCCTCCGGCATCACGCCGGCCCTGCCTGGCGATACCGGCCTGTCGCTGCTGGTGGGATTGCTGCCGGTGCCGATGTATGTCGCCGTCGGCCTGTTCATGCGCAGCTACCTGCCGGGGACGGCGTTCTTCGCCACCCACCGCGGGCTGCTGCTGTGGGCCGCGGTGGTCACCCTGGGCAGCTTCCTGAACGCGGCGCTGTACGCCAGCGTGCTGCACGGCCCCGGCTTCGCCACGCAGGGCTCCTGGGTCGAGACCCTGCTGCGCTACACGATCGCCGACATCGCCGGCATGCTCGTGACCGTCCCGGTCCTGGCCTACCTGCTCGACCGCGAGCTGCGCGCGGTGTACGCGCGGCGCGTCCTGAACCGCGATACGGCCGCCTACACCGCCCTCATTGCCCTGGTGCTGACGGTCGCCCTGCAGGACCCGGCGCCATCGGAGCTGGCGTATTACCTGCTCATCCTGCCGCTGGCCTGGGCGGCCGCGCGCCAGGGGACGGCCGGGGCGCTCACGGCCGCCGTGGTGCTGGAGGCGAGCGTCACCGTGACCGCGCTGCACCCGATCGCCTATCCGGCGCAAATGGACAACGTGCAGATGCTCGTGCTGACACTGACCCTGTCGGGCTTCCTGATCGGGATCGCCGTCGACATGGCCCAGCGTGCCAGCGATGAATTGCGCCAGTCCCAGCGCCTGGCCGCGGCCGGCGAGATGGCCGCCGCGCTCGCGCACGAGCTGAACCAGCCGCTCACCGCGCTGGCGGCCTATGGCAGCGCATGCCAGCGGCTGGTGGCGCGCAACGGCGGCGATCCCCTGCTCCAGAAAACCATCGCGTCGATGACGGCCGAATCGCAGCGGGCCTCGAATGTCCTCAAGCGCCTGCGCGAATTCTTCCGCAGCGGCACCCTCACCGTCGAACCGCTCTCGCTGGCGGAGTTGATCGACGGCGCGATCGAGCCCTTCGTGCAGCAGGCGCGCGACGAACAGGTGCGGATCGAGATCGAGCGGCCGGTCGATGCCAGGCTGGCGGGAGACCGGGTGCAGCTGGAAATCGTGCTGCGCAACCTGCTGTCGAACGCCTTGCAGGCGCTGGCCGAACTGCCCGAGGGGATGGAGCGCCGGATCCGCGTCGATACCGGCCTTGAGGGCGGCTTCGTCTGGATCCGGGTCGCGGACAATGGTCCCGGGATCGCCGAGCCGGTCCGCGCCCGCCTGTTCGAGCCCTATATTTCGATGAAGTCGAGCGGATGGGGGCTGGGCCTTGCCATCAGCAAGGCCATCGTCGAGACGCACGGCGGCTCGCTCAGCGTCGAACCGGGCCGGCATGCCGTTTTCAGGATCATGTTGCCCGCACAATGGAATAGCGAGGAGGAACCCGCATGAATCTGCCCCATGAAAACACCGTGTTCATCATCGACGACGACGCCGCCGTCCGGGATGCGCTCGGCCTGTTGTTGAGCCTGAACGGTTACCGGACCGCGTTCTTCGCCGACGCCGCGGCCTTCCTGCGCACCCTGTCGCCCGACCTGTACGGGTGCATCCTGCTGGACATCCGCATGCCCGGCATGGACGGCCTGAGCCTGCAAAAACTGCTGCTCGAACGCGGCTGCAAGCTGCCGGTGCTGATCATCACGGGGCACGGCGACGTGGAATCGGCACGCGCCGCCTTCCGCGCCAACGCCGTCGACTTCCTCGAAAAGCCGCTCCAGGAAGAGCAGCTGATCCGGGCAATCGAAGAAGCCTTCTCCAGGCAAACCGACAGCCGCCAGAACACCCGGGCGCAGGCGGCATGGATCGAGCGCCAGGCCACGCTGACGCCGCGCGAACGCGAGGTGATGCTGCTGGTCGTGGCCGGGCGCCATAACCGGGAAATCGCGCTCGACCTGGGCATCAGCACCCGCACCGTCGAGGTGCACAAGGGACGCATGATGGAAAAGCTGAACGCCAGTTCGGTTGCGGACCTGGTCCGCCAGCATCTCCAGCACGGCGCCTAGGCGCCGGCCGCAAGGTCCCTGCCAATTATGCGCTGGCGGCCTGGCCGAAGACCAGCGCGACGCCGGCCATGGTGGCCACGGCGCCCGACAGCGCCAGCCGGACGAGCAGGCGCCAGCCCCGTTGCCGGCGCATCAGCATGGTTTTTACGAGGCGGCGCTTGCTGCGCTTGCGCATGCGCGACGCGGCGTGGGTCGCCGGATCGAGATCGATGGAAAATGCTTTGTTCTTCATGGTGTCGGCCTCCTGCCGGTGCCAGCCTTGCGCCGGCAATCAATGGTGGCAGCCGATCGCAACGATCGACGGCCATACGGGTTGGTCAACCGGGCCAGTATCGCCCATGCGGTGCGCCGGCGCATCCGCACTGCGCGTAAGGGCATCCCGTATTGTCTTCCGGCGCCGTGCCTCTAGAGCCATCCGCGCGGCATCACGTGTTAAATTGCTGGCTTCGCCGCGCGCGAGTGCCGGCACAAGAACAACACTTGAGACACGCTCGAAGAGGAATCGATGACTTTACGCTTAGTTGTACTGGCGGCAGCCCTGGCCGCCGCCAATGCCCATGCCGCCCCGCGCGGTCTGACGGTGGAAGACCTGGCCAACCTGGAACGGGTCGGCAGCCCGGTCGTGTCGCCGGACGCGACGCGCGTCGTCTATACGGTGCGCGCCACCGACATGGCGAAGAACCGCGGGCATACCAGCATCTGGATCGCCGGCATCGACGGTAAGGTGGCACCGAAAGCGCTCGTCACGCACGAGAGCAGCAGCCTCGACCCGGAATGGTCGCCGTCGGGCGACGCCGTCTATTTCGTCTCGACCCGCTCGGGCAGCGCGCAGGTGTGGCGCCAGCCGGCGAACGGCGGCGAGCCGACGCAGGTGACCAACCTGCCGCTCGACGTCGACAACTTCCGCCTGTCGCCGACCGGCGACCGCATCGCCCTGAGCATGGCCGTCTTCCGCGATTGCGCCGACCTCGCCTGCACCAGGGAGCGGATGGATGCGCAGTCGAAAAACAAGGCCAGCGGGCGCGTGTATGACCGCCTGTTCGTGCGCCACTGGGATACCTGGGCCGACGGCCGCAACGCGGTGCTGTTCTCGGCCCCGCTGGACGCCAACGGGCGCGTCAGCAGCGCCCCGGTCAGCCTGTCCGGCACGCTCGATGGCGACGTGCCCTCGAAACCCTTCGGCGACCGCGAGGAATACCGTTTCAGCCCGGACGGCAAGACGGTCGTGTTCTCGGCGCGCATCGCCGGCAAGACCGAAGCCTGGTCGACCAACTTCGACCTCTACAGCGTCCCTGCCGCCGGCGGTTCCGCGCCGCGCAACCTGACGGCCGAGAATCCCGCATGGGACGCGAAGGGGGTGTTCTCGCCGGACGGCCGCACGCTCGCCTACCTGGCAATGGCCCGTCCCGGTTTCGAAGCCGACCGCTTCCAGATCATGCTGATGGATGTGGCAAGCGGCAAGAAGCGCCGCCTGGCCGAGGGCTGGGACCGCTCGGCCGGCGCGCTGCAGTGGAGTGCGGACGGCAAGACGCTGGTCGTCGACGCGGAAGACGTCGGCCAGCACCGCCTGTTCGCGATCGACGTCGCCAGCGGCAAGGTCAATGCGCTGACCGACAAGGGCAGCATCGGCGCCTTCGACATGCGCCGCGACACCCTCGCCTTCACCCACGCGTCGCTGTCCTCGCCGGCGCAACTCCACACGATGACCCTGCGCGCCGGCAAGGCACGCCAGCTCACCAAAAACAACGCCGACAAGCTGGCCGATGTGCGCTTCGGCGAATTCGAGCAGTTCTCGTTCGCGGGCGCGAACGGCGACACGGTGTACGGCTACGTGATGAAGCCTTGGAATGCAACGCCCGGGGCAAAATACCCGGTCGCCTTCCTGGTGCACGGCGGCCCGCAAGGCAGCTTCGGCAACGCCTGGAGCTACCGCTGGAATCCGCAGGTGTATGCGGGCGCCGGCTATGCCACCGTGTTCATCGATTTCCACGGTTCGACCGGCTACGGCCAGAAATTCACCGATTCCATCAGCGGCGACTGGGGCGGCAAACCGCTCGAGGACCTGCAAAAGGGGCTGGATGCGGCCGTCAAGAAATTCCCGTGGCTGGACCGCGAGCGCAGCTGCGCGCTGGGCGCCTCCTACGGCGGCTACATGATGAACTGGATCGCCGGCAACTGGTCCGACGGCTTCAAGTGCCTGGTCAACCACGACGGCGTGTTCGACACCCGCGGCATGGCCTACTCGACCGAAGAGCAATGGTTCACCGACTGGGAAAACGGCGGCCCGTATTTCGCGGTACCGGACCAGCATGAGCGTTTTAACCCGGTGCACCACGTGAACAAATGGAAGACCCCGATGCTGGTGATCCAGGGCGACCTCGACTTCCGTATCCCGACCGCGCAAGCCCTGTCGACCTTCACGGCGCTGCAGCGCCGCGGCATCGACAGCAAGCTGCTGGTCTTCCCGGACGAAAACCACTGGGTGCTCAAGCCGGCCAATTCCGTGTTGTGGCACCACACCGTCATCGGGTGGCTGGACCAATACCTCAAACGCTGAACGTTTCGTTGAAACAACAAAGCCCGCGCCAAACGCGGGCTTTTTTATGCAGCTTGACTGTCAATTTATTTCTCTGGGGCTAACACTGGTATCATGACGACCCGCCTGGCATCGTTGTCAGGCATTTCGAATACGCCATGCAAGTCGCCCCATCCGCGGAACTCAAAGCGCAAGATTACGATTTCGAGACGATGAACCTGCAAGTCGGTACCCGGCTGCAGCTCATCACGCATCGTCGCATCAAGCCCGTCCAGCACTTCTCGGCCCTGATCGGGTACGCGAAGGACGAGTACATCATCCTCAAGATCCCGATGGAAAACGGCGCACCGATCGCGCTGGCCGAGGGCGAGCGCCTGACGATCCGCGTGTTCTCGGGCGTGAAGGTGTGCTCCTTCGCCTGCACCGTCGAGCGGATCTTTGCGCGGCCGCTGTTCTACGTGCACGTGTCGTTTCCGAAAACAATCCAGGGCACCAGCCTGCGCACCGCCATGCGGGTGAAGGTCGACCTGCCGGCGCAGTTGGCAGGCAGCGGCACGCACGGGCGCCCGCTGGCCTGCACGATCCTGAACCTGTCGGTCAGCGGCGCACTGGTGGTGTCGCCGAGCCGGCTGCCGCCCGACGAAGAGCAAGTCGCGCTGCAGTTTTCCCTGAAGGCGCCGCCGGACGACCAGGAAGTGCGCATTTCGGCGCGCGCGGCGATTCGCAACGTGAACGTGTCGAAAGCGGCGGACGAGTCCGAATTGTTTACCTATGGCATGCAGTTCATCGACCTCGATCCGGTGCACTACACGCTGCTGCAGAACATGACCTACGAGGCGCTGCTGGCGGACCGGCAGAAGATCGTCTGAGCTGCCGCGCTGATGCCCTCAACCCCGCTGCTGCGGGGTTTTTTATTGCCTGGGCCTTAGGAGCCGGATGGGTTACGCCGCTTTTCCGGTGCAGACCCCTTTCGCGCCGATCAGGTTTTGCGGGACCGTGTTGGCGCTGCAGCTCCAGGCGCCGGTGGCGACGTCGCGGGTCAGGGTAATCGTCTGGTCCCGGACGCTGGCCGGTCCGGCGACGATCTTGCAGCTGAGGCTGGCAGCGGCGGCGTTGGCAGTGGCGCCGAAACTGCAGTGGGCGGTGGCCGTTTTCGACAGGCCGACCTCTTCCGGTACGGTCACGTCTTCGCCATCGTTGAGCCTGGTATTCACGCCGATCTTGCCTGCCGAGACTTCGGCCAGCGCGGCGCCGAACTTGGCTTTCGCCGCGTAGTCCTGGTAGGCGGGAACGGCAATGGTCGCCAGGATGCCGATGATGGCGACGACGATCAGCAATTCGATCATGGTAAAGCCGGCTTCTTCTTTCTGAACAACTTGTACGCGTTTCATGGGTTCTCCGGTCGGTGTTGGAATGGTCATGCGCAGGCAGACTTCGCCGCGCGGGCAAAGTATGGATGGCCAAAAACGGCGACCTTTGCGCTAGCAGAATCGTGCGCGGGTCTGTGACGACGCGGAGAAGGAAGCGGGGTAGAAGCGTGGGGGACGTACGGGCGGAGAGCGCGCCGGTGAGGTGTAAACGAAAAAAGCCGCCCGAAGGCGGCTTCTGCTGATGCTGTTACCTGCTGCTATTACGGGTTCGTCGGGGTCGTCGTCGATGCCGCTACGATGTTGGTCTTGGTGATGGCGTCACGTGCGGCAGCGTTCGTCAGGCCGGCAGCAGGGGTGTTCACCCATGCGATGGTCGAATCGTTGGCGGTCGGGTCCATGGTGAAGGTCTGGCCGTCGACGCCGCTGCCGATGCCGTTAGCGAACTGGACGGTGATGGTGCCGGAGGTAACCGATGCGGCAGCCACTTCCTTGGTTGCGGTGAAAGCAGGAATGTTGGCAGCTGCGTTGGTGGTGGTGCAGTTGGTTTCAACGCCGCCAGCTTCCTGGATGCACATGCCGACTGCGGTCTTGATTCCGGCGACCGAGCTCAGTGCTGCGCCGACTTTGGCTTTCACGGTGTAGTTCTGGTATTGCGGGATGGCGACAGCTGCCAGGATGCCGATGATCGCAACGACGATCATCAGTTCGATCAGGGTGAAGCCGGATTGTACTTTCTTAACAATTTTCATCGATTTCATGGTGTATCTCCAGTCAGGGGTGTTTGGGGTTATCTGTTGCGTTGCTTGGTGCCACGTTCTTCTTATTGCAAGCGCCGTGCCAGCCCATTTCACTCCCAAATCGATAGTTGCATTACAACAAAAGCGACAAAATGCGGCATGCCGGCTGGATGAACTGACAAATTTTGTCAGCTCACGTGCAATTTCTGTCGGACAACTTGTCTTGTGACAGGTTTTGGCATGTGCCGGCGCATAAAAAAAGGGAAGCACGCAGGCTTCCCTCTTTCAAACAACCAGAACTGCCGGTATTACAGCATGGCCTTCAGCAGGCGTGCCATTTCCGACGGGTTCTTGGTGGCCTTGATGCCGCACTCTTCCATGATGTCCAGCTTGGCTTGCGCGGTATCGGCGCCGCCCGAGATCAGCGCGCCGGCGTGGCCCATGCGCTTGCCCGGAGGCGCGGTGACGCCGGCGATGAAACCGACGACTGGCTTCTTCATGTTGTCCTTGACCCAGTGGGCGGCATTGGCTTCGTCCGGACCGCCGATTTCGCCGATCATGATGACCGCGTCGGTATCAGGATCGTCGTTGAACATCTTCATGATGTCGATGTGCTTCAGGCCGTTGATCGGGTCGCCGCCGATGCCGACTGCCGACGATTGGCCCAGGCCCAGTGCGGTCAGCTGGCCGACTGCTTCATAGGTCAAGGTGCCCGAACGCGAAACGACGCCGATGCGGCCCTTCTTGTGGATGTGGCCCGGCATGATGCCGATCTTGATTTCGTCCGGGGTGATCAGGCCTGGGCAGTTCGGGCCCAGCAGCAGGGTCTTCGAGCCGGCCTTGGCCATGCGGTCCTTCAGGGCCATCATGTCACGGACTGGAATGCCTTCGGTGATGCAGATGGCCAGGTCCAGTTCGGCTTCGACGGCTTCCCAGATGGCGGCAGCTGCGCCCGCTGGCGGGACGTAGATGACCGACACGGTGGCGCCGGTAGCGGCTTTCGCTTCGGTGACGTTGGCGTAGATCGGGATGCCTTCGAAATCTTCGCCGGCTTTCTTCGGGTTCACGCCAGCAACGAAAGCGGCCTTGCCGTTCGCGTAGTCGCGGCACATGCGGGTGTGGAACTGGCCGGTCTTGCCGGTGATGCCCTGGGTGATGACTTTTGTATCTTTGTTGATCAGGATCGACATTTGTTTATTCCTTCGAATTAGGCGTTACCAGCTGCAGCGGCGACGACGGCCTTGGCTGCATCTTCCATCGTATCGGCAGCGATGATCGGCAGACCGGAGTCGGCCAGCATCTTCTTGCCCAGGTCTTCGTTGGTGCCCTTCATGCGCACGACCAGCGGCACTTGCAGCGACACGGCCTTCGATGCGGTGATCACGCCTTCGGCGATGACGTCGCAACGCATGATGCCGCCGAAGATGTTGACCAGGATGGCTTTCAGGCCCGGGTTCTTCAGCATGATCTTGAATGCTTCGGTGACTTTCTCAGCCGTTGCACCGCCGCCCACGTCCAGGAAGTTGGCCGGCTCGCCGCCGAACAGCTTGATGGTGTCCATGGTCGCCATGGCCAGGCCGGCGCCGTTCACCAGGCAGCCGATGTTGCCGTCGAGCGAGATGTAGGCCAGGTCGAACTTCGATGCTTCGACTTCGGCTGGATCTTCTTCGTCCAGGTCGCGGTAGGCCATGATGTCCGGCTGGCGGAACAGGGCGTTCGAGTCGAAGTTGAACTTCGCATCCAGCGCGATGACCTTGCCGTTGCCGGTCAGGATCAGCGGGTTGATTTCGGCCAGCGACGAATCGGTTTCCCAATAAGCCTGGTACAGGCCCTTCAGGTTCTGGCGGGCTTCGGCCAGCGATTCGGCAGGAATGCCGATCTTGGTCGAGATCTCGTCGGCTTCGGCATCGGTCAGGCCGACGGCCGGGTCGATCGCGATCGAGTGGATCTTTTCCGGGTTGCTGTGCGCGACTTCTTCGATGTCCATGCCGCCTTCCGACGAGGCCATCAGCACGACGCGCTGCGAGACGCGGTCGGTGACCATCGAGACGTACAGTTCTTTCTTGATGTCGGCGCCTTCTTCGATCAGCAGGCGGCGCACTTTCTGGCCTTCAGGGCCGGTCTGGTGCGTGATGAGCTGCATGCCCATGATCTGCTCTGCGTATTCCTTGACCTGTTCCAGCGACTTGGCAACCTTCACGCCGCCGCCCTTGCCGCGGCCGCCAGCATGGATCTGTGCCTTGACTACCCAGACCGGGCCGCCGAGCTCTTCAGCTGCCTTGACGGCCTCTTCCACCGACATGCACGGAATGCCGCGCGGAACCGTCACTCCGAACTTTCGGAGGATTTCTTTGCCCTGATACTCATGGATTTTCATGCTGGCGTCCCTTCTTCTGTTACTGATTTAGTAGTTGATTAAAAACTTCGACATCGGATGTTAACCCCGAATGCTAACCCGTGATGGCCTTGATTACCCAGCGCGGATAATACTGTGCCACGGCGGGGCCGTCGGCGCGCAGCGCGTGGCAGCGGTCGATCTCGTACGGACGCACCGCGTCGCCATCATTGGCGGCGCTGCGTGTCTCGAACTCGTCATCGGCGAAGGCCTGGATTGCCGCGGTGGGCAAGACCTGCGCCAGTTCGGTCAGGTGGGTGCAGCCGAGCACGCCCGAGAGGCGGTCTTTCAGGTGCAACCGGAAATGTTTGGCAAGCGACAGTCCCACCAGCTTTTTGTAAGCGGGGCCGATCGTGTCGCAGTAGCCGGGATACGGCACCGCATCGGACGCGGCTTCGGCGTCGACGATCTCGAGGTCGCGGTTGATGGTAATGCGCAGGCTCAGGTCGTGCACGGCGGTGCCGGCCGGACGGTTGCCGGAGGCAAGCACGATGTCGCGCGCCTTGATGTCGCGAATGCGCGCGTCAAGATCCCACAGGCCATCGTCGCGCGCGTACGCTTCGACAGTAATGGCGCGAGTATGCCGCAGGGAGCGCGGGGCGGGAGAAGACAGGGGCATAAAAAAACAAACGTGCCGATTGATCGGCAAACAAGGTGGCAGCCGGTGTGCTGATGCACGTTGCCGCAGCTTCTGCGGCAACAACCGCTCATGCGGCGCTGCTTAAACCGTGAAAGTTTAGCACAGGCCGCAGCCGGTTGCACTGCAACATGGTGCGTGACGACGCCTGCCGGGCACCGCAGCGGTCGAAGGTGGCAAGCTTGTCAATGTTGCGACCGCAAACCCAAGGGGCGTAAAAAAGCGCCAGCGCGCAGCGCCATCCGTCGTTGAGGAATATGCAAACGCATATCGGCGGATGGCGCTCCGCGCTGGCGCCTGGGATCGTCACAGATGAGGGTACAGATGAGTAATACAGGCAAGCGGACAGCCTGCGGACAAGCTCAGAAGTCGTCATCCTCGGGCGCGCCCTTGAGCGCCGCACGCACGGCGCTGCTGGAAAAGCCGCGCGCCATCAGGAAACGCATCTGCTTGCTGCGCTCGGCCGCGTCTTGCGCGACGGTGCCGAATTTGCGCTGCCAGACTTCGACCGCACGGGCGGTCTCGCTTTCGGCCAGGCCGGACTTCAGTTCGGCCAGCGCCTCGCCGTTGACGCCATGGCTTTGCAGCTCGGCCATGACACGGCTGTTGCCGTAGCGCGAGGCTTTTCGATGAATCAGCGATTCGGCGAAACGCTCCTGCGACAGCCAGTTGTTCTTCTCTAAAAAATCGAGGAGGGCGTCGATGTCGTCGCCCTCCTCGGCATGGCGCGCCAGCTTGCGCTTGAGCTCCAGGCGGCTGTGCTCCCTCATGGAGAGGAAGCGCAGCGCCCGGGCTTTCAGGCTCAATACGGGTGCGCGCATGATGACAGCACATCAGCTGGGGCCAGGGCTTGCGGCTTGCAGGTGCAAGCCAGCCGGCCCGACCCCGGCCGATTACTCCGAGACGGCTTTCAGCTTCGGCTTGTCGTCGCCGGCGTCGCCAGCGACTGGCGGCAGCTCACGCACGCCGAGTGCTGCACGGACCTTGTTCTCGATTTCGCGCGCCAGGGCTGGGCGGTCTTTCAGGAACAGGCGGGCGTTGTCCTTGCCCTGGCCGATGCGTTCGCCGTTGTAGCTGTACCAGGAACCGGACTTCTCGACGATCTTGTTGTCGGCGCCCAGATCCAGGATTTCGCCTTCGCGCGAGGTGCCTTCTCCGTACAGGATGTCGAAGTGGGCTTCGCGGAACGGTGGCGCGATCTTGTTCTTGACGACCTTGACCTTCGTTTCGTTACCGATGACCTCGTCACCCGACTTGATCGAGCCGGTACGACGGATGTCCATGCGCACGGAGGCGTAGAACTTCAGTGCGTTACCGCCGGTCGTGGTTTCCGGGCTGCCGAACATCACGCCGATCTTCATGCGGATCTGGTTGATGAAGATGACCAGCGTGTTGGTGCGGTTGATCGAGGCGGTCAGCTTGCGCAGTGCCTGCGACATCAGACGGGCTTGCAGGCCAGGCAGGGAATCGCCCATGTCGCCTTCGATCTCGGCGCGCGGGGTCAGTGCCGCCACCGAGTCGATGACCACGAGGTCGACCGAGCCCGAACGCACGAGCGCGTCGGTGATTTCCAGTGCCTGCTCGCCGGTGTCCGGCTGGGAGATCAGCAGCTCGTCGAGCTTGATGCCCAGCTTTTGTGCGTAGGTCACGTCGAGCGCGTGCTCGGCGTCGATGAACGCGCAGGTGCCACCCAGTTTCTGCATCTGGGCGATGGTCTGCAGCGTCAGCGTGGTTTTACCCGACGATTCCGGACCGTAGATTTCCACGATACGGCCGCGCGGCAGGCCGCCGACGCCGAGTGCGATGTCCAGGCCGAGCGAGCCGGTCGAGACGGTCTGCACTTCTTCGACCGGCATGTTGGCGTCCATGCGCATCACCGAACCCTTGCCGAACTGCTTTTCGATCTGCGCGAGTGCCGCTGCCAGTGCCTTGCCTTTTTCAGCAGCGTTGTGTACTACTTTTTTGTCGTCCATAATTTTCTCTCAGTCTTGGAGCTTCGTAAGTAGGGGCGCCGTCGCGCATTTCAATAGGTAGTACTGTATAAAAATCCAGTGGTTTTGGCAAGCGGTATCTAGCCGAATCCTTGGCTATGTGTTGGAGAAGGCTCGCATTGTTGCGATAAATCAAACACAATAGCTGCGACCAGGCGGTCTAATCGAAAAACAGGGTGATCTTATGCGAATTTTGCTTGCGGAAGATGATAGCGTACTCGCGGATGGCTTGACGCGCTCCTTGCGCCAGTCCGGCTATGCGATCGACGGCGTGCGCAACGGCCAGGAGGCCGATACCGCCCTCTCGACCCAGGAGTTCGACCTCCTGATCCTCGACCTGGGCTTGCCGAAGATGTCGGGGCTGGAAGTGCTGCGCCGCCTGCGGGCGCGCTCGTCCCTGCTGCCGGTCCTGATCCTCACCGCGGCCGACTCGGTCGAGCAGCGCGTCGAGGGGCTCGACCTCGGCGCCGACGACTATATGGCCAAGCCTTTTGCGCTGTCGGAACTCGAGGCGCGGGTGCGCGCCCTCACCCGGCGCGGCGCAGGCGGCGGCCCGACGGTGGTGCGCCACGGTCCGCTGGCCTACGACCAGGTCGGCAGGAGCGCCTATATCGACGACCAGATGCTCGACCTGTCGGCGCGCGAACTGGGCCTGCTAGAGATCCTGCTGGCGCGCACCGGGCGCCTGGTGTCGAAAGAGCAACTGGTCGACCACCTGTGCGAATGGGGAGAGGAGGTCTCGAACAACGCCATCGAGGTCTACGTCCACCGCCTGCGCAAGAAGATCGAGGTCGGCGGCGTGCGCATCGCCACCGTGCGCGGGCTCGGCTATTGCCTGGAAAAATATTCGGATGCCCGGGCCGGCGCCGGCACCCTGCCTGCCCTCGATTCGAAGTGAACGCGCACCAGTGAACCGACGCGATCGCGGCCTGCGGCCGGTCGATGCGGGTGTGCCCGAGCCGCTGTACGTGCCGCCCAATCCCGAGCCGGAAGAAAACATCCAGCATTCGCTGTTCGGCGAAATCCTCGACTGGATGCTGGCCCCGCTGCTGCTGCTGTGGCCGATGAGCATCGCGATCACCTATCTGGTCGCGAAATCGATCGCCAACCAGCCGTTCGACCATGCGCTCGAGAACCGGGTCACGGTGCTGGCCCAGCAGGTGCGCGTGGAAGAAGGCGCGATCGACACCCGCCTGCCCGCCAGCGCGCGCGACATCCTGCGCGCCGACGACGTCGACAGCGTGTATTTCCAGGTGCTCGACGCCGACGGCCGCCACGTGGACGGCGACCGCGAGCTGCCGCGCCCGCGCGCCGAGGAAGCCGAGATGGACGGCGCCGTGCACTTCCGCAATGCGGCGCTGCAGGGCAACCCGCTGCGCGTGGCCTACCTCTACGTCAACCTCGATCCGCTGGCCTCGCCCGGCACGCCCGGACGGCGCGCCCTGGTGCAGGTGGCCGAGACGCTCGACAAGCGCGCCCTGCTCGCCAACGAGATCATCAAGGGCGTGATCCTGCCCCAGTTCATCATCCTGCCGATCATCCTGGCCCTGGTCTGGTTCGCCCTCTCGCGCGGCCTGTCGCCGCTGGCCGAACTCCAGGAACGCATCCGCGCGCGCCCTTCGGACGACCTCTCTCCCATCGACTCGCGCCAGGTGCCGGAAGAAATTTCGCCGCTGGTCGGCTCGCTCAACGACATGCTGGGGCGCCTGGCCCAGACCATCGAGATGCAGAAGCGTTTCATTGCCGACGCCGCCCACCAGATGAAGACCCCGCTGGCCGGCATGCGCATGCAGTCGGAACTCGCGCTGCGCCAGGTCGATCCGGGCGAGATCCACCGTTCGCTCGAGCAGCTGGCAAAAAGCTCGGAGTCGGCGACCCGCCTCGTCAACCAGCTGCTGGCCCTGGCGCGCGCGGAAAACCAGCCGCATGCGGGGCTGGCGTTCGAGGAGATCGAGCTGGGCGCGCTGGCGCGCGATACGGTGCAGGACTGGGTGCAGGCCTCGTTCGCGCACGGCATCGACCTCGGCTACGAAGCGTACGACGACGCGGTGATCATTGCCGGCAATGCGCTGATGCTGCGCGAACTGCTGTCGAACCTGATCGACAATGCGCTGCGCTATACGCCCGCCGGCGGCAGCGTCACCGTGCGCGTGCGGCGCGATGGAGAACATGCGCTGCTCGAGGTCGAGGACACCGGTCCCGGCATCGCGCCGCAGGAACGCGCCCACGTGTTCGAGCGCTTCTACCGCATCCTCGGCTCGAACACGACCGGCAGCGGCCTGGGACTGGCGATCGTGCGCGAGATCGCCGGGCAGCACGGGGCCGAGGTCGACATTTTCAACAACCCGCGCAGCATCCTTCCCAAGTACCCGGGCAGCCTGTTCCGCCTGACCTTCCCGCCACCCATTATCACGCCACCCGATGCCGCCTGAATTTTCTTCGCCCGCCGCCGGCCACGAGCCCGGCCTCCAGCGCCGCCTGCGCGCGGCGCGCGCCAGCCACTGGCGCCGCACGCGCCGCCTCACCGTCGTCCTGATGGCGCTGTGGCTGGGCACCGGTTTCGTCACCGTCTTCTTCGCGCGCGAACTGGCCCATGTCACCGTCTTCGGCTGGCCGCTGTCCTTCTACATGGCGGCCCAGGGCGCGTCCCTGATCTGCCTGGCGATCATCGGCGCCTACGCCTGGCGCATGCGCCGCTACGACAACGAGTACGCGGACACCCTCGCGCAGCCGTCCGGGGACGGCGCGTGAGCACGAACGCGCGCTACTTTCGCCGCCTGTCCGGCTACTACGCCTGGTTCTGCATCTGCTTCGCCGGCTTCCTGCTGACGCTGACGATCCTGGAAAACGAGGGCATGCCGCGGCTGTGGATCGGCCACCTGTTCATGTTCGCCACCATCGCCCTGTACGCCACCATCGGCGTGATCAGCCGCACCTCGAACGTCACCGAATACTATGTCGCGGGGCGGCGCGTGCCGGCTCTGTTCAACGGCATGGCCACTGCCGCCGACTGGATTTCGGCGGCCAGCTTCATCAGCCTGGCCGGGGGCCTGTACGTGTACGGCTTCGACGCCCTCGCCTACATCATGGGCTGGACCGGCGGCTATTGCCTGGTCGCGCTGCTGATCGCGCCCTACCTGCGCAAGTTTGCCCAGTACACGATTCCCGACTACCTGGCCGTGCGCTACGGCGGCGGCACGGGCGGGCGCGGCGGGCCGGTGCGCCTGCTGGCGGTGGGCGCGACCATCATCGTCTCCTTCGTCTACGTGGTGGCGCAGATCTACGCGGTGGGCCTGATCGCCTCGCGTTTCACCGGCGTCGATTTCTCGGTCGGCATCTTCCTGGGGCTGGCCAGTATTCTCGTCTGCTCGTTCCTGGGCGGCATGCGCGGCATTACCTGGACCCAGGTGGCGCAGTACATCATCATCCTGGTCGCCTTCCTGATCCCGACCATGTGGCTGTCGGTCAAGCATGCCGACAACCCGGTGCCGCAGGTGGCCTATGGTTCGGTGCTGCCGAAGCTGGCCCAGCGCGAAGCGCAGCTGGCGGCGGACCCGCGCGAGCAGGAAGTGCGCGCCCGCTTCCAGCGCGAGGCCGACGACTACGGGGCGCGGCTGGCCGCCCTGCCGGCTTCCTGGGAAAGCGGCCGGCTGGCCGCCCAGCAGCGCCTCGACATGGCGCGCCGGCGCAACGTGTCGCTGGCCGACGTGCGCAGCGCCGAACGGGCGCTGGCGGCCTACCCGAAAACGCCGGAAGACGCCGAAGCGCTCTGGCGCGCGGAGCGCCGCCGGCTGCTGGCGCGCGCCCAGCCGCTCGAGCCGCATGCGACGCCCTTCCCCGGCGTTACCGAAGCCGAGTCGAACGCCCGCCGCAACAATTTTCTCGCGCTCGTGTTCTGCCTGATGTTCGGCACCGCCGCCCTGCCCCACATCCTGATGCGCGCCTACACCACGCCCTCGGTGCACGACACCCGGGTCTCGGTATTCTGGACCCTGTTCTTCATCCTCCTGATCTACCTCAGCATCCCGGCACTGGCCGTGCTGGCGAAATACGACATCTATACCAGCCTGGTGGGGAGCGACTTCAGCGCGCTGCCTACATGGATCGCGTACTGGGCCAACATCGACAAGGTCAATCCCTTGATCCAGGTGGCCGACATCAATGGCGACGGCCTGGTGCAGCTGGCGGAAATCGCCATCGACGGCGATTTGCTGGTGCTGGCGACGCCGGAAATCGGCGGCCTGCCGTATGTGATTTCCGGCCTGGTGGCGGCCGGCGGCCTGGCGGCGGCCCTCTCGACGGCCGACGGCCTGCTGCTGGCGATCTCGAACGCGCTGTCGCACGACGTGTACTACAAGATCGTCGATCCGGGCGCCTCGACCCAGAAGCGGGTGACGATCTCGAAACTGCTGCTGCTGGCGGTCGCCTTCATTGCCGCCTATGCCGCCTCGCAAAAGCCGGCCGACATCCTGTCGCTGGTCGGCGCCGCGTTTTCGCTCGCGGCCTCGACGCTGTTCCCTGCCCTGGTGCTGGGCGTGTTCTGGAAGCGCGCGAACCACGTCGGTGCGATCGCCGGCATGGTGGCGGGCTTCATGGTCTGCCTGTATTACATGATCCGCGTCAATCCGATCCTGGGCGGGCGGCTCGATGCGGCCTGGTTCGACATCGCGCCGATGTCGGCCGGGATTTTCGGCGTGCCGGCGGGCCTGGCGGCGATCCTCATCGCCAGCCTGCTCAGCGCCCCGCCGGCGCGCTCGAGCGACGCCCTGGTCGACCATATCCGGGCGCCGGAGTAGCAGAAGGAGAGAGCGACGTACCTGCGCAACATTAGTCGGCAATATTCAAATTGCATGGCTTTTTGACATGCACAAATGTTATTCTTGAGAAATATCTGTTCCGCCTGCGGGCGTTTTTTCATAACCAGGAAAACCAGCATGTCGCTTCGTACGTCTGTCCGTGCTTCACTGTTTCACGCTTCCCTGCTCGCGCTGTCGCTGTGCGCCGGCCCCATCGCCCATGCGCAGGCCCAAAGCGCGCCCGCCCTGCCGCCGATCGAGCGCTTCTTTTCTAGCCAGGCGTTTACCGGCGGCTTGCTGTCCCCGGACGGCCGCGCGATCGCCGCGCGCGGCAGCGCGTCCGGCCAGCGCGACTACCTGGTGGTTGTCGACCTGGAGACCAACAAGGGCAAGATCGTGGCCTCCTACAGCGATGCCGACGTCAGCGCATTCCAATGGGTCAACGGCAATCGCTTGCTGTTTACCGTCGACAACCGCAAGGTGGCTCCGGGCGACCACGACTATGCGCCGGGCCTGTTTGCCGTCAACCGCGATGGCAGCGACCTGATCCAACTGGCCGAGACCGGTGTCGAACGCACCAGCCAGCGCACCGGACAACGCACGGGCCGCCGCCTGCTGCCCTGGCACACCTTCATGCTCAGTGAACGCGGCGCCCAGGATTCGGAATACGTCTACGTGCGCAACGTGATCTGGGATGCCGGTTACAAGAAGAACAGGACCGCCCTGCTGCGCCTGAACACGGTCACCGGCCAGGTGCAGGATGTCAGCCGCCCGAAGGAAGACGTGCACACCTGGATGCTCGACTACAAGGGCGAGCCGCGCATCGCCGTGGGCGCCAAGGAAGACACCGGGACCATCCACTACCTGGATCCGGAAACGAAAGATTGGCGCAAGCTGGCCAGCTACAAGCTGTACGGCAACAACGAGAACATCGAACCGCTCGCTTTCGGCCCTGACGGCCGGCTGTATGTCGCCGCGCGCCGGGGCCGCGACACCAGCGCCGTGTACACCATGGACCTCGCCACCGGCCAGCTCAGCGCGGAGCCCCTGGTCAACCTGGCGGGCTACGACTTCGACGGCGACATCCTGACCAGCCGCGAGAAAGTGCTGGGCATGCGCTTTACCACCGACGCCGAGTCCGTCGAATGGTTCGACCCTGGCATGAAGGCGGTCCAGGAGACGGTCGACAAGCTGTTGCCGGCCACCGTCAACCTGGTGTCCGCTCCTCCCCAGCATGCGAAGACGCCATGGCTGCTGGTACGCGCCTATTCCGACGCCATCCCAAGCACCTATTACCTGTTCAACCGCGACACCAGGCTGCTCAACAAGGTCGGCGAAACCTACCCCGGCATCGAGCCGCAGCGGATGGCGCGCCAGCAGGCGGTCAGCTACAAGGCGCGCGATGGCATGAACATCCCCGCCCTGTTGACGATCCCCGCCGGCGTCAAACCCGCCGGGCTGCCACTGGTGGTGCTCGTGCACGGCGGGCCCTGGGTACGCGGCAGCACCTGGGGCTGGGATCGTGAATCGCAATTCCTCGCCTCGCGCGGCTATGCCGTGCTCGAGCCATCGTTCCGCGGCACCACCGGCTTCGGCGCCGCCCACTACAAGGCCGGCTTCAAGCAATGGGGCCTGGCCATGCAGAACGACCTGGCGGACGGCGTGCGCTGGGCTATCGACAAGGGCTATGTCGACCCGAACCGCGTCTGCATCGCCGGCGCCAGCTATGGCGGCTATGCCACCCTGATGGGCCTGGTAAACGACCCGGACCTGTACAAGTGCGGCGTGAACTGGGTCGGCGTGAGCGACATCAATCTGATGTATTCCAGCGCGAACCATAACAACGATATGTCGGACGAATGGAAGCGCTACGGCATGCCGGAGATGATCGGCGACCGTGTCACCGACGCCGCGCAGCTGAAGGCGACCTCGCCGATCGAACAGGCCGCGCGCATCAAGGCGCCGCTGCTGCTGGCCTACGGCGGCGTCGACCAGCGCGTGCCGATCGACCACGGGACCAAGTTCTATGCAGCCGTGAAGCGCACCAACCCGAACGTCGAGTGGGTCGAATACCCGGCCGAAGGGCATGGCTTCTACCTGCCGAAGAACAACATCGATTTCTGGAGCCGGGTCGAGAAGTTCCTGGACAAGAACATCGGCGCGGGAGCAGTGAAGCAATAAGCTGAAGGTAGTCGTCCGCCACTTTGAGAAGGAGGTTTATATGTCGTCAGGCAGAATCCTCGTTGCACAAGGAGGCGGTCCGACCGCCGTCATCAACCAGTCGATGGTGGGAGTGGCGCTCGAGGCGCGCCGCTTCCAGCACGTCACCCGCGTCTACGGCGCCCTGCACGGCGTGCGCGGCATCGTGGGCGAAGACTTCCTCGACCTCACCCAGGAAACCAGCCACAACCTGGAGCTGGTCGCCGCCACGCCCTCGTCGGCGCTCGGCTCGACCCGCGACAAGCCCGACGCGGCCTACTGCACCCGCATCTTCGAGGTGTTAAGGGCGCACGAGATCGAGCACTTCTTTTACATTGGCGGCAACGATTCGGCCGACACGGTAAAAATCGTCAGCGAGCAGGCGCGCGCCGCCGGCTATCCGCTGCGCAGCATCCACATCCCGAAGACCATCGACAACGACCTGGTCGGCAACGACCACACGCCCGGCTTCCCCTCGGCGGCGCGCTTCGTCGCCCAGGCCTTTGCCGGCGCCAACCTCGACAATGCGGCCCTGCCCGGGGTGTATGTCGGGGTCGTGATGGGGCGCCACGCGGGCTTCCTGACTGCCGCATCAAGCCTCGGCAAGAAATTCCCGGACGACGGCCCGCACCTGATCTACCTGCCCGAGCGCGTGTTCGAGCTCGAGCGCTTCCTGGCCGACGTCAAGGCCATGTACGAACGGCACGGGCGCTGCGTGATCGCGGTCTCGGAGGGCATCCACGACGCCTCGGGCGAACCGGTCGCCACCCTGCTGGCCAAGGAGATCGAAAAGGACGCCCATGGCAACGTGCAGTTGTCGGGTAGCGGCGCCCTGGCCGACCTGCTGTGCGACGAGATCAAGGCGAAACTCGGCATCAAGCGCGTGCGCGGCGACACCTTCGGTTACCTGCAGCGCTCCTTCATCGGCTGCGTGTCCGACGTCGACCAGCGGGAAGCGCGCGAGGTCGGCGAAAAGGCGGTCCAGTTCGCGATGTGGGGAGACCGGGACGGTTCGGTGGCGATCCGCCGCACCGGCTTTTATTCCGTCGACTACGAACTGATGCCGCTGGACCAGGTGGCCGGCAGGACGCGCACCATGGAAGACGAGTTCATCAGCGAGTCCGGCACCGACGTGACCGACGCCTTCCGCCTCTACCTGCGCCCGCTGCTCGGCTCGCGCATGCCCGATGCGTTCCGCCTGCGTGGGGCGCGCGTGCCGAAAGTGCTGCACCGGGATGGTGCCTGAACGGCGCGCAGCCGCGTGGATTTTGGATAGATTTCATGCTGCTCGGCAATGGTAATCTCTGCCGTCGCGGCACAGAGCACGCTCACCGCGCCACCCTTGCCCTGCACCTGCGCACGCCCCGCAGGCAGGGCCCATCAGAATAAAAAACTAAAACGGAAACCATGATCCCAAGGAACGCCTTCCGCCAACTCGCTGCGGCGCTCGCACTCGCCCTGTCCGTCGCGGCGCCGCTGCATGCGGCGCCCGCCCAGGCCCTGCCGCCCATCGAGCACTTCTTCGCCAACCCGGCCCTGGCGGACGCCAAGCTGTCGCCCAGTGCGCGCTACCTGGCGGCGATCTCGGGCAGCGCCGACCGTCGCGACTTCCTGGTCGTGATCGACCTGGAGGCCAAGGCCCTGAAGGTGGTGGCCGGCTACAACGACGTCGACATCAACCAGTTCCAATGGGTGAACGACAACCGCCTCGTGTTCAACGTGACCGACAAGCGGGTCGCCATCGGCCAGCGCTACACCGCGGCCGGCCTGTACGCCGTCGACCGCGACGGCGGCAACCGGCGCCAGCTGGCCAGCCGCCGCGGCGAGCCCGCCGACACCACGGAATCGCGCATCAACCGCCGCATCCTGCCCTGGCACACCTTCATGCTCGACCAGGCCGGCGCCCAGAACGGCGACAGCATCTATGTCGAAAGCTACGATTGGGATGAAAACGGCAAGGAACTGCGGGCCGTGAACCTGCTCAAGCTCGACACGGTCAACGGCACGGTGCAGACCGTCCAGCGGCCCGGCAGGGTCACCCACTGGCTGCTCGACCACAAGGGCGAGCCGCGCCTGGCGGCCGGCAGCGACAAGGGCGTGACGACCATCCATTACCGCGACCCTGCGACCTCCGCGTGGCGCGTCCTGACCAGCTTCGACACCTACAAGGGCGGCGCGAACGGATTCTCCCCGGTCGGCTTCGGCAGCGACGGCAGCCTGTTCGCCACGGCCTATGGCGCGGCCGACACCACGGCGCTGTACCGGATCGACCTCGCGACCGGCAAACGCAGCAAGGAGCCGACGGTGGAGACGCCGGGCTACGATTTCGACGGCGAACTGATCAGCAATGGCGATAAGCTGCTGGGCGTGCGCTTCGAAACCGATGCCCCGGGTACCGCCTGGTTCGATCCGGCCATGCAGGCGGCCCAGGAAAGGCTGGACAAGATCCTGCCCGGCACGGTCAACCTGATGTCGTTCTCGTCCGCGCCCAACCAGGAGTGGGTCCTGGTCAAGGTCTTTTCCGACACCAGGCCGCTGACCTACACCCTCTTCAACCTGAAAACAGGCGCGCTGAACCCCGTGGGCGAGGCCTATCCGGGCATCGACCCCAAACGGATGAGCCGCCAGGATCCGGTGCGCTACAAGGCGCGCGACGGCATGGAGATCCCCGCCCTGCTGACGCTGCCCGCCGGCGGCGCAAAAAATGCGCCGCTGGTCGTGCTGGTGCACGGCGGCCCCTGGGTGCGTGGCGCGCGCTGGGGCTGGAGCGCCGACAGCCAGTTCCTGGCCTCGCGCGGCTACGCCGTGCTCGAACCGGACTTCCGCGGCAGCCGGGGTTACGGCGACAAGCATTTCCGCGCCGGCTGGAAACAGTGGGGCCTGGCCATGCAAAACGACATCGCCGACGGCGCCCGCTGGGCCGTCGCCCAGGGCGTTGCCGATCCGAAGCGCATCTGCATCGCCGGCGCCAGTTATGGCGGCTACGCCACCCTGATGGGCCTGGCGAACGACCCGGACCTGTACAAGTGCGGCATCAACTGGGTCGGCGTCACCGACATCAACCTCATGTACGACGGACACTGGAGCGGCACGTCCGACATGACCGAACAATGGAAGATCTACGGCATGCCGGACATGATCGGCGACCAGGTCAAGGATGCCGCCCAGCTGAAGGCGACTTCGCCGATCGAACAGGCCGCGCGCATCAAGGCACCGCTGCTGATGGCCTACGGCGGCGTCGACCGCCGTGTGCCGATGTACCACGGGCGCAAATTCCTGGAAGCGGTGAAGCCGACCAACAAGCAGGTCGAGTGGATCGAGTACACGGACGAGGGCCACGGCTGGGGCCTGCCGAAGAACCGCGTCGATTTCTGGGGCCGGGTCGAGAAATTCCTCGACCAGCACATCGGCAAGGGAGCGCCGAACTGAAGCCCTTGTCCGGGCACGGCGCCGGTAGCAGTCGCCGTGAAAGCTGATGGAAACATTGACAGAAATGGCGCTGCAACCCGTTCGGGATAGCAGCCGTTTACCTTTTTGATGGATCGCCATGCCCAAGCTTCTTGCCCGGATCTGCCCGCCAGCCTTGCTGGCATTCTTCTTCCTCACCGCTCCGGCACAGGCCGAGCGCGCTGCAGCCCTGCCGCCGCCGGCCGCCTTCTTTGAAAATCCCACCCTCAGCCAGGCGCGGCTTTCACCCAGCGGCAAGTTCCTCGCCGCGCGTTCCGGGGCACCCGGGCGCCGCGATTATCTGGTGGTGGTGGAGCTTGAGACGCGCACGGCGAAGCTGGTGGCCGGTTATGGGGACGCGGACATCCGCTCCTTCCAGTGGGTCAACGACGAGCGCCTCGTATTCGACGTCACCGACAGGCTGGCCGCACCTGGCGAACGCCGCTACGCACCCGGCCTGTACGGCGTGAACAGGGATGGCGCCAAGCTGGTCCAACTGGTGGAACGCCGCTCCGACTTGTACAACAGGGAAACCGGTTCGAACTTCGAAAAGCGCATCCTGCCCTGGCACACCTTCATGCTCGACCAGGCCGGCGCCGAGGACTCCGAGCACATCTACGTGGAAAGCCTGGAGCTCGACAGTCACTGGACGGTTCTGCATACCCACTTGCTGCGCCTGAACACCGTGACCGGACGTACCCAGCGTGTCCCCGCACCTGGAAAGGTCGATCAATGGCTGCTCGACAACAAAGGAGAGCCGCGCCTGGCGATCGGTTCGGAGCGGGGCACGACCACCATCCACTACCGCGATCCGGCGACGGGCACCTGGCGCGTCGTCAGCCAGCAACAGACCTATGGCGGAAGCGGCAGTGCCGTGTCGCCCGTCGGCTTCGGTGCCGATGGCGTGCTGTATGTCACCGCCGCCGGGGGACAGGACACCAGCGCGCTTCACACCTTTAACTTTGCCACCGGAAAAATCAATCCGGAACCGGTGCTGGTCACGCGCGGCTACGACTTCGACGGCGAACTGGTACGCAACCGCGCCAAGCTGCTCGGTGTCAGGTTGCGTACCGATGCCGAGTCGAATGTCTGGTTCGACCCGGCGATGCAGACCCTCCAGCAACGGCTCGACAAGCTGCTGCCGGGGACCGCGAACCTGATCAGCGTCGCCAGCGGCGCCAACGTCCCCTGGGTGCTGGTCGAATCGTATTCGGACGCCCGGCCTCCGGTCCTCTACCTGTTCGACACAAAAACCGATGCGCTTAGCAAGGTCGGCGACACGCGGCCCGGCATCGATCCGGCGGCGATGGGCAGGCAGCAGCCTGTACGGTACAAAGCGCGCGACGGCCTCGATATCCCTGGCCTGCTGACGCTGCCGCCCGGCGGCAAGGGCAAGAACCTGCCTCTGGTCGTGCTGGTGCACGGCGGCCCCTATGTGCGCGGCGCTACCTGGGGCTGGGACCCGCAAACCCAATTTCTGGCCTCGCGTGGCTATGCGGTGCTGCAACCCGAGTTCCGCGGCAGTACCGGGTTCGGGTGGGCGCACTTCCGGGCAGGCTGGAAACAATGGGGACTGGCGATGCAGGACGATATCGCCGACGGCGTACGCTGGGCGATTGCCCAAGGCATCGCCGATCCGAAGCGCGTCTGCATCGCGGGCGCCAGTTACGGCGGCTATGCCGCGCTGATGGGGCTGGCCAAGGACCAGGACCTGTACCGGTGCGCGATCAGCTGGGCCGGTGTCACCGACATCAAGCTCCTCTACGACGGTCACTGGCGCTTCGACTCGGACCTGCCGGAACAATGGAAACGCTACGGCATGCCCGAGCTGGTAGGCGACCCGGTCCACGACGCAGCCCAACTGAAGGCAACTTCGCCCATCTTCCAGGTGGAGCGCATCCGGCATCCGCTGCTGCTGGCATACGGCAGCCATGACCTGCGGGTGCCCCTCGTGCAGGGACAACGCTTCCGCGACGCGCTCAAAGCCACTAACCAGCAGGTCGAATGGATCGAATACCTGAACGAAGGACACGGCTGGTCGCTGGTCGAGAACCGGATCGATTTCTGGGGCCGGGTCGAGAAATTCCTCGACCAGCACATCGGCAAGGGGGCGGCAAACTGAAGCTTTTGTCGGGCCAAAAACAAAAGGCGCTCCCCAGGAGCGCCTTTCTTTATTGCCGACCGTTCCGCCTTACAGCACCACGGTCTGCGCTTGCCCCTCTTCGCGGGCGCGGATCTCGCCGATGCGGTACACGGTTTCGCCGGCCGCCTGCAGCTGGGCCATCGCCGCGTCCGCGTTTTCGGCCGAGACGATCACGGTCATGCCGATGCCGCAGTTGAACACGCGGTGCATCTCGGAATCGGCCACGCCGCCGTGCTGCTGCAGCCACTGGAACAGCGGCGGCATCGTCCACGACGCGCCGTCGAGCACTGCCGTCAAGTTCGACTGCAGCACGCGCGGGATGTTCTCGACCAGGCCGCCGCCGGTGATGTGCACCAGGCCTTTGACTTCCATCGCCGCCATCAGCGCCAGCAGCGGTTTCACGTAAAGGCGGGTCGGGGCCATCAGCACGTCCGACAATTTGCGCCCGTGGAAGTCGGCTTCCAGGTCCGGCTTCGCCACTTCGATGATCTTGCGCACCAGCGAATAGCCGTTCGAGTGGATGCCCGACGAAGCCAGGCCCAGCACCACGTCGCCCGGGACGATCTTGCTGCCGTCGATGATCTGCGACTTTTCGACCGCACCGACCGCGAAGCCGGCCAGGTCGTATTCGCCGTCCGGGTACATGCCCGGCATTTCGGCCGTTTCGCCGCCGAGCAGCGCGCAGCCGGACTGTTCGCAGCCTTCGGCGATGCCCTTGACCACCGCGGTCGCCGTCGCTACGTCGAGCTTGCCGCAAGCGAAGTAGTCGAGGAAGAACAGGGGTTCCGCACCCTGCACCAGGATGTCGTTGACGCTCATGGCGACCAGGTCGATGCCGACCGTGTCGTGGCGATTCAGTTCGAAGGCGAGCTTCAGCTTGGTGCCGACGCCGTCGGTGCCGGAGACCAGCACCGGCTCCTTGAACTTCTTGCTGATCTCGAACAGGCCGCCGAAACCGCCGATACCGCCGAGCACGCCTTCCCGCATGGTGCGCTTGGCAAACGGCTTGATCGCTTCGACCAGGGCGTCGCCGGCGTCGATATCGACACCTGCGTCGCGATAGGAGAGAGAAACATTAGATGGTTGGCTCATGGTATTTGGCAGCGGAGGCGGTAAAATAGAAGGCGTAGACGTAATCAAGCACTGATTCCAGTCAATCCGCTATTTTAACAAAACGGCCCGGCCAACCTGCCAAACCGAGATAACAACAAAAACATGCCATTCTTCCCGCCATCCGGAGCCCACCCAGCCTGCCCTCGCGCCGGCGCTCCCGGAGGCACTGGCGCAGCGGGTATCAACCCTGCGCACCCCGGCGTTGCCCTCCTCTGCGCGACAGCTTTTATAATGCTGCATGCGTATGACACTTCCAGGATGAAACGAACGCCATGAAACAGCTGGTGCTCGATCTAGGCGCCGAGCCGGCGCACAGCCTCGATACCTTCCAGGTCGGGGAAAATGCCGAACTGGCGCACCTGATGCACCAGTTCGCGCAGCGTGCATCGCGCGAGCATTTCGCCTACCTGTGGGGCGACACCGGCGCCGGCAAGACCCATTTGCTGCAGGCCCTGGCCGCGACCCCGAACTCGCGCTACATCGCGGCCGATGCCCCGGCCGGCGACTTCGTGTATTCCCCGGACGTGTCGCTGTACCTGCTGGACGACTGCGACCGGCTGTCCGCCACGGCCCAGATCGATGCCTTCGCGCTGTTTAACCAGATCCGCGAGCACGGCGCCTACATGGTCTCGACCGGCCCGGTGCCCCCAGCCGTGCTGCCGGTGCGCGAAGACCTGCGCACGCGCATGGGATGGGGCCTGATTTACCTGATCCACGGCCTGTCGGACGACCAGAAGATCGCGGCGCTGACCCAGGCTGCCGAGGCGCGCGGCCTGACCCTGTCGGCCAGCGTGTTACCCTACCTGCTGTCCCATTTCAAGCGCGACATGCGCTCGCTCGCGACGATGCTCGACGCCCTCGACCAGTATTCGCTTGAAACCCAGCGTCCCGTCACGCTGCCGCTGCTGCGCGACCTGCTGCTCCAGGCACATCCGGCGGCCGATGCCGCGCAGTCGGACTCCACGCAGCCAGAAACGAAACCATGAACCTCGCCCTGTTTGACCTCGACCACACGCTGCTGCCGATCGACTCGGATTTCGAGTGGGGCCAGTTCCTGGTGCGCGTCGGCGCCGTCGACGGCGCGGCCTACCAGCGCCGCAACGAAGAATTTTTCAGGCAGTACCAGGCCGGCGTGCTCGACCCGGTCGAATACCTCGAATTTGCGCTCGGCACCCTGGCCAGCTACACGCCGGACGCGCTCGACGAGCTCTACGCGCGCTACATGGCGGAAGTCATCGAGCCGGCGATCCGGCCCGTGGCGCGCGACCTGGTGCAGCTGCACCTGGATGCCGGCGACCTGGTGGCGATCATCACCGCCACCAACCACTACATCACCGCGCCGATCGCCCGCATCTTCGGCGTCGAGCACCATATCGCGGCGATGCCCGAATACGATGCCGACGGCCGCCTGACCGGCAAACTGGCCGGCACCCCGACCTCGGGCCCGGGCAAGGTCGTGCACATGCACGCCTGGCTGGAGGAACTGGGACGGCCCTTCGCCGGCTTCGAGCGCAGCTATTTCTACAGCGACTCGCACAACGACATCCCGCTGCTCTCACAGGTGTCCAACCCGGTCGCCACCAACCCGAGCGCCGCGCTCGCCAGCCACGCACGCGCCCAGGGCTGGCCTTTACTCTATCTCTTCAATGATTAAAAAATTCATTCGTAAAATCCTTGGCGTGAAAGACGAGCGCAACCCGACCGAACCGAACATCCTCGGGCAGGCGGAACACGGCATCGACCTGAAACTGGTGTCGCCCAACGCCATCCGCCTGACCCAGACCCTGCAGGAAGCCGGCTTCAAGGCCTTTGTCGTCGGCGGCGCCGTGCGCGACCTGCTGCTGGGCGTGAAACCGAAAGACTTCGACATCGCCACCGACGCGACGCCGGAACAAGTCAAGAAACTCTTCCGCCGCGCCTTCATCATCGGCCGCCGCTTCCAGATCGTGCACGTGATGTTCGGCCAGGAACTGCTGGAAGTGACCACCTTCCGCGGCAAGGGCAGCAACAACGCACCCAAGGACGAGCACGGCCGCGTCCTGCGCGACAACAACTTCGGTCCGCAGCACGAAGACGCCGAACGGCGCGACTTCACCATCAACGCGATGTACTACGACCCGGCCACGCAGACCGTGCTGGACTACCACGGCGGCATCGCCGACATCCGCGAAAAGACCCTGCGCATCATCGGCGTACCGGAAGCGCGCTACCGCGAAGACCCGGTGCGCATGCTGCGCGTGGTGCGCTTCGCCGCCAAGCTCGGCTTTACCATCGAGCCGGCCACGCGCGCCCCGATTCCCGTCATGGCGCCGCTGATCGACAACGTGCCGGCCGCGCGCGTGTTCGACGAGATGCTCAAGCTGCTGCTGTCGGGCCACGCCCTGGCCTGCCTGAAGGAATTGCGTTCGGCCGGCCTGCACCATGGCCTGCTGCCGCTGCTCGACGTGGTGCTGGAGCAGCCGATCGGCATGAAGTTCGTGACCCTGGCGCTGGAATCCACCGATGCGCGTGTCAAAGCGGGCAAGGGCGTGTCGCCGGGCTTCCTGTTCGCATCGCTCCTGTGGCACCAGGTGCTGGAAAAGTGGACGGCCTACCGCGCCGCCGGCGAGGCGCCGATCCCGGCCCTGCACCTGGCCGCCGACGCCGTGCTCGACACCCAGACCGAGAACCTGGCCCTGCAGCGCCGCATCGCCACCGACATGCGCGACATCTGGGCCATGCAGCCGCGCTTCGAGCGCCGCACCGGCCGCGCGCCTTACAAATTGCTGGAAAATCCGCGCTTCCGCGCCGGCTACGACTTCCTGCTGCTGCGCTGCGCCTCGGGCGAACTCGACAACGAGATCGGCGAATGGTGGAGCGCCTTCTACGACGCCGAAGCGGGCGAGCGCGAGCGCCTCGTCACGCAGGCCAATGCGCGTCCGTCCAGCGGCGAGAAGAAGAAGCGCCCGCCGCGCCGTGGCCCGCGCAACCGCGGCGGCGAAGGCGCGGGCGCCGGCGCAGGTACGAGCGAAGCGCCGCGCGCGGCCGCGACGCCGGCGGCGGGCCCTGGCGACGAATGATCGCGTACGTCGGCATCGGCGCCAACCTGGGCGATGCGCGCGCCAACGTGCGCGACGCCCTCGCCCGCCTGGATGCGCAACCCGGCTGCCGGCTGCTGGCCGCGTCCAGCCTGTGGCGCACGGCGCCGATCGATTCCTCGGGCGACGACTACATCAATGCCGTGGCCGAGGTCGAGACCGAGCTTGACCCGCACGCCCTGCTCGCCGCCCTGCAGGCCATCGAGCTGGCCCACGGCCGCGAGCGGCCCTACCGCAACGCGCCGCGCACGCTCGACCTCGACCTGCTGCTGTACGGCGACGAGTCGATCGCCACGCCGGACCTGATCGTGCCCCACCCGCGCATGCACGAGCGCGCTTTCGTGCTGGCGCCCCTGCTCGAGATCGCGCCCGACACGGCCATCCCCGGCATTGGTCGCGCCGCCGCTTTCCTGCCGGCCGTGGCAAGCCAGGCGATCGCCCGCCTAGACTGAGATGCAGATTCCCGTTTTTGTCCAGACCGCGGGCCTGCTCGTGCTGTCGAACATCTTCATGACCTTCGCCTGGTACGGGCACCTGAAAAGCCTGAACACGCGCGCCTGGTACGTTGCCGCCCTGGTCAGCTGGGGCATCGCCCTCTTCGAATACCTGCTGCAGGTGCCGGCCAACCGCATCGGCGCCACCCAGTACAGCCTGGCGCAGCTGAAGATCATGCAGGAAGCCATCACCCTGACGGTGTTCGTGCCCTTCGCCATGTTCTACATGAACCAGCCGTTCAAGCTCGACTATGTGTGGGCGGCGCTGTGCCTGGTTGGCGCCGTCTACTTCATCTTCCGCAGCTAAAAAAATGGTCGTTCCGGCACGATTCCGGCGACCGCATTACACTACGCCGTCGATTTCATTTGTTTTCAGAGGACCACTATGAGCGCGTATTTGCAGGGCAAGGACATGACGGGCGCAGAAGCGCCGCCGCAGCCAAAGCCAGTGCAGAAGGCAGTGACCATTCCCGCGCTGCATGCGATGCGCGCCGCCGGCAACAAGATCGCCATGCTGACCTGCTATGACGCGAGTTTCGCGTCCCTGATGGACCGCTGCGGCGTCGACATGCTGCTCGTCGGCGACTCGCTCGGCATGGTCTGCGCCGGCCACTCCTCGACCCTGCCGGTGACCCTGGCCGACATGGTCTACCACACGGCCTCGGTAGCCCGCGGCAACAAGAACGCCCTGCTGGTGGCCGACGTGCCCTTCGGCAGCTACGCCACCAAGGAAATGGCCTTCGAGAGCGCCGCGGCCCTGATGCGCGCCGGCGCCCAGATGGTCAAGATCGAAGGCGGCGCCTGGCTCGCCGAGACGGTGGCCTTCCTCGCCGAGCGCGGCATCCCGGTCTGCGCCCACATTGGCCTGACCCCGCAGTTCGTGCACCAGCTTGGCGGCTTCAAGGTGCAGGGTAAAACCGAGGAAGGCGCCGAGCGCCTGAAAAACGACGCGCTGGCCCTGCAGGCGGCGGGCGCGGCCATCGTGCTGCTGGAAGCGGTGCCGGCCCAGCTTGGCAAGGAAACGACGGAGTTGCTCGCCGTGCCGACGATCGGCATCGGCGCCGGCCCCGACTGCTCGGGCCAGGTGCTGGTCATGCACGACATGCTGGGCGTCTTCCCCGGCCACAAGGCGAAATTCGTGAAGAATTTCATGGAGGGGCAGACCAGCATCGAAGGCGCCGTGCGCGCCTATGTGACGGGCGTAAAAGACGTCAGCTTCCCGGCCCAGGAACACTGCTTTTAAAAGGAGCGCGGCGATGAGCAGTGTCCCAGGTAGTGCTCCGACTACGCGCCTGTTCGTCGCCCTGTGGCCGGATCCTGCAATCCGCCACGCATTGCGTGAACGCCGCGACTGCTGGGACTGGCCGCGCGGCGCCAGCCCGGTTGCAGCGGACAAGCTGCACATGACGCTGCATTTCCTCGGCGGCATCCCGACCGAACGCCTGCCCGAGCTGCAAGCCGGTCTCGCGGTGCCGTTCACGGCCTTCTCGCTGTCGGTCGGCGTGCCGAAACTGTGGTCGCACGGGATTGCCGTGCTCGAGCCGCACGAGGAGCCGCCGGAGCTGCTGCAACTGCATGCGAAGCTGTCGGAGGCGCTGCTTGCGCTCGGCCTGGAGCCGGAGGCGCGTACCTTCCGTCCCCACGTGACGCTGGCGCGGCGCGCGAACAAGGCCGTGGTGCCGCCGGAATCGCCGCCGCTGCAGTGGGATATCACTGGGTATGCGCTGGTGGAGTCAAAGCCGGGCAATGGCGGCGGATATACGGTGTTGCAGGAATACCGCTGAACCTTACACGTGGCTGGAGGGACGTAGGGTGGACGGGTTTCCCGTCCACGCGTTCAACCAGCAGACGATCGATCGTGCGTACACCTGGACTGATGATGCGTGCGTTGAACGCGTGGACGGCGGAGCCGTCAACCCTACGGTACCGGCTCACACCAGCAGCATCAAATGCTCCCGCTCCCACGAGCTGATCACACGGCTAAACGTCGCAAACTCGAGTTCCTTCACCTCGCAGAACGCCTGCACGAACAGCCCGCCCAGCATGTCCGACAGCGGTGCGCACTGGCGCATGCGGACGATCGCGTCTTCCAGGTTGCGCGGCAGGTCGTCGTGGATGTGCTCGGCGCTGTCTGCGGTGGGTTCGGAAGGAGAAATGCCCTCGACCATGCCGAGGTAGCCGCAGCTGAGGGTGGCGGCCATGGCCAGGTAAGGATTGACGTCCACGCCCGGGACCCGGTTTTCGACGCGCCGGTTCTCGGGCGAGGAATTCGGGATGCGGATGCCGCAGGTACGATTGTCGTAGCCCCAGCGCACATTCGTCGGCGCCGACTGGAAGCGCGACAGGCGCCGGTAGGAATTCACGTGGGGCGCGAACATCAATAAGGCCGGCGGCACGTATTTCTCCAGCCCGCCGATGAAATGGAAGAACAGTTCGCTCGGCCCGCCATCGGCCCCCGTAAAAATGTTGCGGCCGGTCGCGGCGTCCACCACGCTCTGGTGCACGTGCATGGCGCTGCCCGGTTCGGTTTCCATCGGCTTGGCCATAAAAGTGGCGAAGATGCCGTGGCGCAGCGCCGTCTCGCGCACGGCGCGTTTAAAAAGGAAGACGCGGTCGGCCAGCTCGAGCGCGGCGCCGTGGGCGAAATTGATTTCCATCTGGCCGGCGCCGGCTTCATGGATCAGGGTCTCCACGCCCAGCTCGTGGGTCTGGCAAAAGCTCGACAGCTCCAGGAAAAAGGGGTCGAAATCGTTGACCGCGTCGATCGAGTAGGACTGCCGCCCCAGTTCCGTCATGCCGGTGCGGCCCAGCGGGGGCATCAGGGGCACGTGCGGATCGACATTGCGGGCCACCAGGTAAAACTCCATTTCCGGCGCCACCACCGGCTTCCAGCCGCGCCCGGCATACAGCTCGAGCACGCGCCGCAGCACGGCGCGCGGGGCCAGCTCGACCGGGCTGCCGTCGAAATTCTGGCAATCGTGGATGACCAGCGCCACGGATTCGGAAGCCCAGGGCACGACGCGGATCGTCGCCGGGTCGGGCACGCAGACCATGTCGGGGTCGGTCGCGCCGACATACGGCAGGTTGTCCGGCTGCTCGCCATTCACGGTATTCAGGAGCACGCTCTTCGGCAGGCGCATGTGCCCGCCGCCGAGGAACAGGTCTTTCGGCAGGATCTTGCCGCGCGCGATACCGGTCATGTCGGTGATGACGCACTCGACTTCGTGGATGTTGTGGTCGCGCAGAAAGTCGCGCATCGCATCGTTCATGCCGCTCTCCCGTCGGGACGGACCGGTCAATGTAGCACGTCGGCCATGCGGGGTGCGCGACCCTCAGCGCGACACCAAGTGCGACACTAAGCCACCTGGATCCAGGTCGTCTTCAGCTCCGTATATTTGTCGAAAGCATGCAGCGACTTGTCGCGGCCGTTGCCCGACTGTTTATAGCCGCCGAAGGGCACCGTGATGTCGTCGTTGTCGTACTGGTTCACGTGCACGGTGCCGGCGCGCAACGCGCGCGAAGTGCGGATGGCTTTACCGACGTCGGCCGTCCAGACGGCCGCCGCCAGACCGTAGGGGGTGGCGTTGGCCTGGCGCACGGCCTCGTCGAGGCTGATGAAGGAGAGCACCGACAGCACCGGCCCGAAGATTTCCTCGCGCGCGATGCGCATCGAAGCGTCAACGCCGTCGAACAGGGTCGGTTCGATGAACAGGCCGCCCGACTCGACGCGCGCCGCCGCGCCGCCCGCCAGCAGGCGTGCGCCCTCTTCCTTGCCCGACTCGATGTAGCCGAGCACGGTCTTCATCTGGACCGGGTCGACGATGGCGCCCATCACCGTGGCTTCATCGAGTGGATCGCCCGGCGCGAACTGCGGGATCATCTGTAAAGCCTTGTCGAGGAAGGCGTCCTTGATCGAGGCTTCCACGAACAGGCGAGACGGCGCGTTGCAGCTCTCGCCCTGGTTGAAGTAAATGGAGCCGATGGCTGCGGAGACTGCCGCATCCAGGTTGGGACAGTCGGCGCAGACGATGTTGGCCGACTTGCCGCCCAGCTCGGTCCAGGCGCGTTTCAGGTTCGATTGCCCGGCCATCTGCACGATCTGCTTGCCGGTGCGGGTCGAGCCCGTAAAGGCGATGCAGTCGACGTCCATGTGCAGCCCGAGCGCGCGCCCGGCTTCCTCGCCGAAACCGGGCACGACATTGAACACGCCCGGCGGCACGCCCGCTTCCAGTGCCAGCTCCGCGAGGCGCAGCGCGCTCAAGGGCGCTTTTTCCGACGGCTTCAGTACCAGGCTGTTGCCGGCGGCGAGCGCCGGGCCGATCTTCCAGGCCGCCATCAGCATCGGATAATTCCAGGGGATGATGGCCGCCACCACGCCGACCGGCTCGCGCGTGACCAGGGCCAGGCTGTCGTCGCCGGTGGGCGCCACCTGGTCATAAAGCTTGTCGATCGCCTCGCCGTACCAGCGGATGCAGTTCTGGGCCAGCCGTACGTCGACGCTGAGGCTATAGCGGATCGGCTTGCCCATGTCGAGCGTTTCCAGCAGCGCCAGCTCGTCGCGATGCTGCAACATCAGGTCGGCGAAGCGGACCAGGATTTTCTTGCGCTCGGCGGGCGGCTTGCCGGCCCAGCGCCGGTCTTCGAAGGCCGCGCGGGCGCTCTTCACCGCGGCGTCGACGTCCAGCGCGTCGCAGCGCGCGACCTCGGCCAGCTTGCGCCCGTCGAGCGGCGAGAGGCAGTCGAAGCGCGTCCCGGCGCGCGCGTCGATGCGCTCGCCATCGATGAAAGCGCGCCCGTCCATGGACAGTTCGGCAGCACGTTTGTGCCAGGTTGTTGTCGGCATGCCAGCGTTCCTCCTAAAGTAAAGAAAAACCCCACGAAAAACGGCGCAGACTGCATCTCAGGGCGAACTTCTGCCGCTATAATCGCCGATTTTCCGCCCGATAATTATTGCCCTGGAGCCGCCGCCACCATGAACACCACACTGATCACTTGCGTCGTGCTTTATCTGCTGGGCACGCTGGCGCTGGGCGTCTGGGCGGGCTCGCGCATCAAGAATACCAGCGACTTCGCTGTGGCAGGACGCAGCCTGCCGCTGGTCATGGTCATTACCACCACGTTTGCGACCTGGTTCGGCGCCGAGACCGTGATGGGCGTGCCCGCCAAGTTCGTGCAGGGCGGCCTGAACGCCGTCATCGAAGACCCCTTTGGCGCCGGCACCTGCCTGATCCTGGTCGGCCTGTTCTTCGCCAGCAAACTCTATAAACTGAACCTGCTCACCATCGGCGACTACTACCGCCAGCGCTACGGCAAGGGCATCGAAATCTTCTGCTCGGTCGCCATCATCCTCAGCTACCTCGGCTGGGTCGCGGCCCAGATCACGGCCCTCGGCCTCGTATTCTCGGTGCTGACCGGCGGCGCGATGCCGCTGGCCATGGGCATGGTAATCGGCACCCTGGCCGTGCTGATCTACGTGGTGGTCGGCGGCTTCCTGGCCGTCGCCCTGACCGACTTCATCCAGATGATCGTGCTGGTGATCGGCATGTCGATCATCGCCTTCTTCGCGGCGGACCTCGCAGGCGGCGCCGGCCGCGTGCTCGACATGGCGCAGAGCGCCGACCTGTGGCGCGTCTGGCCGGAGCCGACCTTCACCGACATCGCCTTCTTCATCGGCGCGGCCATCACCATGATGTTCGGCAGCATTCCGCAGCAGGACGTGTTCCAGCGCGTGATGTCGGCCAAGGACGCACCGACCGCGCGCACTGGCGCCGTGATCGGCGGCGCCAGCTACATCCTGTTCGCCTTCGTACCGATGTTCATCGTCGCCGCCGCCGTCGTCGTGATGGGAGAAAACGCCATGAACATCGCGCGCAACGACTACCAGCAACTGCTGCCGACCTTCGTGATGACGAAAATGCCTCTCGTCATGCAGATCCTGTTCTTCGGCGCCCTGCTCTCGGCCATCAAGAGCACCTCCTCGGCCACCCTGCTGGCGCCGTCCACCAGTTTTACGGAAAACATCCTGAAGAACCTGGTTCCGGGCCTGAGCGACAAGCAGCAGTTGCTCGCCATGCGCGTGACCATCGTCATCTTCGCCGTGCTGGTGCTGGCGTACGCGATCGCCATGCAGGGCACCTCGATCTACGAACTCGTGTCCTCCGCTTACCAGGTGACCCTGGTGGCCGCCTTCGTGCCGCTGGTGATGGGCCTGTACTGGCAGCGCGCCACCACCCAGGGCGCGATCGTCTCGATCGCCGCCGGCCTGTTCGTGTGGATCCTGTTCTTCCCGCAAATCTCCGATCTCGGCGAAGCCTTCCCGGGCCAGCTGGCCGGGCTGCTGGCGGCGTTTGCCGGCATGTTCGTCGGTTCGCTGGCGCCGCAGGTGCTCAAGAACCGGACCGAGCCGTCGAAGACGATTCCGGCGAGCGCTTGAGGTAGACAGCCTGCACCAGACGTAGGGTGGTCGGCTCCACCCGAACGTTTGCCGATCGGCGGCCTCAATGCCGCCCACGCGTTCAACCAGCAGAAGCGCAGTCGCGATTGTTCAGATGACGGTTGAACGCGTGGACGGCAAAGCCGTCCACCCTACGTTTCATCGCTTAGATCCACCCGCGCGCGTACAAATCTACCAGCGTCAAATCCAGGCAATCCCAGATCCGCTCGGCCATCTCGTCGATCTCGGCCTTGCTCATGACCAGCGGCGGCGCCACGATCATGCGGTCGCCCACCGCGCGCATGATGACGCCCTGCTCGAACATGTGCCCGCGGCACAGCATGCCGACCTGCAGCGCGCGATCGAAGGGAACGCAGTCGTGCGCGCTCGGCCCTTTTACTTTGACCAGGTTCAGCCCCGCCACCATGCCGCAGCTCTCGGCGTGCCCGACCAGCGGATGCGTGGCCAGGTCGTCGAAGACCGCCTTCAGGTGGGGCCCGGTTTCCAGCGCCACCTTTTCCACCAGCCGCTCCTCGCGCAGGATGCGCAGGTTTTCCAGCGCCGCCGCACAGGCGACCGGATGGCCGGAATAGGTGAAACCGTGGTTGAAGTCGCCGCCCTGCTCGACCAGCGCCTGCGCGACGCGCTTGCCGATCAGGACGCCGCCGAGCGGCACATAGCCCGAGGTGACGCCCTTGGCAAAGCTGATCAGGTCGGGTTTAAAGCCCATCAGCTCCGAGCCGAACCAGGTGCCGAGGCGCCCGAAGCCGCAGATGACCTCATCGGCCACCAGCAGGACGCCGTACTTGTCGCAGATGCGCTGCACTTCCGGCCAGTAGGTGCTCGGGGGGATGATCACGCCGCCCGCGCCCTGCACCGGTTCGCCGATGAAGGCGGCCACCTTGTCCGGCCCCACTGCCAGGATTTCCTCTTCCAGCCAGCCGGCCGCGACCAGCCCGAAGGCGCTCTCGCTCATGCCCTGCCCGGCCTCGGCATAGTTCGGCTGGCCGATGTGGCGGATGCCGGGGATCGGCAGTCCTCCCTGGGCATGCATGCCCGCCATGCCGCCCAGCGAGGCCCCGGCCATGGTGCTGCCGTGGTAAGCGTTGCGCCGGCTGATGATGACTTGCCGCTCGGGCTGGCCGAGGATGTCCCAGTAGCGCCGCACCATGCGCACCACGGTGTCGTTCGCTTCCGAGCCGGAACCGGTGAAGAACACGTGGCTGAAATTCGGCGGCGCCAGCGCCACCAGCTCGGCGGCCAGGCGCAGGGCCGGCACGTTGGTGGTGTTGAAGAAGCTGTTATAGAAAGGCAGCGTCTCCATCTGCCGGTACACGGCGTCCGACATCGACGTGCGCCCGTAGCCGACGTTGACGCACCACAGCCCCGACATGCCGTCGATGATCTGGTGGCCGTCCGAATCCCACAGGTAGACGCCCTGCCCGCGCACGATCACGCGCGCGCCCTTGTCGCGCAGCGCGGCGTGGTCGGTGAAGGGATGCAGGAAGTGGGCGGAATCGAGTTGTTGCAGGGCGCGCGTGTCGAACGTCTCCACGTTCGGAGCACGCGCGGAAGCCAGGCTGGCGGCAATCACCGCCGTATCGTCGGTTGCCATGATGGCACCTCGTTATCGTTGAAAACCCTAGTTTTAGTTGTGAAACTCGCTGCTGCTTGATGCTGCTTGATGCTTACACGTGCAATAAAAGGTGCTCGCGTTCCCACGGGCTGATCACGGTCATGAATTCCTGGTGCTCGAGTTCCTTGATCGCGGAATACACATCGATGAAACGGTCGCCCAGTACTTCGCGCAGGCGCGCTTCCCCGCGCAGGTGGTGCAGCGCTTCGGGCAGGCCCTGCGGCAGCGCGACCGGCATCTTGTAGGCGCTGCCCTCGACGATCGGGGTCGGCTCCAGCGCATCGACCATGCCCAGGTAGCCGCAGGCCAGCGTCACAGCCAGCGCCAGGTAAGGATTGGCGTCGGCACCGATGATGCGGTTCTCGATGCGGCGGTCCTGGGCGCCCGACACCGGCACGCGGAAGCCGACGGTGCGGTTGTCGATGCCCCATTGCAGGTTGATCGGGGCAGCCGACTGGCGCACGATGCGGCGGTAGGAATTCACGTAAGGGGCGACGATCGCCATCGCCGAGGGCATGTAGCGCTGCAGGCCGCCGATGTACTGGTGGAACAGGGCCGACTCCCCGCCTTCCCCGTTGCTGAAGATGTTGCGACCGGTCTCGGCATCGACCACGCTCTGGTGCACGTGCATCGCCGAGCCCGGCTCGCCCGCCATCGGCTTGGCCATGAAGGTGGCGTACATGTCGTGCTTGAGCGCCGCTTCGCGCAGGGTGCGCTTGAAATAGAAGACCTTGTCGGCCAGCCCCAGCGGGTCGCCGTGCTGGAAGTTGATTTCCATCTGGCCGGCGCCGATCTCGTGGATCAGGGTGTCGACGTCGAGGTTCATCATGTCGCAGTAATCGTAGATGTCCTCGAACAGCGGGTCGAACTCGTTGACGGCGTCGATGCTGTACACCTGGCGGCTGGTTTCGGCGCGGCCGCTGCGGCCGATCGGGGCGGCCAGCGGCAGGTCGGGGTCGATGTTCTTGGCTGTCAGGTAGAACTCGAGTTCGGGCGCGACCAGCGGCTTCCAGCCCTTGTCGGCGTACAGTTTCAGCACGCGGCGCAACACCGAGCGCGGGGCGAAGTCGACCAGGGTGCCGTCGGCAAAATAACAGTCGTGGATCACCTGCGCAGTCGGGTCGACCGCCCACGGCACCATCGTGATGGTGGTCGGGTCGGCCTTCAGGATCATGTCGCGGTCGGTGCTGGAAATGGCCTTGTCATAGGCCTCGTCGCCGATCGGCGAGTTGCCGGTGACGGTCATGCCGAGCACGGCTTCCGGCAGGCGCATGCCGCGCTCTTCGGTAAATTTCACGCGCGGCAGGATCTTGCCGCGGGCGACGCCGGTCAGGTCGGGGACCAGGCATTCGATTTCGGTGACGCGCTTGGCATTGAGCCACTCGTCCATGTCGGTGTAAGAAAAATTCTCGCGGATTGCCATGATTGCCTCAGTCAATGTTCATCTTAGCAAGGGCGCAACGCGGCGCCCTGCACGCATACAGGGGAGAACGAGGGAGGCAGCTACGGAACGGCGCCTGCCGCACCGTAGCGAACGAGGTGCTTGCAGGTGTTCATGTCAGTCCCAGTTTCTTGGCACGGTAGTCGCGGCAGGCCTGGCCGAAGGCGCCGAACATCTTCATCGAGTACGGGTTCTGCGTGATGCGCCACTCCGGATGCCATTGCAGCGCGAGCGTGAAACCGGGCGCCGCGCCGACCGAAAACGCCTCGACCAGGCCGTCTTCGGCAACCGCCTCGACCACCAGGCCGGGGGCCAGTTCGTTGACGCCCTGGCCGTGCAGGGAATTGACCGGTATCTCGTCGGCGCCGACGATTCCGTGCAGCATGCCGCCCGGGGTCAGCCTGATCTTGTGGGCGTCGCCGTATTGCTCGTCCATGCCGAGCTCGGGATTTTCGCGGTGGTCGAACTTGCCTTCCACCATCTGCACCGCCTGGTGCAGGCTGCCTCCCAGTGCCACGTTCATCTCCTGGAAACCGCGGCAGATCGCGATGATCGGAATGCCCCGCCCGACTGCCGCCCGGATCAGGGGCAAGGTCGTCTCGTCGCGCGCGGGGTCTTGCGGCAGCGAGGGGTCGAGCACTTCTTCGGAATAATAGCTGGGGTGGACGTTCGATGCCGAGCCGGTGAGCATGATCCCGTCGCACAGCTGCAGCATCGTCTCCAGGTCGAGGTCCTTGCCGAGCGAGGGCAGGATCATGGGCGCGCAGTCGGCGCCAAGGACGATGGCGTCGACATACTTGTGCTGGGCCGCGTGATACGGGTGTTCGCCAAAATCACGCGTGCATGCCGGGACGATTACGATGGGGCGCATGTTCATTACCTTGTCGTGAGCGCACTGAAGACCATCATACGAGCAATCTGGTCCGAGCGCGAGGGGCCATTAATCCAGATCAAACAACGCGCGGGTAACGCGCATGCCATGCGTCGATCTGCTAGCAAATCTGCGATTTCATAGCAAAAGCTTAATAGCAACTGCGGAAGGATGCCAACACGAATACGGCCGGCAACGGCCGAGGTGGTGGCAGCCGGGGCCACCCACCCGTCTCACGGCGCCGGAAACAGGAGCAGGAAGGTGTTGCTGCCGGGTTCGGAGCGCACTTCGGCCCGCCCTCCGTGCAGTTGCATGATTGCACTCACGATCGACAGGCCCAGGCCGGTAGACCGGGCGCCCTCACTGCGCGCCGTGTCGGCACGGTAGAAGCGCTCGAACAGGTGCGGCAGGTCGCGCTCGCCGATCGCCTCCCCCGTGTTCGTGACCGCCAGGGCGATCCAGCCCTCCCGCGCCGTTGCCGCCAGCCTGACCACGCTGCCGGGCGAGGCGTGCCGGATCGCATTCGATACGAGGTTGGCCAATGCCCTGCGCAGCAACTGGGCGTCGGCCTGGACTTCGCCCGCCCCCGCATGCGCCAAGCGCAGTCCGCGCTCTTCGGCCATGCCTTCGAAAAACTCCACCATGCGCGCAAATTCAGCCTCGACCGACAGGCGGGTGCGCTTGGGCACCACATCTTCCTGCTGGGCGCGCGCAAGGAAGAGCATGCTGTCGACCATGCCGGACAGGCGTTCCAGCTCCTCCACGTTCGACCCGAGCAAGTCCTGATACTCGCGCGGGCTGCGCGGATGCGCCAGCGCCACCTGCGTCTGCCCCAGCAGGTTGTTGAGCGGCGTGCGCAACTCGTGCGCCAGGTCGGCGGAAAAACCCGACAGCCGCGTGTAGCCGTCGTGCAGGCGCGCCAGCATGGCGTTCAGCGCTGCAACCAGGCCCTGCAATTCGGACGGCACGTCCCTGTCGTCGATTTGCCTGTCGAGCCTGCCTGGACGCACCAGCGCGGCATGCGCAGCGATCGTGCGCAGGGGACGCAGACCGCGGGCCAGCATCAGCGCTGCCAGCAGGCCGGCCAGCAGCGCGCCGACGCTGCACGCCAGCACAATCTGGCGGCGGTAGCGGTCGAACATGGCGGTGCGGTCGGCATACACCCGCGCCACCGTGATCTGCACCGGGCGCTCGCCCCCCAGGCGCACGCTGCCGGAAACGGCTTGCGCAGGATAGCCGGCACTGCTGGTCCATGCGGCGATGTCCGCGCGCGCGGGCGCCGGCGCGGCGGGCGGTACCGGATAACGCTCACCGAGCGCGTTAATGTCGAGCAATACCTGGCCGTCGGCATAGGCAATGCGGACCAGGGAATTTTCCTGGCCGCTCATGGTGTCGCGAAAGTATTGTGGACGCTGATGGACGAGCTGGGCGGCGCCAGGGTTGCCCAGCAACTGCTGCACCTGGCGCAGCTTCCCGAGCAGCGCAATGTCGTCGCGGCGCACGATCTCATCCACGAAGGAACGGTACAGATACCAGCCCAGGCCGGCGGCGCTGAGCGCCACGATCAGCACGAAAGCCAGGCTGACGCGCAGGGTCAGCGAATTCCTCATCCCCTGTCTTCCTGCGGCGAGGCTTCGCACACATAGCCCATGCCGCGCCGGGTATGGATCAGCTTTTGCTCGAAGGGATCGTCGAGTTTGCGGCGCAGGCGGCGGACGGCGGCGTCGATGACGTTGGTGTCGCTGTCGAAATTCATGTCCCACACCTGCGATGCGATCAACGAACGGGACAGCACCTGTCCCTCGCGCCGCGCCAGCAGGTGCAGCAGGTTGAACTCCTGCGCCGTCAACACGACCTGCCGCCCCTGGCGCCGCACCTTGCGGCCGATGACGTCGATCTCCATGTCGCCGATGCGCAGCAGCTCGTCTTCGCGCACGCGGCCACGCCGCAGCAGGGTACGAATCCGCGCCACCAGTTCGACAAAGGCGAAGGGCTTGACCAGGTAATCGTCGGCGCCCAGTTCGAGCCCCTTGACGCGGTCCTGGACGGCGTCGCGCGCGGTCAGGAACAGCACCGGCAGCTGGGCCGTGCCGGTGCGCGCGCGCAAGGCTTCCAGCACCTCCCACCCGTCCATGCGCGGCAGCATGACGTCGAGCACGACGAGGTCGACTTCTTCTTCGCTGGCGATGTGCAGCCCATCGCGGCCGTTGCGCGCCAGGCTGGCGGTGAAGCCGCACTCGCGCAAGCCACGCTGCAGATAGTCGCCGGTCTTCGGCTCGTCTTCGATGATGAGGATGTGCATGGCGCCCATTCTAAGCCGCGGGCATGCCCGCCAACATGACGGAATTGTCATCTGCGCGTCAGGCTGGCGTCGGGGCCGGCGGTGCAGACTAGGCGCCTCACTGTTACCGAAGGAAGACCATGCCCCGCAGCATCCTAGCCCTGTGCGCCCTCCTGCTGGCGCAACCGGCCCTGGCGGCCCTGCCGCGCAGCGACGGTCTGTCGCTCGACACTGCCAACAGCCTGGCAGGCGCCGCGATCGCAGCCTGCCGCGCCGAGGGCCGCGCCATCGTCGTCTCCATCGTCGACCGGGGCGGCAACCTGGTGGCCGTCCAGCGCGCCGACGGCGTAGGCCCGCACAACATCGAGGCCAGCCGGCGCAAGGCCTACACGGCGCTGTCGACCCGCAGCTCCACGCTCGAGCTGGCACGCCAGGCGGCCGCCACGCCCGACGCCCGCAACCTGGCCACGCTGCCGGAACTGCTGCTGCTCGGCGGCGGCGTGCCGCTGCGCGTCCAGGACGAGGTCGTCGGCGCCATCGGTGTTGCCGGCGGTGGCGGCGCGGCCAACGACCATGCCTGCGCCATCGCGGCACAAACCGCCCTTTCCGCATCTGCGCAAGCGCGCATCCACTGATCCATCAAGGAGCATTTTATGAACAGCATGACCCGTCCCCTCCTCGCACTGGCCCTGGCCGGCGCCTGCCTGCATGCCGCCGCCGCCGACAATCCGCTGAGCGTCCACATCCTCGACCTGCAAAGCGGCCAGCCCACCCCGGGCGTCGCCGTGACGCTCGAGCAGCGCGAGGGTCCGCAATGGCGCGAACTCGGCAGCGCCGTCACCGATGCGCAAGGCCGCGTGCGAGCGCTCTACCCGGCCGGCAAGCCGCTAGCCGCCGGCGCCTACCGGATCGTCTTCAAGACCGGCGAACACTATGCGAAGCTGCGCCAGCCGACCTTCTTCGACCGGATTCCCGTCGAATTCAAGGTCGAGAACACGGCCCAGCACTACCACATTCCCCTGCTGCTGAGCCCATTCGGCTACTCGACCTATCGGGGCAACTGATCCCATACAGACAGGGCGCAGCGGGGCTGCGAAAAAGGCTACCATGACGCCAGGCGCCAGCCCGGAGCCTTTCTGCTTCGCCCGTCGCGCAGGCACCCCATATGGAGAAATGTCATGGCCCGCGATCCGCTGCCGCATGTCGAGGACGCACCGCTGTTCATCGTGCCGCGCGTGCTCGAGCGCTTGCGGGCTTACCAGGCGGCGCCGAAGATAGAAGGTTTGCCGGCCGCAGACATCGACGGCCTGCTGGAACGGCTGCTGGGGGGAATCGAGCGCCATCCGACCAAGTTCTGGGTGATGAAGCAGTTCCAGCAGACGCTGGACGCGGTCGGGAGCGATGACGTGGTGGGGTGCAGGCAGGTGCGTGCCGAACTCGAGAAGCTGATGGATATGCTCGGGATCGCCAGTTCGGATGGCGTCCTGGGCGCCGAGTTCAGGTAGGGTGGACGGCTCTGCCGTCCACGCGTCGATAGTTGAAGTTCGCACAGTCGTATCCGGCGACACGGCGATTCAGTTGACGCTGTTCCTGGGACCAGGTGGCAAGATCAGCGAGCCGCATGACATATGGGTTCGCTATCGACGCGTGGACGGCGAAGCCGTCCACCCTACGGGTATGCCAATGAATATGGCCCTTGTTTCAGGCGTCCTCGTACTCGTAATACTTGCGCGCATCGCCGCGCACTTTGTCGGCCGGGTACTTGGCGCGGTTGAGCACCATCTTTTCCTCGACCGCCGCCATCAGGTCGACGTCGAGCTTGTCGGCCAGGCGCACCAGATAGACCAGCACGTCGGCCATCTCGTGGCGCACCTGCTCCAGTTTATCGGCGCCCAGCTCCTCGGCGCGGCCGGTCTGGAGCCACTGGAAGTGCTCCAGCAATTCGGCCGCCTCGACCGACAGCGCCGACGACAAATTCTTCGGCGTGTGGAACTGGTCCCAGTCGCGTTCGTCCACGAACTGGCGGACGATGGCGCGCAGCAGCGCCAGGTCGCCGTCTTCGTTCACTGCGCGGCGCCCTTGTCGCCGTAGCCGTCGAGCACGACCGCGAGCTTCGGCGCGATTTCCTCGAAGCTGCTGACCGTGATGCCGAGGTCGCGCAGGCGGCCGTCGTGCACCCCGTAGACCCAGCTGTGGATGGTCAGCGGCTGGCCGCGGTCCCAGGCGTCGCGCACGATCGTCGTGTGGGCGACATTGATGACCTGCTCGGCCACGTTGAGTTCCACCAGGCGGTTGGTGGCGGCCTGTCCCGCCACGTTGCCGAGGTATTTGCCGTGCTTGTCGCGCACGTCGCGCACGTGGCCCAGCCAGTTGTCGGCCAGTCCGACGCGGGCATTGGTCAGCGCCGCGTGCACGCCGCCGCAGCCATAATGGCCGCAGATGATGATGTGCTTGACCTTCAGGACATCGACCGCGAACTGCAACACGGAAAGGCAGTTCAGGTCCGAGTGCACGACCACGTTGGCGATATTGCGGTGAACAAACAGCTCGCCCGGCGCCATACCGACCAGTTCGTTGGCGGGCACGCGGCTGTCCGAGCAGCCGATCCACAGGTATTCCGGAGCTTGCTGGGAAGCGAGGTCTTTGAAGAAATTAGGATCCTCTTCGACCATGGAAGCCGCCCAGTCGCGGTTGCGTTCGAACAGGTCGGCGGCCGTCAGGCCGGTAGGGGTTTTCGCCATTTGATTCTCCTGCTGGGAAAGGCCAGTTACGCCTTTCGGTGGTTTTCTGTGAGGATTGCATATTGTAAACGCAACACCGCCTGCGATACGCGAAAAAAAACCGCCGGGGGCACATGCCACCCGGCGGTTCCTTAAAGACTTTTATTCGAAGAAGTCCTTGACCTTGTCCATCCAGCCCTTGCTCTGCGGGCTGTGCTTGGCGCCGCCTTCGCTGGTCGAACGCTCGAACTCGCGCAGCAGGTCCTTCTGCTTGTCGGTCAGCTTGACCGGCGTCTCGACATTCACGTGGCAGAACAGGTCGCCCGCATAACCGGAGCGCACGCCCTTGATGCCTTTGCCCTTCAGGCGGAAGGTTTTACCGGTCTGCGTGCCTTCCGGCACCGTGAACGAGACCTTGCCGGTGAGCGTAGGCACTTCGATCTCGCCGCCGAGGGCCGCCTTCGAGAACGAGATCGGCATTTCGCAATGCAGGTCGTCGCCTTCGCGCTGGAACACCTGGTGCGGCTTGATGTGGATTTCCACGTACAGGTCGCCCGACGGGCCGCCATTCGTGCCCGGCTCGCCGTTTCCGGTCGAGCGGATGCGCATGCCGTTGTCGATACCGGCCGGAATCTTGACTTCCAGCGTCTTGTTGCGCTTGATGCGTCCGGCGCCGCTGCAGGCTGCGCAGGGTTCCGGGATCATCTTGCCGCTGCCGTGGCACTTCGGGCAGGTCTGCTGGATGCTGAAGAAGCCCTGCTGCATACGCACCTGGCCGTGGCCGGCGCAGGTGGTGCAGGTGACCGGCTGGGTGCCCGGCTTGGCGCCGCTGCCGTGGCAGGTGTCGCACTTGTCCCAGCTCGGCACGCGGATGGTCGTGTCGAAGCCGTTGGCGGCCTGTTCCAGCGTGATCTCGAGGTTGTAGCGCAGGTCGGCGCCGCGGTACACCTGCGGTCCACCGCCGCGTCCGCCACGTCCGCCGCCGAAGATGTCGCCAAAGATGTCGCCGAAGGCGTCGCCGAAACCGCCGGCGCCGCCGCCGAAGCCGCCACCGCCCATGTTCGGGTCGACGCCGGCGTGACCGTAACGGTCATAGGCCTCGCGCTTCTCCGGATTGGTCAGCATCTCGTAGGCTTCCTTGACCTCCTTGAACTTCTCTTCCGCTTCCTTGTTGTCCGGGTTGCGGTCAGGGTGGTACTTCATCGCCAGTTTGCGATACGACTTCTTGATCTCTTCTTCCGAAGCACCCTTCGCGACCCCAAGGATCTCGTAAAAATCACGCTTTGCCATTTGGCACCTTGCTGTTATTTACTATACAAACTGTCTGAGCAAAAAAACCGAGCCGCGCAGTAAAGATTGCGTCGGCTCGGTTGTTCTACGGAGCGAAAATTACTTCGCGTCCTTCACTTCCTTGAAGTCGGCATCGACGACGTCGTCAGCCTGGGCCGACGCATCCGCGCCGCCGGCTTGCTGGCCGCCTTCGGCGCCCGGACCGCCAGCCTGCTGCGCCTGCATGTCGGCGTACATCTTCTCGCCCAGCTTTTGCGCAGCGGTCGACAGGGCGGCCGTCTTGTTGTCGATGTCGGCCTTGTCGCCCGACTTGATCGAGCCTTCGAGGTCGGTAATGGCCGTCTCGATCTTCTCTTTCTCGCCGGCTTCCAGCTTGTCGCCGTACTCGGTCAGCGACTTGCGGGTCGAGTGCACCAGAGCGTCTGCCTGGTTCCGCGCTTCCGCCAGTTCCTTGACCTTCTTGTCTTCCTCGGCGTTCAGCTCGGCGTCCTTCACCATCTTCTGGATTTCGTCCTCGGTCAGGCCCGAGTTCGCCTTGATGGTGATCTTGTTTTCCTTGCCGGTGGCCTTGTCTTTCGCGCCGACGTGCAGGATGCCGTTGGCGTCGATGTCGAAGGTCACTTCGATCTGCGGGGTGCCGCGTGGTGCCGGCGGGATGCCCTCGAGGTTGAATTCGCCCAGGCCCTTGTTGCCCGCTGCGATTTCACGCTCGCCCTGGTAGACCTTGATGGTCACGGCCGGCTGGTTGTCGTCGGCGGTCGAGAACACCTGCGAGAACTTGGTCGGGATCGTGGTGTTCTTGTGGATCATCTTGGTCATCACGCCGCCCAGGGTTTCGATACCCAGCGACAGCGGGGTCACGTCCAGCAGCAGCAAGTCCTTGCGCTCGCCCGACAGGACCGAGCCCTGGATCGCGGCGCCGACGGCGACGGCTTCGTCCGGGTTCACGTCCTTGCGTGGATCCTTGCCGAAGAACTCCTTGACCTTCTCCTGCACCTTCGGCATGCGGGTCATGCCGCCGACCAGGATGATGTCGTCGATGTCCGAGACCTTGACGCCGGCATCCTTGATGGCGATGCGGCATGGCTCGATCGTCTTGGCGATCAGTTCCTCGACCAGCGACTCCAGCTTGGCGCGGGTGATTTTCAGGTTCAGGTGGACCGGCGCGCCGTTCGCCATGGCGATGTACGGCTCGTTGATTTCGGTCTGCTGCGACGACGACAGTTCGATCTTCGCGCGCTCGGCCGAAGCCTTGATGCGCTGCAGGGCGATCGCGTCTTTCGACAGGTCGAGGCCGTTAATCTTCTTGAACTCGTCGATGATGTAGTCGATCACGCGCTGGTCGAAGTCTTCGCCGCCCAGGAAGGTGTCGCCGTTGGTCGACAGCACTTCGAACTGCTTCTCGCCATCGACGTCCGCGATCTCGATGATCGACACGTCGAAGGTGCCGCCGCCGAGGTCATACACGGCGATCTTGCGGTCGCCCTTGTCGGTCTTGTCCAGGCCGAAAGCCAGCGCGGCCGCGGTCGGCTCGTTGATGATGCGCTTGACGTCCAGGCCAGCGATGCGGCCGGCGTCCTTGGTTGCCTGGCGCTGCGAGTCGTTGAAGTAGGCCGGCACGGTGATGACCGCTTCCGTCACTTCTTCGCCGAGGTAGTCTTCGGCGGTCTTCTTCATCTTGCGCAGGATTTCAGCCGACACCTGCTGCGCGGCCAGCTTCTTGTCGCGCACGCCGATCCAGGCGTCGCCGTTGTCGGCCTTGACGATCTGGTACGGCATCAGGCCGATGTCCTTCTGGACTTCCTTCTCGTCGTACTTGCGGCCGATGAGGCGCTTGACGGCGAACAAGGTGTTCTTCGGGTTGGTGACGGCCTGGCGCTTGGCCGGCGCGCCAACCAGGATCTCGCCATCTTCCTGGTAAGCGATGATCGAAGGCGTGGTACGCGCGCCTTCCGCGTTTTCGATGACCTTAGGCTGGCCATTTTCCATGATCGCGACGCACGAGTTGGTGGTGCCCAGGTCGATACCGATGATTCTGCCCATGATTTTTTCCTTTAAATTGCTAAGTTTCGGATGTTTTGTAATATTGGGAAAAACTGCGTGCTTTCAAGGGTCTTTGCCGATCAGCACAGAATGTTTTTCTTATTTCGGCGCTGCTGCGGTGACGATGGCCGGACGCAGCAGGCGGTCGGCGATCATGTAACCCTTTTGCAGCACGCTCACCACGGTATTGGCTTCCTGGTCGGCCGGGACCACGGCCACGGCCTGGTGCTTGTTCGGGTCGAGCTTGTCGCCGGCTTGCGGCATCACTTCGACCAGGCGGTTCTTTTCGAAGGCGGAGGTCAATTGCTTGAGCGTCATTTCGACGCCTTCCTTGATCGACTCGACCGTCGGCGCCTCGACCTTCAGGGCCATTTCCAGGCTGTCGCGTACCGGCACCATAGCCTCGGCGAAGCTTTCGATGGCAAATTTATGCGCCTTGCTGACGTCTTCCTGGGCGCGGCGGCGGATGTTTTCGGCGTCGGCCTTGGCCCGCATGAAGGCATCGTGCATCTCAGCCAGCTTGGCTTCGGTCGCGCTCAGCTGTTCTTCGAGGCTCGGCTCGCCGGTCGCAGGTGCGGCCTGGGCGGCTTCGCCTTCTGGCTGGGGAATCACCTCTGGATTTTCTTGGTCTTGCATCGAAAAACTCCTGAAATCAAGTACTTGGCTGAATGATTGGACGGATACTGCTTGTCGTACAGCGCCCCATATGGGGTGATCTCCTACAACTTCAAGGGGTATTACCGTTCTGTCAGCGGAAAGTTTGACAACATTTGTTACAACACTTACCGATGAGGTGGTTCTTTCCGGAACGCGAAGTTTTATCCTGCTCCCAGGACGCGTGAAGTCGTCCGTAGAACAACATCCGAACCAGGGAGCATTACCATGAAATTACAATTGATCAGCAGCGCCGTCGTGGTCTACACCGCGCTGGCAACGGTTTGTATCTGTTACGCAGGGGTGTGATCGGGGTCGCCAAAACGTCGCATTTTAGCAGGTCGGGTGAGCTCGCCAAGGATGGGCCATAGCGTGCTGTTGACAGACTTGGTGCGCGCAGACCGGTTGAACGCGTGGGCGGGAGACCCGCCCACCCTACGGGTCAGATCATACCGGTAGGGTGGGCGGATTCCCCGCCCACGCGTCGATAGTTGGAATCAGCTACACCCTGGCGGTGCTGGCGATTCCGAGCAGATGGACCTCAGGCCCCCAGCCGCAGCGCATGCTCGCGCCCCAACTCCGCATCGCGCCGCTCGGCTTCGCGCTGCGACGGGCTCATGATGGTCGGCCAGCCGATCAAATGCTGTTCGGCGATTTCCGCCATGCCGACGATCCAGGTCGGCGACTCGTTCAGGCAGGGAATGTAATGGAATTCCTTGCCACCGGCCGCTTCGAAATCGTGCTTCACTTCCATCGAGATTTCTTCCAGGGTTTCCAGGCAGTCGCTGGTAAAGCCCGGGCAGATCACGTCGACCCGGCTGACGCCCTCGCGCGCGAGCTGCTGCACGGTCGGCGCCGTGTAGGGCTGCAGCCACTCGGCCTTGCCGAAACGCGACTGGAAGGTCACCACGTATTCGTCCGGCGACAGGCGCAGGCGCGCGGCCAGCAGGCGCGCTGTCTTCTGGCATTCGCAGTAATACGGGTCGCCCAGCATCAGGGTGCGCTTGGGCACGCCGTGGAAACTCATCACCAGTTTCTGGCCGCGGCCGTGCGCGTCCCAGTGCGCCAGCACGATGTCGTGCAGGGCGTCGATATAGCCCTCGTGGTCGTGGTAGTGCTTCACCAGGCGCAGCTCGGGCACGTTGCGCACGTTTTTATAGTGGGCGAAGACGGCGTCCCAGATCGAGGCGGTGGTGGTGCCGGAATATTGCGGATAGGCCGGCAGGATCGCGATGCGGTCGCAGTTGGCCGCCTTCAGTTCGTCCAGCACTTCGGGCAGCGAGGGCGAACCATAACGCATCGCCATGCGCACCTGCACGCCTTCGTGGCCGCGCTCTTCCAGCGCTTCGGCCAGCAGGCTGGCCTGCTTCTGGGTATGCACCTTCAGCGGCGAGCCCTCGCGGGTCCAGATCGTCTGGTATTTCTTTGCCGAGGCGCCCGAACGGAAGGGCAGGATGAAGAATTTCAGGATGAACCACCACACCAGGCGCGGGATCTCCACCACGCGCGGATCGGACAGGAATTGCTTCAGGTAACGCTTGACCGCCGCCCGGGTCGGCGCATCCGGCGTGCCGAGGTTGACGAGGACGATGGCGCTCTGGGCAATGCTACCGTGGGTGTGGGCTGGTTCTTTTCTAAAAGGCATGGGCAAACAGGAGGCGGCAAGGGCCTCCATTATATGTGTGCCGGATACGCCCTTGATCCGATATTTGCGATCGGCGAACTAAGCTGGCCGTTCGGCAATGCCCGCAGCGCGCTGGAACACGGCCGGTGTCGCGCGGCCGCCACGCCGGCCGCGCTGGCGAGCCTTCAACCCTGCATCAGGTCGTCACTTTCAGGCGCACGTCGATGTTGTTGCGGGTCGCATTCGAATACGGGCAGACGATGTGGGCCTTGTCGACCAGCTCCTGCAACTGCTGCTGTTCCATGCCCGGGCCGTGGATGGTCAGGTCGACTTCGATGCCGAAGCCGGTCGGGATCTGGCCGATACCGACCTCGCCGGTCACCGTCAGGTCTTCCGGCAGCTTGGCCTTCTGCTGGCCGGCGACGAATTTCAGCGCGCCCAAGAAGCAGGCCGAATAGCCGGCCGCGAACAGTTGTTCGGGATTGGTGCCGGTCGCGCCATTGCCGCCGAGCTCCTTCGGGGTGGTCAGTTTGACGTCCAGCACGCCGTTGTCGCTGCGCGAACTGCCTTCGCGGCCGCCTTGCGAGGTGGCTTTGGCGCGGTACAGGACTTTTTCGATGCTCATGCGAACCTCCTTGTGTTGGTGGATGCCGATTGTGGCAGATGCACAGGCGGCGCAGCGCTCGGTAGAGCGCTGCCGGCGCGCAGGCCGCCTCGCCCTTCTTCTGTATCCCTTGCCAACAAAATCGGGTACATTGACACCCGCCCAGCATGAGGGGCAGCCGCAATGACCCGACCGCGTCACTTACACCGTACGAGCCGATGCCAGCACACACCCCCTCTTCCGATACGGACCAGGCCGCCCATCAGATCCTGGCGTCCCTGGGGCTGCACGCCAGTGTCGAAGGGAACGTGTTCTCGCTGCTGCAGGACAGTATCCGGGATGTGATCTACGTCCTCGAAGTCAGCCGGCAAGGCGAGCAATACCGCTTCATCCACGTCAACCGCGCCTTCGAAGTCACGACGGGGCTGCCCCCGAGTGCCGTCGTCGGCAAATTCGTGCACGAAGTCATTCCGCCCGAATCGATCGAACTGGTCCGCTCCAAGTACCGCCGCGCCATCGAGACCGGCGAGAGCGTGCATTGGGACGAGGTGTCCAACTACCCCACCGGGACCAAGGTCGGCGAAGTGACGGTCACGGCGGTCTATGCAGCCGACGGCAGCTGCCCGGTCCTGGTCGGCACTGTGCACGACATCACCGAACGCTATCGCGCCCAGGAGCACCTGGCGGAACTCGAAGAACGCTCGCGCCTGGCACTGGAAGCGTCCGGCTCGGGCGCCTTCGACTGGCATGCCGCCACCAACCAGCTGCGGCTGTCGAAACACTGCAGCCAGCTGCTCGGCCATGTCGCTGAAAACGTGGAGCTCGACACCTCCAGGCTGGACCGCCTGGTGCATCCGGAAGACCTGGCCCTGGCCGACGCGACGCTGCGCCAGGTACGCTCCGGGGACCTGGCCGATTTTTCGCTTGAAGTGCGCGTGCGCCACCTCTACGGGCACTGGATCTGGCTGCGCTGCCATGGCCGCGCCTTCAAGGACGCCGAGGGCGCCGTCAGCCGGGTCTACGGGACGATCTCCGACATCACGCCGGCCAAGGAAGCCGAAGAGATGATGGCGCGCGCCTCGCTCGTGTTTGCCCACAGCAGCGATGCGATCGCCATCTCCGACGCGGCCGGGCGCATCATCATGGTCAACCCGGGTTTTACGCGCATGCGCGGCTACGAGGCCGATGAAGTCATCGGCCGCAGCGCCGGCTTCTACGACGTCGACATGGAACGCGAACATGCGCACGCGGCCATGAGCGCACAGGTCCTGGCGGTTGGCCATTGGAAGGGCGAAATCTGGAGCCGCCACAAGGATGGGCACCTGATCGCGGAAGACCGCTCGGTGACCGCGGTGACCTCGCCCACCGGCGAGGTACGCAACGTCATCGAGATCGCCAGCGACATCACGCGTGCCAAGAAGGACGAGGAACTGCTGTGGCGTCAGGCCAATTACGACAGCCTGACCGGCCTGCCCAACCGCCACCTGTTCCTCGACCGCCTGCGCCAGGCGATCAAGAGCAGCCACCGCGGCGAGCACCCGGCCTTCTCTCTGCTGTACATCGACCTCGACCAGTTCAAGGAAGTCAACGATACGCTGGGGCACAACGTCGGCGACCAGCTGCTGAAGGAAGCGGCCCACCGCCTGCTGCGCTGCACGCGCGACAGCGACACCGTGTCGCGCCTGGGCGGCGACGAATTCACCGTCCTGCTGGTCAACATGCACAACCTGGAAAACGAAGACCCGTACGTGATCGACCGGGTCGCCCAGTGCATCATGGACGCGATGTCGCAGCCCTTCCGCATCGACGGCGAGAACCTGCACCTGTCGGCCAGCATCGGCATCACCCACTTCCCGGGCGATGCGGGCGACGCCGACAGCCTCCTGAAACACGCTGACCAGGCGATGTACGAAGCCAAGCGCCTGGGCCGCAACCGCTATGCCTATTTTTCGCCCGCCATGCAGGACCGGGCCCAGGAACGGCGCCGCATGAGCGACGACCTGCGCCTGGCCATCGTCCGCGGCGAACTGCAGGTGCATTACCAGCCGATCGTCGACATGGAGACGGGACGGGTCGTGAAGGCCGAAGCGCTGGTGCGCTGGCGTCATGCGCAGCGCGGCTGGGTCAACCCGGTCGAATTCATTCCGCTGGCCGAGGACACCGGCCTGATTTTCGATATCGGCGAATGGGTCTTCCATACCGTCGTGACCGACGCCGTGCGCTGGATACGCGAACTCGGGCAGCCGCTCCAGGTCGGCATCAACGTCTCGCCGCTGCAGATCGCCAAGGGCGGCGACAGCATCGATCGCTGCATCGCCTTCCATGCCTCGCAAGATTTACCGGCCCACGCCATCGTCATCGAAGTCACCGAAGGCTCGCTGCTGGAACACGACCTGGAAGTCGAAAGCCGCCTGCGCCAACTGGCCGAGCACGGCTTCGCACTCTCGCTCGACGACTTCGGCACCGGCTATTCCTCGCTCTCCTACCTGCAGCAGTACCGCTTCGAATTCCTGAAGATCGACCGCGCGTTCGTGGACAACATGAAGACGGGCAGCCGCCAACTGGCCCTGTGCAAGACGATCATCGACATGGCGCACACGCTGGGCATGCGCGTCATCGCAGAGGGCATCAGCAACGAACAAGAGGCCGAACTGCTGCGCAGCGCCGGCTGCGATTACGGGCAGGGATACTTTTTCCACCATCCGAAGCCGGCGGAGCTGTTCGAGCAGCTGCTGCTGGCGCAGGGCGTGCATGGCCAGGCTTGAGCCTCCACATCATCTTTCAAGGAAACCCGCTCCTGTGAAGACCTCCTTCGCCCTGCTCTGCCTGACACTCCCGACGCTGGCCCTTGCCGCATCCTGCCTGCCCGTGGGCGAGCTGATCGAACGCGACCGGCAGTACGAGGAAGCACTGCGGGTGAGTAACGTCGCCTTCCTGCAAACCTGGCTGGCGGACGACTATGTCTGGGTGCATTCGCTGGCTTCCCAGATCGAAACCCGGACGACGCTGCTCGCCCGCCTGGCGCAGCCGGCCAGCGTCGCGAAGAGCCGCACCACCTCCGAGGTGCAAGGTCATGTGCTGGGCGACACCGTGGTGCTGCGGGGCCTGAGCTCGGTCGACCAGTTCAACGCCGACGGCAAGACCTGGCGCACGAACCGCTACCAGTTCATGCGCACTTATGTGAACGTCGGTGGTGCGTGCAAGCTGCTGGCGAACCAGACGATGAAGGTCTGGTCGAGCCAGCGGTGAAACATCGAAGCGTAGGGTGTGAGGGGGGCGCATAGCCTCCTGACTCCACCGTTTGGAGGCCGGTGCCCCCGTACCGCCTGGCCTCAGCACCAACCCGCTAGCGGTCGCTCGACCAATCAAGAAAATCGTCCAGCGTTTCCGGAGAGGACATTTGCAGCAGCGCCTCCGCCAGGCCATGCTGTCCCTTGGCGACCGCCAGCGCCGACAATGCGCAGGCCGTGAACGCCGCATCCCATGGGCGGTCCGACGCCTGTTTCACGAGATCGGGAAGCCGCGCCAGGGCCTGGCAATACGGCTTTTCGAGGTCGGCGGGAATGTCGACGCCGCTGCGCTGCCGGCAGATCTCGACCCATGCAGTGAAATGAAAATACACCTCGCCCGCGGTGTCCGGCGAAGAGGCCAGTGCCTGCACGACGTGGGGAACCGCTGCGAACGAGGCCGTGTAGACATCGCCCTGGTGGGCCAGGGCGCTCCACAGGCTGGGCCACGGCTCCTCGGCAGCGTCGTTGGGCAGGGTGTGCAATTGCTCCAGCAGCGCGGGAATCCCGGCGGCACTGCCGTAGGCACCTTCCAGTTCGGCCCAGCGTGGGCTGTGTAAGTCGAGCATGTCTCCCCCTTGCAGGTTTGCCGCCCGTCCCCTGGAATGCAGGCTCAGGAGGCCAGCAACTCGCGTGCGTGCTTGCGCGTCGTCTCGGTGATTTCGATACCGCCCAGCATGCGCGCCACTTCTTCCACCCGCGCCCGGTTGTTCAGCACCTCGATGCGCGAGACGGTGCGGCCCTCGTTCGTCGTTCCTTTCGCCACCTGGAAGTGCTGGTTGGCCTGGCTCGCCACCTGTGGCAGGTGGGTCACGCACAGCACTTGCCGCTGCTGGCCGAGGCGTTTCAGCAAACGCCCGACGACTTCGGCCACGCCGCCGCCGATGCCGCTGTCGACCTCGTCGAAGATCAGGGTCGGCGTGGTGGTGGCGTTCGAGGTGATGACGGAAATGGCGAGCGAGATGCGCGCCAGTTCGCCGCCCGAGGCGACCTTCGCCAGCGGACGCGGCGCGACGCCGACGTGGCCGGCCACCAGGAATTCGACCTGCTCCAGGCCGTGCGCGCCGGGCTCGCCCGGATTCAGGGCGACTTCGAAACGGCCGCCGCTCATGCTCAGTTCCTGCATCGCGTTCGTCACCTGCTCGCTCAGGGCGCGGGCGGCCGTGGCGCGGCGGTTGGACAAGCGCTCGGCGACCTTGCGGTAGGCCGCTTCGGCCTTCGCTTCCTGGCGTTTTAAACCTTCCATGTCGGAGGCGTCGGCCAGCTGGCGCAGCTTGGCGGCCAGGGTCGCGTGCTCTTCCGGCAGTTCCTCGGGCGCCACGAAATACTTGCGCGACGCGCTGTGCAGCGCTTCCATGCGGGCGTCGACTTCGCGCAGGCGGGCCGGGTCGAGCTCGACCTTGTCGATGTACTGGTTCAGCGCGTAGACCGCTTCCTGCAGCTGGATGCGGGCCGGTTCCATGCAGTCGAGCACTGCCTGCAGTTCGGCGTCGACGTCGACCAGTTTACCGAGCTTGGTGTTGAGCGAACTCAGTTGCGACAGGATCGGGAAGTCGGATTCGGAGATCGCGCTCAGGGCTTCCTGCGCGCCTTCGATCAGGCTGGCGGCGTGCGACAGGCGGCTGTGTTCGTTCGAGATTTCCGTCCACTCGCCCGGTTTCGGCGCCAGTTTATCGAGCTCGCCCACCTGCCACTCGAGGCGTTCGCGCTCGATCAGCACGTTCTTCGCATTCGTTTCGTATTCCTCGCGCTGGCGCGACAGCGCACGCCACGCGCGCCAGGCGATGGCCACTTCCTGGGCTTCCGCGGCCGCAGCGGGATCGCGCACGGCGATCTGGTTGTCGAGCAGCGCGCGCTGGGCGTCGGATTTCAACAGGCTCTGGTGCGCGTGCTGGCCGTGGATGTCGACCAGCATCTCGCCCAGCTCGCGCAACTGGCCGGCGGTGGCGGCGATGCCGTTGATGTAGGCCTTCGAGCGGCCTGCGTTGTCGATCACGCGGCGCAGCAGCGCCCCGCCCTCGTCCACGGCGAACTCGTTCTGCTCGATCCAGGCGGTAGCAAGCTCGGTGAGCGCGAAATCGGCCGTGATGTCGGCCTTGGCCGCGCCTTCGCGCACCATGCTGGCGTCGCCGCGCCCGCCCAGGGCCAGCTGCAAGGCATCGATCAGGATCGATTTACCGGCCCCGGTCTCGCCGGTGAAAACCGAGAATCCACGAGCGAATTCGAGTTCGATGGCGTCGACGATGACGAAGTCGCGGATGGTCAGTGTGCGCAGCATGAAGAAACAGGTCTCCCAGGGGGTGGATGTCTTATTTGAGTTTGCCGTCTGAAGACGGATATTCGTGCCAGTGCAGCTTTTCGCGCAGCGTGTGGTAGTAGCTCCAGCCTTCCGGATGCAGGAAGGTGATGGTGTTGGGCGAACGCGAGATGACGATTTCGTCGCCATGCTGCAGCGAGGCGAAGGTCTGCATATCGAAATTCACCGAGATGTCGCGTCCGCTGACGATTTCCACCACGATCTCGCTGGTGTCCGGAATCGCGATCGGCCGGTTCGACAGCGCGTGCGGGGCGATCGGCACGAGGACGATGCCCTGCAGGCTGGGGTGCAGCAGCGGGCCGCCGGCCGACAGCGCGTAGGCGGTGGAGCCGGTGGGCGTCGAGACGATCAGGCCGTCGGAACGCTGGTTGTACATGAAGTGGCCGTCCACCGTCACCTGCAGTTCGGCCATGCCGGCGCCGCTGCCGCGCGCCACGACGACGTCGTTGACGGCCACGCCGCAGTAGATCATCTCGCCATCGCGCATCACGCGCCCTTCCAGCAGCGTGCGCTTTTCCGCCCTGGCCTTGCCCTGCAGGATTTCGGCGAGCGCCGGCAGCATGCGATCGACCGGAATGTCGGTGATGAAGCCGAGCCGGCCGAGGTTGATGCCGATGAGCGGGATGTCGTACTTGGCGAGCTGGCGCGCGATGCCGAGCATGGTGCCGTCGCCGCCCATGACGATGACGAGCGCGGCCTGCTCGCCGATCTCGTTGGCCGTCATCGCCTCGATGCCGGCGATGCCGAGCGAGGCGGCGGTATCGGTCTCGAATACCACACGGTGGCCGGCCTGCTGCAGGAAGGCGAGGATGCTGGTGACGGGTTCTTCGATGCCGGCCGTGTTTTGCCGCACCACGAGCGCGATGGTCGATGGCGATTCGGGTGTCAGGGGCATAAGTCTCTCGGCGATGGATGGGCGGACACGCTGGAGATTAACCGATAATCCCCCCGCCTGCCACCCGGCCGCGCATCAATTACTGTACAAAATCACAGTATAGATGCGCGGGGTAGGATCCGGCAAGATCAGGCGAGCACGGCCAGTGCGGCGGCGGCGGCAATCGCCATCGCAATGCAGAGCAAGTGCAGGGTCATCAGCACGATCCAGCGCAATGCGGTGACGAGGCGGCTGCCGCCGTAGACCTTGCGCATTGCGGTCGGCAGGTAGAACACCAGCCACACCCCGAGCCCGAACCCGACGAGCGGGATAAAGTCCGGCACGAGCAGCCACAAGCTCAGCGCCAGGAAGGCAAAGGCGTTCGTGTGCAGCGCGAACAGCAGGTGCTCGCCATAACGCCGGCCCGAGCCAAGATAAAGCAGCTTGAGCAGGGCCGCGAAGACCGGCATCAGCGCGAAAATCGCATAGGGGGTGTAGCTCGACAGGGCGCGCAGCAGCGCGGTCTTCATCTCGTCCTTCGGCAGTTGGAGGAAACGCGCGACCTTCGTGCCCAGTGCCGGATGGACCGACGCCGCCAGTTTGATCGCCTTCGCGTCATCACCGTCGTCCAGGGTGACCAGGTCCTGGTTTCCGTTCTGCGGCAGGGCGCGGCGCCTCTCTTCGCTTGCCTGCTCCGCCGCACGCGGCGCCGCTGCAACGGTGGCGTCCCTGGTTTTGCCTGCCTTCTGCTCCACCGCTACTTCCGCATTGCGTGCGGGTGGCGTATCCGGCGTGCCATTGCCGAAACTGACCCCGCCCAGCTTAAAGATCGCAAAGAAAATGATGCTGAAGCTCAGGTACAGGCGCAGCGGTTCCACATAGCGTGCCCGCTTGCCCTCGATGTAGTCGCGCGTCAGCCGGCCGGGGCGGAACAGCAGCAGCGCCACCGATTTCCACAGCTTGCCCTCCAGGGCGACGTAGTGGGCGATGAACTCGTGCAGGAACTCGCGCGCGCTCGGCACGTGCAAGTGCGCCGGCTGGCCGCAGCCCTGGCAAAACTTGCCGGCAATGCTGGTGCCGCAATTGGGGCACAGGACGGCGGTGTGTGACAGGTCGTTTTTCACGGTGTCGTTCCGGAAAGATGGTCAATACAGCATGGTAACGAATCAATTGCAAAAAAGCATCACCAAGTGCACGCCATTCAATTGCGCGACCCTGCCCGGTTCGAGCGGTTAGGATTCATGCAAGAGTCAGCAGAGGAGAACGCTATGGTTACCGAAACTAAAGATCGCTTCATCAACACCGATGCGAAGATCGAAAACGACGGCGTCAAGCGCCAGCCGCACGAGCGCGACGAGTCGCCCGACGGCCAGGATACCGAGCCGCGCGGCATCATGAAGCAGGCCGCCGAAGACCTGGCGCAAGGCCTGGTCGACACCGACCTGCGCAACACGCCGGGCATCAGCGAAGCCGTCCATCCCCAGCCTGGCGCCACCGGCCAGGCCAACCCCCAACCCGACCGCCATCGTTCGATGCGCGATCACGACTCGGTCGAGCCCCTGCCGGGCAAGAACCGCTGAAAGGAATCACATGACGATCAAACGCAACGGCAGCGCCGTCTGGAGCGGCGGCCTGAAGGACGGCAAGGGCGCGGTCTCGACCGGTAGCGGCGCACTGAAGGAGCAACCCTACGGTTTCAATACCCGCTTCGAGGACAGCCCCGGCACCAACCCGGAAGAACTGATCGGCGCCGCCCATGCCGGCTGCTTCACGATGGCCTTGTCGGGCCAGCTCGGCAAAGCCGGGATGACCGCCCAGGAACTGCGCACCACGGCTACCGTGTCGATGGAAAAGGAAGGCGACGGCTTCTCGATCACCGCCGTCCACCTCGACCTGGTGGCAAAAATCCCCGGCGCCAGCCAGGAAGCCTTCGACCAGGCAGCCAACACGGCCAAGGAAAACTGCCCGGTGTCGAAGCTGTTGAACGCCAACATCACGCTCAGCTCGCGCCTCGAAAACTGAACCAGATTAGCCAGTAAAGTTTCTGGAGGGACGTAGGGTGGACGGCTTCGCCGTCCACGCGTTCAACGTACGTCCACAAACCACGAACGTCCTTCCGGCAAAGAATGCCGCGACCGCATAAAATTGCCGCTTTCCGTTTTATCCAGAAAGACACCCCATGCGCCTCCTGCACACCATGCTCCGCGTCGGCAACCTCGAGCGCTCGATTGATTTCTACACGAAGGTGCTCGGCATGAAATTGCTGCGCACCAGCGACAATCCCGAGTACAAGTACAAGCTGGCCTTCCTCGGCTACGGCAGCAACCCCGACCACGCCGAACTCGAGCTGACCTACAACTACGGCGTCGACAGCTACGACATGGGCACCGCCTACGGCCACATCGCCCTCTCGGCCGACGACATCTACGCCACCTGCGAGGCCGTGCGCAAGGCCGGCGGCAACATCACGCGCGAGCCGGGCCCGGTCAAGGGTGGCACCACCGTGATCGCCTTCGTCACCGATCCGGACGGCTACAAGATCGAGTTCATCCAGCGCAAAGACCACGAAATGGGCGGCGGCCTGAGCAGCTAAAGCTCGCCCGGCAGCGTCATGTGGATGCTGCTACAATCGTCGAGCCTGATTTTCAGGCAACACAAATACGTCTTCGGGGCGGGGTGAAATTCCCCACCGGCGGTATGACCGGCAACGGTCGAGCCCGCGAGCGCCTGTTTCGTTCCTGAAGCAGGGTCAGCAGATCTGGTGCGATGCCAGAGCCGACGGTCATAGTCCGGATGAAAGAAGATGTGCGCTGCCGTGCGCCCTTGCACGCCTGTCCTTGCGGCCGGTCGTGCGGGTGCGCGCGTTTCCGCTTGCCCTGATGCGTTTTTCGCCAACTACCGCGAGGAGCGTCTCACATGTTAGTCAACACCCATTCCCTCTATAGTCCTGACCTGGACGGCCGCATCGAAGCAGCACTGGCCGCGACCCGGGCGGGTATCCCCGTCATCCTGCTCGACGACTTCGACCGTGAAAACGAAGCCGACCTGATCGTCGCTGCCGACAAGCTGACCGTCGAAACCATGGCCCTGATGATCCGCGAGTGCAGCGGCATCGTCTGCCTGTGCCTGTCGGCCGAGCGCGTGCGCAGCCTGGAACTGCCGCCGATGGTGCTGGAAAACGGCAGCCGCTACGGCACCCCGTTCACGGTCTCGATCGAAGCGCGCGACGGCATCAGCACCGGCGTCTCGGCCCAGGACCGCGTCACCACCGTGCGCGCCGCCACTGCCGCGGACGCCAGGCCCGAACACCTGGTCAGCCCGGGCCATATGTTCCCCCTGCGCGCCACGCCGGGCGGGGTGCTGGCGCGCGCCGGCCATACCGAAGGTTCCGTCGATCTCGCCATCCTGGCGGGCCTGCAGCCGGCCGCCGTCCTGTGCGAACTGATGAACCCGGACGGCACGATGATGCGCGGCGAAGCCATCGAACGCTTCGCCGAGGAGCGCGGCTTCCCGATCCTGACGATTGCCGAGCTGATCGCCTGGCGCAAGCGCCAGTCCTGAGCATCCGGTACGAAAGAACGGCGCCCCGGCGCCGTTTTCCTTTTCAGAAAAACTAAGGTCTTGCCAACGGTCAACCATGCGTTGACGGCGGCCAAGCCAACTCATCTTTAAACGAACGAATCCGCGCCCCGGTTCTAGACTGAATCGTCAACTCATCCATGGAGGCGCGCCATGTCCACATCCCGTTTTTCCCTATCCTCGACCAGGCCGCGCCGCGCGGCAAGCACGGCGGCGCTCGCGCTGGCGGCACTGCTGACAGCATGCGGCGGTGGCGGCGGCGGTGGTGGCGGACACCCGGCCCCTCCTCCCCCTCCTCCTCCGCCCCCTCCGGTCGAGCTCGGCCCGCTCTACGATTTCACCGCGATCGGCCTGCCCGGCATCACCTACGGCGACGTCGACCGGCGCGGCATTTCCACCAGCGCACGCGTCACCGGTACCTCGCGCGACGCGGCCGGCAACGTGCGCGCCTTTTATTACGACGGCAAGCGCAACATCGACCTGGGCACCTTCGGCGGCCGCCATGCGCAGGCCTTCTCGATCAACCGCTGCGGGCAGATTTCCGGCTGGGCGCAGGCGCCCGGCGACCTGGCCCGCGCTTTCTACTACGACGGCGCCCTGCGCGATCTGGGCACCCTGGGCGGCACCGAATCCTTCGGCTTCGCGGTCAGCACCTGCGGAAAAGTGGCGGGCTGGTCGGCGACGGCGGGCGGCGAAACGCATGCCTTCTACCATGATGGCGCGACCATGCGCGACCTCGGCACCTTTGGCGGCAAGGGCTCGTATGCACTGGCCCTCAATTCGGTCGGACAGGTGGCCGGCTACGCCTACGGCCCCGACAACGCCTGGTTCCACGCTTTCCTCTACGACGCGCGCACCGGCGCACCGATCCAGGACCTCGGGTCGCTGGGCGAAAGTTCGCTGGCCCAGGACATCAACGATGCCGGCCAGGTCGTCGGTTACTCGCGCTCGGCCGACGGCGTGCTGCGCGCCTTCCGCTACGAGGCCGGCACCATGCACGACCTGGGCTTGCTGCCGGGTGCGCGCGGCGCCGAGGCGCGTGCGATCAATGGAGCCGGGCACACCGTCGGCTATGTCTATTACGCCGACGGCCGCCAGGTCGCCTTCCTCCACGACGGCACCACCATGCGCGCGCTCGGCGCCCTGGGCGGCAGCCGCTTCTCGGACGCGGTCGCCATCAACGGCACGGGCCTGGTGGTCGGGTCGTCGACGGACCCAGCGGCGGGCGCTGAGCGCGCGACCGTCTGGAGCAGCAGTTATGGCCCGGTCGACCTCAACGCGCGAGTGCCCGACCTGCCGAAAGGCGTGGTGCTGGTGAGCGCGCTGGCGGTGGCCGACGACGGCGGGATCGCGGTGCGCACCAACCAGGGCCTGGGCCTGCTGCGGCCGCGTAAATAAAGTAAAGGTAAATGAAAACGGCGCCGAAAAAAACGGCGCCGTTCTTTATTTGCATCCAGCGTTCAGGATGCAAATATCCTTTGCAAGGCCGAGCCCGCGTGCTTACTTCTGCAGCAGGTTATTCACCGGCATCAGATCCGCTTCGCGCAGCGAGCCGGAAGCGGCTTTCAGGCGCAGGCCATTCAGGATGGTGTTGTAGCGCGCGCGGGACAGGTCCGTGCGGGTCTGGTACAGCTGGCGCTGGGCGTTCAGCACGTCGATGTTGATGCGCACGCCGACCTGGTAGCCGAGCTTGTTCGATTCGAGCGCCGACTGGCTCGACACTTCCGCTGCCTGCAGCGCTTTTACCTGGGCCAGGCCGCTGTTCACGCCGAGGAAGGCCTGGCGTGCCTGCAGCGCTGCGTTGCGGCGCGTCGCTTCGAGGTCGTTGCGGGCGCGGTCTTCGAGGGCGATCGATTCGCGCACGCGGCTGGTCACGGCAAAGCCGTTAAAAATCGGCACCGACCACTGCACGCCGATCGAGTTGTTGCGGGCGTCGCCCGAGCTGGACAGGCGTCCGTTCGTGTCGCGGCGCGTCGAGGCGGCGACCAGGTCGAGCGTCGGCAGGTGGCCGGCGCGGTTGCGCTTGATGTCGCGCTTGGCCGATTCGAGCGACAGCTGCGACACCGTCACGCCGTAGTTCTGGGTCTCGGCCGAGGTCACCCACTGGTCGACCGCAGCCGGCTGCGGCGGCGCCAGCGTGATGCCCGACTGCAGCGGCGCCAGCGTGCCCGGTTCGGTGCCGATGATCGCCTGCAGCGCGCTGCGCTTGTTGTCCAGGTCGTTCACGGCGGCAAACTCCTGCGCCACCACCAGGTCGTACGCGGCCTGCGCCTCGTGGGTATCGGTGATGGTCTGGGTGCCGACCTCGAAGTTGCGCTTGGCCGAGGCCAGCTGCTCGGTCACGGCGCTCTTCTGGGCGCGGGTCGATTCCAGGGTGTCCTGGGCCGACAGCACGTCGAAATAGGCTTGCGCCACGCGGGTGATCAAGTCTTGCTGGGCCTGCGCGAACTGGGCTTCGGCAATCGCCTGCGCCAGCTTGCTCTGCTCATAGGTCTGCCAGCGGTCCCAGCGGAACAGCGGCTGGCTCAGGGCCAGCGTGTATTCGTTGGTGCGCAGGTTCGAGCCGGTCTGGCCGACGACGGTCGGCACGCCGCCCACGTTGACGGTTTCGCCTTCGTTGAACGGCGAAAAATCGCTGTCGTTCTTGACGATCGAGCCCGACAGGCCTACCGTCGGCAGCAACCCCGCCCGTCCCTGGGTAACACGTTCCCGCCCGGCGGCAAGCGTTGCGCGCGCGCTGGCAAAGGTGGCGTCGTTCGCCAGGGCCTGCTGGTATACCTGGATCAGGTCGATCGCGTGCGCATTGAGCGACACGAAGGCGCTGGCCAGCAGCACGGCGATGAGGGGTTTCTGCATTGCGGTCTCCGTCGGAGTCATCAAAAGTTAGTCAAGGACACAGGTCAATACTTCGGCATCGCCGGATCGACCTGCAAGGCCCAGGCGTGTATCCCGCCCGTCAAATTCGTTACGTTCTCGAACCCGTTGCGCTCGAGGAAAGCGGCGACCTGCATGCTGCGCGCGCCATGGTGGCAGATGCAGACAATCTCTTGCCCGTCGTCGATTTCACCGGCCCGGATCGGGATCAGGTGCATCGGGATCTGGGTCGAGCCCGCGATGTGGCAGGTCTCGAATTCCCAGTTCTCGCGCACGTCCAGCAGCAGCGGACGCGGCTGGGTTTCATCAGCCAGGCGTTCGGCCAGTTGGGGCGCGGTCATGTGCTGCATCGGCCGGCCTCAGAAGGTGAAGCGCGATGCAGCCGGGGCGCCCGACAGCGGCTTGACGTTGGTCTCGAACAGCTTGACCGTGTCGTAGCCCGTTTCCGAGACGCGCGTCACCAGCACGGCGCTCATGGCCGGCGAGCGGCCGACGATGGCGGCGATGCGGCCACCGACCTTGACCTGCTTCAGGAAAGCGTCCGGAATGCTTTCCAGGCCGCCCGAGATGACGATCACGTCGAAGGGACCGCCCTGCTCCCAGCCGGCGGCGCCATTGCCTTCGACCACGGTCACGTTGGCAATACCGGCGCGGGCGATGTTCTGCTCGGCCAGCGCCTTGATTTCCGGCGAGATCTCGACGGTGGTCACCTGGCGCGCCTGGTGCGCCATCAGCGCCGCCATGTAGCCCGAGCCCGCGCCGACTTCCAGCACGTTCTCGTGTTTTTTCAGGTTCAGTTCCTGCAGGATGCGCGCCTCGATCTTCGGGTTCATCATCGCTTCGCCACCCGGCAGCGGGATCTCGACGTCGGCGAAGGCCAGGTTCTGGTAGGCCGCCGGCACGAACGCTTCGCGCTTGACCACGTGCAGCAAATCGAGGACCTCCTGGTCCAGCACGTTCCATGGGCGGATCTGCTGCTCGATCATGTTAAAGCGGGCTTGTTCGATATTCATCTTAATACTCGGTGGAAAAGAAATAATCCGATATTTTATCGTTGAACTGCCTCAACACGCACATCTTATCGGGACGGCATCGAGATCGCGCGAAATTGCGACAGTCTGCAGTTTAAAGGGGGTGAACGCCCGAAAAATCGACTGCCGGGCTGCGGCGTATTTACGTGACGGCAGGGGCCGGGCCGGCAGCCGGAGGGAGCAGGCCGTGTAAAGCCATGTCGAGGAAGGCGTCAAGAAACGCTTGCGGCGCCAGCGAATCGCGCTCGCAGGGGCCGATCGAATGCTTCCAGGTTACGAGCATGAGCATGGGCGCAATCAGCACCTGGGTGACCTGGGCGACATTGATTGGTCGGAATTCGCCGCGCGCGATGCCGCGCTCGAGCATGCTGGAGATCATGCGCGTGCCGCGATTGATGACTTCGTCCTGGTAAAAGGCCGCCAGTTCCGGGAAATTGCCCGATTCGGCCGTGACGAGCTTGACGATGCCGGAGACCTTGGTGCCGCCGATGCGGTCCCACCAGCCCATGATCACGTTGCGCAGCAGCTCGGCGCTGTGACCGTCGAATTCGGCCACCGAGGACTCGGCGTCGCCGATCACGGGAACGATGCTGTTGCGCACCACCGCCTTGAACAGCTCTTCCTTGTTATCGAAGTAGAGATACAAGGTGCCCTTCGACACCCCGGCGCGGCGGGCGACGTCTTCGAGCCGGGTCGAGGCAAACCCACGCTCGACGAACAGGTCGATGGCCGCCGCGAGCAGTTCTTGCGGACGAGCATCCTTACGGCGCTCCCAGCGCGGCTTGGTGTCAACTGAGCATTCCATGCTTCCGTCCGACAACTTAATAATAAGTTATCAAATATAGACTTGGGCTCAAGGGTAGTCAAGCACTATGCATAGGATATGACGTAGCGTGGACGGCACTGCCGTCCACGCTACGCGGCCTAGCGCCCTTTGCCATTGCCGCAGCCATAAATCCGCCCTTCTGAACGCGGTTTGTAGAGCGAGCCTTCCGGAGCGATCGGCCGCTCCTCCGTCTGCTGGCGCGGCACCTGGAACACCGACATCACGTCGACCAGCCCCGGCACCAGCTTTTCTATCGCCACGTCGAGGCTGGCCATGGCGCCGACCTTGACGTCGCGGGTCGGCGTGGTAGCCGCGCGCAGGATGGCGTCGGCGACCTGGTGCGGGTCGATCTGGGGCGAGGGCAGTTTCGGCTCGTGCGGCAGGTAATTGCGCGCGTGCTGGGGCAGCGGCGTGTCCACCGCGGTCGGCTCGATCAGGGTGATCGACACCGGCGCCCCGTCGACATGCTCGATCTCGATGCGCAGCGCGTCCGTAAACCCTTTGACGGCGTGCTTGCTGGCCGAATACATGCCCTGCAGGGGAATGGCCAGCTCCGACGCCTCGCTGCCGACGTTGATCAGGGCGCCGCCCGTCATGCGCAGGTGCGGCAGCGCTGTGAGGCTACCGTGGACCATGCCCCAGAAATTGATGTCGAACAGGCGCCGGCTGTCCTCTTCCGTCACTTCGTCCAGGCGCCCATAGATAGTGCAGCCGGCGCAATTGACCCAGGTATCGATGCGGCCGAACCGGGCAATCGCCTGGCGCGCCACCTCCTCGACCTGCTCGCGGTGCGACACATCGGCCACCACGTGGATGGCCTCGTACCCGCTGCTCGCCAGGCTGCGCACAACGGCCTCGAGCACGTCGCCGCTGCGCGATACGAGCACCAGCTTCGCGCCACGGCGCGCCGCGTCCTGCGCGGTGGCAAGACCGATGCCGCTGGAGGCGCCGGTGAGGACGATGACTTGTCGATCGAGGGGTTTCAGGGACGCTGCCATGCGATGCTCCGTTCCGCCTGTTGTGGGGTTGCGTCAACCATAGCAGCAAGGGCAAGCTTGCAGCGCGCGCCTCTACGCCGGCGTTGGCCGCTGCAATCGATACCGCTATACTGCGCGGTCACCCTCCTCGTTTCACTTTCTCCATGAATTGCCGCGACAACTGCGGAGCCTGCTGCACCGCTCCCTCGATCACCAGTCCGCTACCCGGTATGCCGAATGGCAAGCCGGCCGGCGTGCGCTGCGTGCAGCTGGACGAGGCCAACCGCTGCCGCGTGTTCGGCAAGCCGGAGCGCCCGGCGTTTTGCGGCGGCCTGCAGCCGTCAACGGAGATGTGCGGGGACAGCCGCGAGCAGGCAATCGTCTGGCTGGATGAGCTGGAACGGGCGACGGCCCCGGCCTGATCAAGGCTCCTCGCCGGCACGCAAGCGCAGCTTTTTCTTCTTTTTCTCGACAGTGGCGGAAATTTCCTGGGCCGGTTTTGTTGCCGGCGGCGGCGCCACGGGCAGCGGAAAACCGAGGAACACCATGATCAGGAAGACCGGCAGCAGCAGGTAGAAAAGGGGGCGCCGCCAGTTGAGTTTGCGTTTCAGCATTGCCAACAGATGAGCGTTGCTGGCGTAATTACAAGTTCCTCTTGTAGCTATTTTTACAAACCAAAGGTAATTAAGCGGCCGTCCTGCGGCCCTGCACATGGGCAAACAGGGCGCCCAGGGTCATGTGCTCGTCCCAGATTTCCGCCAGGGCCACACCGTAGCGGGCACGCAGCCGGTCGTCCAGGTGATTGAACTCGAGGGCATCGCCGCCCCACTTCGACGGGTGCAGCGCCTTGTAAATGCCGAGCAGCTGGTCGTCGGGACGGAATTTCAGTTTGTCGGTGTCGCGGAAGGCGAAGGCTTCGGCGCAGACGGCGAGGAATTCGCGGATCTGCCGCTTCGATGCCCAGGGAAAGGCACGGCGCCACAGGCGGCCCTGGGAACTGCGGGTACGGAAGGGGTTGGCGATCTGCCCGAACGATAGGACCCACCAGGCAAGTGCCAGCAAGACCAGGAGTGCAAGAATACTCATCAATGTACGACAGAGTGACTCATGCAAACCAGTCTAGCACGCGAATCGCGGCATGGCACGGCCACTTTCGGTATCGTGCGCCGCGTCTGCGCGGGCCGCTTGGCAGATCGCCAATCGTTTCCATACAACAGCTGTCGGCAGCGGCTTCCCGGCTCAACGGTCAAGGCCGCTCTCATGGTAAGCTTCGACCCCGCGCAGTTGTTCCACATCGCACTCCCCTTTAACAAAGCACGTAATTCATGGATATCCTTCTCGCCGTCAAGGCGATCATCATGGGCCTGGTCGAGGGCTTTACCGAGTTTCTGCCGATTTCCTCGACTGGTCACCTGATCCTGGCGGGCAGCCTGCTCGACTTCACGGGCGAGAAAGTCAAAGTCTTCGCGATCGCGATCCAGGCCGGCGCCATGCTGGCGGTCATCTGGGAATTCCGCGAGCGCATCGCGCGCGTGCTCACCGGACTGTTTTCGGATCGCAAGCAGCAGAAATTCGCGTTGAATGTGGTCATTGGCTTCCTGCCGGCCGTCGTACTCGCCCTGATGTTCAGCAAGGCAATCACGGCTGAACTGTTCAAGCCGGTGCCCGTGGCCATGGCCTTCATCATCGGCGCCTTCGTCATCCTGTATGCGGAGCGCCGCCACAAGAATATGCCCGCCACCGCCCGCATCGAAACCGTGGACGACATGACGATGCTCGACGCCCTGAAGGTCGGCTGCGCCCAGGCCTTTGCCCTGATCCCGGGCACCAGCCGCTCGGGCGCCACTATCATCGGCGGCATGCTGTTCGGCCTGTCGCGCAAGGCCGCCACCGAATTCTCGTTTTTCCTTGCCATCCCGACCTTGCTCGGCGCCACTGCCTATTCCGTCATCAAGCAACGCGAACTGCTCTCCGCCGCCGACCTGCCGATGTTCGGCCTGGGCGGCCTGGCCGCCTTTGTGTCGGCTTTCCTGTGCGTGCGCTGGTTGCTGCGCTATATCAGCTCGCACGACTTCACGATCTTCGCCTGGTACCGTATTGTGTTCGGCGTGATCGTCCTCGTCACCGCGCATTACGGGCTGGTGAACTGGGCGGAATGAGGCCGACAACAATCCCATGACCAACGACATCGAAGAGCGCGCACTCCACCTGCTGCAGACCGTGTTCGGCTACCCCGCCTTCCGCGGGCAGCAGGCCGACATCGTCCATCACGTGGCCGGCGGCGGCGACGCGCTGGTGCTGATGCCGACCGGCGGCGGCAAGTCGCTGTGCTACCAGATTCCCGCGCTGCTGCGCGAAGGCGTCGGCGTCGTCATTTCCCCGCTGATCGCGCTGATGCAGGACCAGGTCGACGCGTTGGAGGAGGTCGGCGTGCGCGCCGCTTTTCTGAACTCGACCCAGACCTTCGAGGAAACCCTGCGCATCGAGCGCCTGGTGCGCACCGGAGAGATCGACCTCGTCTACGTGGCGCCGGAACGCCTGATGACCCAGCGCTGCCTCGACCTGTTCCAGGATTCGCGTATTTCGCTGTTCGCCATCGACGAGGCGCACTGCGTCTCGCAATGGGGCCATGATTTCCGCCCGGAATACATCCGCCTCTCGATCCTGCACGAGCGCTTCCCGGACGTGCCGCGCATCGCGCTCACCGCCACGGCCGACCAGCAGACCCGCGACGAGATCGCGCACCGCCTGCAGCTCGACGACGCGCGCAAGTTCGTCTCTTCCTTCGACCGTCCGAACATCCGCTATGCGATCGTCGAAAAGACCACCGGCCGCAAGCAGCTGCTCGATTTCATCACCACCGAGCATCCCGGCGACTCAGGCATCGTCTACTGCCTGTCGCGCAAAAAGGTCGAGGAAACGGCCGACTTCCTGAACGAACACGGCATCCGCGCCATGGCCTACCACGCCGGCATGGAGCACACGAAACGCGCCGACAACCAGGCCAAGTTCCTGCGCGAAGAAAACATCGTGATGGTGGCGACAATCGCCTTCGGCATGGGCATCGACAAGCCGGACGTGCGCTTCGTCTGCCACCTGGACCTGCCGAAAAGTATCGAAGGCTATTACCAGGAAACGGGGCGCGCCGGCCGCGACGGCATGCCGGCCAGTGCCTGGATGGCCTATGGTTTGCAGGACGTGGTGCTGCAGCGCCGGATGATCGACGAGTCCGAAGCCGACGAAACCTTCAAACGCGTGCTGGGCGTAAAGCTCGACGCCATGCTCGGCCTGTGCGAGACCCTGTCCTGCCGCCGCATGCGCCTGCTCGACTATTTCGGCGAGCGCTCCGGGCCTTGCGGCAACTGCGATACCTGCCTCATTCCGCCGGTCAGTTTCGACGCCACGGTGCCGGTGCAAAAACTGCTCTCGACCATCTACCGGGTCGACCAGCGTTTTGCCGCCGGCCACGTGATCGACGTGCTGCGCGGCGTGCAGACCGACCGCATCAGCCAGTGGCACCACGATTCCCTGTCCGTGTACGGCATCGGCAACGACCGCAGCGAGCAGGAATGGCGCGCCATCATCCGCCAGGTGATTGCGCTCGGGCTGGTGACGGTCGACCACGAAGCCTACAGCTCGCTGAAACTGACGGATGCCGCGCGCCCGGTATTAAAGGGCGGGCAGAAGGTGCAGCTGCGCCAGTACCAGAAGCCGGTGAAGCCGAAGCGTACTTTCGCCTCGTCCAAGGGGTATGAAGAGCTGGAACTGTCGAAATCGGAACAGGCCCTGTTCGAGCGCCTGCGCTCCTGGCGCATGGGCGCCGCGCGCACGCACGGCGTGCCGGCCTATGTCGTGTTCCAGGATGCGACCCTGCGCGAAATTGCGAAGGTCAAGCCGACCTCGCTCGACCAGCTGCGCGGCGTGACCGGCGTGGGCGAGAAGAAGCTGGTGTCGTATGGGGATGAGATTGTCGGGATTATCAGCGAGATGATGTGATACCCCGTGGGTGGACGGGAAATCCGTCCACCCCACGTACTTATTTTTTCGTAAACACCAAATCCCACACCCCGTGCCCCAGTTTGAGGCCACGGTTCTCGAACTTGGTCAACGGCCGGTACGCCGGCTGCGGCGCATACCCTTCGGCGGTATTGGCCAGTTGCTCCTCGGCGCCCAGCACCTCGAGCATCTGCACCGCGTAATCTTCCCAGTCCGTTGCAAGGTGGATGTAGCCGCCGGCGGCCAGCTTCTGGCACAGCAGTTTCACGAAGGGCGCCTGGATCAGGCGGCGCTTGTTGTGGCGTGCCTTGTGCCAGGGATCCGGGAAGAAGATGTGCACGCCGGCTAGCGAACCGTCCGGGATCATGTGGTTCAGCACCTCGAAGGCGTCGTGCTGGATCAGGCGCAGGTTCTGGATGTCCTGCTCGCCGATCTGTTTCAACAAGCTGCCCACGCCCGGCGTGTGCACTTCGACGCCGATAAAATTCTTCTCCGGCATCTGGCGCGCAATGTGGGCCGTGGTGTCGCCCATGCCGAAGCCGATCTCGAGGATGGTCGGCGCCTGGCGGCCGAAGGCGGCTGCGTAGTCCAGCATGTCCTTCTTGTACGCGACCAGGAATTGCGGCCCGAATTCCTCGAGCGCACGCGCCTGCCCCGTCGACAGGCGGCCGGCGCGGGTGACGAAACTGCGGATGCGATGTTCAGTAGGGTCGTACAGCATCGTACGGGCCGGGCCGTTGTTGGTCGTGTCTTCGGACATGGGGAATAAGAGTGAGGAAAGAACGGCGGACATTATAGCCTACCGCTTTTCGGCTGCCTGTTGCATCGCTGCATTGAAATGTGGTCAGAAAGACAATTGCGCGATAATTGGGCCTTGCCTGTTCACCCCTTTTGAAACCCGATGCATTCGACCAAACACCCGATCGCGATCGAAGACAACGTCGCCACCTTCCAGCTCACCTCCTTTCATTACGGCACACCCGGCAGCGGCAAGAAGGTGTACATCCAGGCCTCGCTGCACGCCGACGAGGTGCCGGCGATGCTGGTCGCGCACTTCCTGCGCCAGGAACTGGACCGGCTCGATGCCGAGGGACGCATCCGCGGCGAAATCATCCTGGTGCCGGCCGCCAATCCGATCGGCTTGTCGCAAACCATCCACGGCACGCCCTTCGGCCGCTACGACCTGTCGACCGGGGTGAATTTCAACCGCGCTTATAAACACGTTGCCGAGGACCTGAAGCAATCGCTCGCGGGCAAGCTCGGCCAGGACGCCGACGCGAATGTCGCCCTCATCCGCGAACACGCGCGCCAGTCGCTGGCCGAATGGGTGCCCTCGACCAGTGGGGGGCTGCTCAAGAAAACCCTGCTGTCGATGGCCATCGATGCCGACATCATGCTCGACCTGCATTGCGACAACGAAGCCGTCCTGCACATGTACGCGGGCGAGCCGCTGGCCGACGCCGTCCAGCCCCTGGCCACCCTGATGGGCGCGCACGCCGTGCTGCTGGCGCGCGAATCCGGCGGCGAACCTTTCGATGAAGCCTGCAGCCGCCTGTGGTGGGATTTATCGGAACACTTCGGCCCCGAGGTGGCGATCCCGCCGGCCTGCATCGCGATCACGGTCGAACTGCGTGGCGAGAACGACGTGCGCTACGACCTGGCCAGGCCCGACGCCGAGGCCCTGCTGCAATACCTGGCCCATGCCGGCGTGCTCGACATCGAACGGACACCCCTGCCCCGGCCGCTGTGCGCGCCGACGCCGCTGGAAGCGGTCGAGCCGCTGTCGGCGCCGCATTCCGGCGTGCTCGTGTTTTTGAAACAGCTGGGCGATCGGGTCGAGGCCGGAGAGACCGTGGCCGAGATCGTCAATCCGGTGACGGGCAAGGTGACGCCCGTGCTGCCCGAGCGCCCCGGCGTGCTGTTTGCCAGTACTGCGCACCGTCACCTGCTGCGCGGCATGCATGTGTGCAAGGTCGCGGGCGAGACGGCGTTTCGGGCCGGGAATCTGCTGAGCTCCTGAACTTCTGAGCGCCTGACAAAACCCACAGGGCAAGGCGCACCGTCGACGACAGTACGTTAGTACGGCGAGACGGTGCAACGCTGCCATGTGGGTTTTTCAGACGCTCAACGGGAGGCCAGGCGGGCGCGTACGCTTGCCGTAATTCCTACGGCCAGCGCCAGCACACCGGTGAGCGGCAGTACCCACGCCTGGCTTGATCGCAATTCCATCAGGGTCGCGCCCGTAATCGCGCACCAGAGCAGCGGCACGATCCACAGCAGCCAGCTTGCGCGCCACAGCAGCAAGGCGCCCAAAGTCATCCCCACGGTCGGGTCGGGCGCCAGGCCGAACAGTTCCGCCTGCGTCCACGGCCGCTCGCCCAGCGGCGCCAGCAGGGGAAACCCCAGCAGCGCCAGCAGCGCGATGCCGAAGGACAGCTTGCCGAGGGTGCCGACGGGCGTCGTCAGGCGCGGGGCGGGGCGTCGGCTGGCCAGCCACAGCAGCAACACGGCCTGCAGGGCGAACCCGATCGCGTAGTAGGGCGCGGCCGTGTTGATGGTTGCGTAGTGCTCCGCAAAATATCCCCAGGCCACGCTGAGCCAGGCCAGCGCCAGCAGCGCTGCCGCCAGGCGCCCTGCCCGGTCGCCGCCGCGCAGCAGGCACAGCAGCAGCGCGATGCCGGCCGCCAGCGCAAGCAGCTGCGCCGGCCAGAGGGCCAGGTTGTGCAGCTCGAACAGGCGGAAATAGGTCGTTTTCGAGAACATCAACAGGTCCGACAGAGAATAAGTCCACCATTCGCTCATGCCAGCCGCTCCACGTCGGCAATCATGCGCCGCCGCAGCGCCGCGTCCGGCATGGGGCCGCGCGCCGCCAGCATGTTCTCGCGCGCGTGAGCCGGGTTCGAGGTGGCGGGAATCGCGCAGGTGATGCTTGGGTCCGACACGATGAATTTGAGCAGCACCTGCGCCCAGCTGTTGCAGCCGATCTCGGCGGCCCAGCCCGGCAAGCGCTTGCCGGCCAGCGCTTGCGTCAGGTCGCCCTGGCGGAACGGCCGGTTGGCGATCACGGCAATGCGCCGCTCGCGCGCCAGCGGCAGGATGCGCTGCTCCACTTCGCGGTCGAGGATGTTGTAGCTGACCTGGACAAAGTCGATCGGCTGGCTCTGCATGATGCGGACGATGTCGCCATGGCGCCGTCCCTCGGAAGTGGTGATGCCGACGTAGCGCAGGCGCTTGGCCGCCTTCATCGCGAACAGCGTACGTAAATGCTCTTCCCAGGCCAGCAGGTTGTGCACCTGGAGCAGGTCGAACCTGGGGATGCGCCACAGCTTGCGCGAGGCTTCCGCCTGCTCAGGTCCACGCGCGCCGGAGCCGATCCAGACCTTGTCGGCCGAAAACAGGCTATTCGGATGGCGCAGGCGAGACAAGGCGTCGCCGATCACCTCCTGGGCCGAGCCGTACATGGGAGAAGAGTCGATCAGGCGGCCGCCGCCGGCGAAAAAGGCGCGCACGACCTCGGTGCAGGTGGCGCGCGCGGCCGGGTCATTGCCGACGTTGAAGGTGATCCAGCTGCCGAGGCCGACGACCGGGAGCTGCTCGCCCGAGGACGGGATCGGGCGCGTCAGCAGGGGCGCCTCCGCTGCGATGGCGCGTGCTGCCAAAGCCGAGCCGGCGGCAGCCAGCGAGGCTTGCAGCAACAGGCGGCGTTGACGTGAAAGCATCCCCATGGCGGACTCCGTTCGACTGGTAACGCGTCCATGTCAGCACAGTTCGGGTCGCGGTTCAAGCGTGCGCACGCTGAGGGAGAAGCATCGGTTACTTCAGCTTTACCTTTGCTCCTTCCAGGCGGGCCAGGGCTTCACGCTCGGCCAGCTCCGCCTGGCGCTGCTCGCGCGCATCTTTGCGGCGCATGTAGGCGACGTTGGCGATGCAGCTGACGAGAGCGGTCACGATGCCGGCCAGGACACTCCACTCGGCCAGGGTGAAGGACGTCAGGAGCGAACCGAGCGCGCCAAGGGTGCTCGTCATGTCGGGAAGGGTCGGTGTGCTCATGATTGTCCTTTCATTGCTGCATTACGCGGCATCGTTGTGTGTTGACATCGCTTAACAAAGTATAGTTATTCTATACATTCGAGGTCAAGTTTTTCTATACTTTCGTGCGCACCTTCCTTTACACTTGCGCAATGGAACTCAAAACGATGATTGCCAACTGGGTCAAAGACGCCAGGAAAGAAGCCGGCCTGTCCGGCGAAGCCCTCGGGAGCAAGCTGGCCTTCGAGCTGGGGACGGCGCGCGGCCATACCAAGGCGAATATCTCGCACTGGGAGACGGAGAAGCACAGTCCCAACCTGCAGCAACTGCTCGCCATCGCCAAGATCACCGGCAAGAGTTTGCCGCCGGCCATCATCGCCGGCCTGCAGGGTGCGGACCCGGCTGCCCTGATCCCGGGCGCGATGCGCGTGGTGATTTCCGATTCGAACGACGACGCCTTCGTGCAGGTGCCGATGGTGAAACTGCGCCTGTCGGCCGGCGTCACCGGGTTCCAGACCGAGCCCGAGCACCACGACGGCGGCACCGTCGGCATGCGCCGCGACTGGATCGAGCGCAAGCGGCTCAACCCGACCAACCTGATCGCCATCCTGGTCAAGGGAGAAAGCATGGAGCCGACGCTCTACGAAGACGACATCGTCGTCATCAACACCGCCGACAGGAAGCCGGTGGCCGGCGAAGTGTTCGCGGTGAACTTCAACGGCGAACCCGTCGTCAAGCGCATGCAGAAGGACGGCGGCCGCTGGTGGCTCGCTTCCGACAACCCCGACCAGCGCACCTATTACCGCCGCGCCTGCGAGGGCGAGGGCTGCCTCGTCATCGGGCGCGTGGTGCGCAAGGAAAGCGACCGGATCTGATGAAAGTCCACGTCACGGAATTCGCGCCGCACGGCTCGCCCATCGTGGTTGCCATCGTCGACTCGCCCTATACGCTGGACGGCGCAGCCGAAGCGGTATGGCGGCAGGTCGCGGCCTGGTTTCCGACGCGCCCCGTGATGCTGGTGTCGGTCGAGCCGAACGGTTTCCGGGCCTATGCGCCGTTCCAGACGGGGGAGTTGCTGGCGCTGCTGCAGCTGGAGACCCTGACGCTGCGCGAGATCGATTTGTCGCTGCCGCCGCCGGAAAAGGACGAAGCATTGCCGTTTTGAGGCGTTCAGCAGGAAGGATGTGTTCCTGGCGGCGACGCGTGGTGCGCCGTGGGACTGGAGCGGGTGAAGGGAATCGAACCCTCGTCGTAAGCTTGGGAAGCTTCTGCTCTACCATTGAGCTACACCCGCGACTCTGCACATTCTACGCGGTTTTGCCGGGCAGTGACAAGATTGCATCAATGGGGCATCGCCTGCCCCATCCGCCTCAGCAGACCAGTTTCTCGTCGATCACGGGCTTGAAGCCCTTCTTGTAGGCGACTTGCAGGATGTCGATGTCGTAGCGCCAGTTGGCTTCGACGATGACCGGGCCGTTCTCCAGGATGGCGACGTCCCAGCCGACCGTGTGCAGCCCCTCGATGGTGGTATGCGCGCGCTTGATCAGTTCCACCACTTGCGGCCAGTACGGCAGCTGCACGCCCATGATCGAGGCGCCCGATTGCGGGTGGACCGGCACGTCCTTCATGGCGGGCCAGGTTTTCGATTTCGAGCCGATCGAGGTGATCATCTTGCCGGTCTCGACGTCGACGCCGGCCACCAGGTTGCCGCTGGCGCCGTGCGAGAAATTGTCGACGTCGGATTCGCCGACGACGATACGCACGGCGCCCGCGATGACTTCGATCTGGCCGGCCTTGCGGATGGTGACGACGCGGATTGTCGACAGCCCCTTCGACTGGGTGATGTTCTTGATGACGTGGTGGTTGGCCAACTTGGGCTGGACGATCAGCGCGCGCGTAAAGGCGAGCGCCGCTTCGCAGTAGCGCGCCAGGTCCGCGAACGAACCGTAATTGTTGCCGCTCCAGCGCAGGCCGGATGGGGTCACGGTCAGCGAGAAGGTGCCCTTGCCGTGCGAGCCATTGCTCGGCTTCACAAAATATTCGCCCGGCACCAGCAGCTTTTCGAGGTCGGCGGCGGCCAGCACGTGGGGGATGGCGCTGCCGTTCGGCTCGGCTTTCGTGATCAGGGCGACAATGTTCGCGGTGGCGATCCCGTGGGCGCTGCAATGCTCGAAGAACTTGATCTTGTCGTCGGCCAGCAGGCGCGCCTCTTTCGAGGTGATGGCGGCGTAGCGCTTCTTGAGCGGCTCGTTGTCGAGGTAGTCGGACCAGGTGCGCTTCGGCACTTCGGCCAGGCTATACAGCGAGAAGAACTTGGCGCCCAGGCCCAGGTTGCGCCGCGCATGGATCGGGCCCCACAGCAGGTGCACGTCGGAGAGCCGCTTGATCGATGAAATCGCATACAACTCGGCACGCATGTACTGCGAAGCGACATCCAATACGTGTGACAGTTTCATCGTTCATCCCTTTTTGAACTGATTGATTGGCATTCAATGCGCTGCAGGTTTGTTATCGATGTGCCTGCAAGAGCGTCAGGGATGATATCCAATTATCAATTTTTGGCGCGCACGGGAAATTGAATCGCGAACATCTTGTTGCGCAAAAACCCGTGTTCACTTCGGTGCTTCGACCGTATACCCTTTCGCTTGCAAGGTGGCGATGACGCCTTTCGGGTTCAGGATTTCCTTGATGGGCACGACCGTAAACGTGCTGGCGTTGGTGGCGAGCGCCTTTTCGGCGGCCTCGACCCAGCGGGCGAGCGCCGTTTCCTGCGCGGTTTTCAGTTCGGGCTGGTTCTTGCCGAGCGAACCCGTGCTCAAGGCGTGGATACAGACGTTGGCACGGTCGCTGAAGCTGAGCTTGCGGATCTCGTCGAGGTCGCCGACCGCCCAGGCATTCGCATGCGCACGCATGGCCTCGACGTCGGTATCGAGGCTTTCGATGGTTTTCATCAGGCAGGGAGCATCGTCTAGCGCCGACTTCTTGAATTCGCGCGCCGCCTTGCCGGGGTCCTTGATGGCCACGTGATAGGTCGCATCCGTGAACTTGAGCTTGTACTTGTCCGCCAGCTTGCCGATCTTGATGCGCACGTCGTCGCCGCCCGAAAGCCCGGCCTGCTTCAGCGCGCGGCTGTACAGTTCCCCGGCCACGAAGGTGGGGCGCTCGCGTTCGATGCCGCTGTCGTTGCCAAAATATTTATCCCGCAAGGGCTGCCAGCGCGCGTATACCTCGGGCGGCAAGACGTCTTTCAGCTCGGCGCCGTCCGGGTTCTTCTTGATGCCGACCAGGAAGGGCACGGCAGCCAGGCCACTCCATCCGACGCCGATCGACACGCCCGGCGGTTTGAGGTATTCCTGCGAGCCCGCGATGATTTTTTCGACCCGCGTGGAGCGCCACTCCATCTGTGCCGGAAGCGGAGAATACGCGCCGAACACCCACATCACGTTGTCTCCCTTCGACACCTTCCACAAGCCCGGGCCCGGGCGGCTGCCGGACACGAGGATGGTTTGCGGGAGCGCTTCGCCGTTGTCGAGCGTCGGCGTCGCCGCTGGGGCCGGCGCTGCGGCAGGTGCAGGCGCCTCGGCCTGCGCCCACGCGGGCAGGCTCAGGAAAGACAGGGCCAGGGCAGGCAATATGCGCTTGAACATGGTGACATCCTCGTCGTGAAAGTAAGGCTTCTACGTTATTTCGGTGGCTCGACCGTATAACCCTTGGCCTGCAGGGTGGCAATCACCCCCTTCGGGTCCAGGATTTCCTTGATCTCGACGACGGTAAAAGTGCTGGCGTTGGTCGCCAATGCCTTTTCCGCGGCCACCACCCATTTGGCGGCGGCCTGGGCCTTGGCGGTGCGGATTTCGGGCTGGTTCTTCGCGAGCGAACTATTGGTCATGGCCTCGAAGCAGGTCTTGTCGCGGTCGCCGAAGTCCTGCTTGCGGATCTCGTCGAGCTCGCCGACCGCCCAGGCATTGGCGCGGGCGCGCATGAGGTTGACGTCGGTATCCAGGACCTCGATCGTCTTGGCGAGGCAGGCGGCGTCGTCCAGCGGCGACTTCTTGAATTCGCGCAGCATCTTGCCGGGGTCCTTGATCTCGATGCGATACCCGGCGTCGGTCACCTTGATCTTGTGTTTGTCGACCAGCTTGTCGATCGTCTTGCGCACGTCGGAACCGCCTGAGAGGCCGGCTTCCTTCATGGCGCGGCTGTGCAGCTCGGCCGCGGCAAAAGAGGGACGTTGACGCTCGATGTCCTTGTCGGTGCCAAAATACTTTTGCTTCATAGGCTGCCAGCGTGCGTAGACCTCCTGCGGCAGCACGTCCTTCAGCTCGGCACCGTCCGGATTCTTTTTATAACCGATCAGGAAGGGCAAGGCGCCCATGCCGCCCATCCAGCCCACGTTGATATGCACGGTCGGCGGCTTCAGGTATTCCTGTGAGCCGGCGATGACCTTGTCGACCGCACGCGAACGCCATTCCATTTTCGTGGGCAAGGGGCCATAGGTGCCGAACACCCACATCACGTTGTCCCCCTTCGACACCTTCCACAGACCGGGTCCCGGGCGGGCGCCGGACACGAGCACGACTTGCGGCGCGTCCTCGCCGGCGGCGGGCGCCGGGGCGGCGGTGGAGGGGTCCTCGGCCTGCGACCAGGCGGGCAGGCTCAGGAAACACAGGGCGGCAGCAGGCAGTACGCGCTTGAACATCGTGACGATCCTCTTCTGGTGTGTGCTGAAGAGTATTGTCTTTGCGCCTATAAATATAAGCAAGTAACCGAGTGTTACAAGAGGCATATGCATGGCTGGTGACCGTGCCCTACTCCGTCCGCTTGCGCGCCGCCCAGGGCCGCAGGACGAGGTATTTCGGCACTGCGGTGCGCGAGCTGCTGCTGGCGCTGATCAGTTGGCGGCGCTCGAGCAGGGCGATGGCGCGCTGCGCCGTCACGCGCGACAGGCCGGTCTCCAGCGCGATCGTCGCGTAACTGAGCTGCACGGCGCGGCCCTCGGCGGCGGCGATCCGGTGCCACAGGTAGAGGTAGACGACGAAGGCGGCCGGCGAATGTTCGTGGCCGACCAGATCCGGCATCAGGACGTCGAGCACATAGGGGTCGAGGGTGGTCACTGTATTCTTGAAGAGTATAGTCATGATGATTATAGTGGGGCCCGCGCCCGTGCGAGAATGCCGGGATTCAGACAGGAGACCCGCTTGATCACCCACATCAAATTCGTCAGCATCCCTACCCGCGACCAGGACGCGGCCCTCGCCTTCTACACCGAAAAACTCGGCTTTCGCGTCATCACCGACCAGCCTTTCGACGGCAAGCAGCGCTGGATCGAGCTGCGCGTCGGCGCGTCCGAGACGCGCTTCGTGCTGTTCACGCCGACCGGGCAGGAAGACCGCATCGGCAGCCCCTTCAACGGCTCGCTGGCCTGCGACGACGTCGAGGCGACCTGGCGCCAGCTGTCGAGCCGCGGCGTCGAGTTCGTGTCGCCACCGCAAAAGCAACCCTGGGGCACCTTCGCCATCATGAAAGATCCGGACGGTAACCAGTTCGTGCTGTCCTCTTCCTGATCGCTTGCCATTGCAACAATCCAGCCGCGATTCCGCGGCTTGTTGCGCTAAATATTTCCCTGCGTCCATCAAGATCCGGCAGCACCGGCCGTTATTCAGACTGATACCGCGCCCCTTGCGCACCGCATTCTTACCGGATCCGTCATGAAACTCGTCGCTGTCTTCGCCCTCGCCTGTGCTTCGCTGCTCTCCGCCTGCGGCACCGTGCGCCTGCCCCTGGCCCGCCCGGCCGTGCAGCCCGTCGTCGTTACCCTGAGCGCCACCGGCTACGGCGCCGTCAACACTGCCTCCTGCAACGGCCAGTGCGAGCGCGTCTCGCCGGCCCAGCGCAAGCTGCTGGCGATGCGCGCTTCCCGCCTGGACGCCTACCGCGCCATGGCCGAACAGGTCTACGGCATGCGCATCGAAGGCGGCAGCACGGTGGGCTCGCTGGCGCTGAAGGACGACAGTTTCAAGGTGTATATTGACGCCTTCATCCGTGGCGCGCGCGTGAGCAATGTCGCCCAGCGCGAAGACGGCACTGTCGAGACGACCGTGGAGATGGATTTCGATACCAATGCGGCCCAGTCCCAGGCCCGCTCGCCGCGCGCGCTGCCGGCAGCGGCGAACGCCCGCGCCATGGTGGGCAGTGCTGGTCCTGGCGCTGCCTACGGCGCGTCGTTCTACCATGCGCAGTAATTTCAAACTTGGCTTTGGCGTCGCGCTTGCGCTCTTCCTCGCGCTGTTCCAGCCGGCCCTTGCCGCGCCGATCGAGGCCGAAGGCGTCGCCGCCATCGCCGACGGCGGCCTGGCGCGCGCCCGCCAGCTGGCCATCAAGGATGCGCTCGAACAGCTCGGCCTGCGCAGCGGCGCACGCGTGGATGTCGCGGCCGGCGCCGGCAAGCGCGCTTCGCACGACAGCAGCCGCGTCCAGCCGGCCTACGACTTCGACCGCTATACCGTCGTGCGCGAGTGGCAATCCGGCCCGCAGTCCGGGCCGATACTGCACGTGCGCGTCGCCGTGCAGGAAGAGGAAGCGCGCCCCAGCGGCAGCGTCAACCTCGGCTACAAGAAAAAAATCGTCGTCACCCCCTTCCACGTGCGCCGCTCCCCGCAGCTCGACGACGTCGACGACATCGCCACCCGCCTGCCGCAGGAACTGCTGCGCCGCCTGACCGGCACCGGCAAATTCCTCGGCAAGAGCAGCCCCTACGTGATCTCTCCCGGCAGCAGCGGGCCGGGCGCGGACACGGCGGCCGTACGCCGCCTGGCATCGATGCACGAGAGCCAGTTCGTGATCTCGGGCGAGATCGTCGACGCCAGCCCCTTCGACAAGCCGACCCTGTACGGCCTGATCGACCGCAAGGCACGCCGCATCGAGATCGAATTCTTCGTACACGACGGCCTCACCGGCGCCCTGCTGGCGCGCCGCACCGCCAGCGTGGAGCAAGTCGGCAAGCAGCGCATCGGCCGCGACAAGCCCTTCGGCAGCGCCAGCTTCGCGGCCACGCCTTTTGGCGGCGCGATCATGCGCGCGCTCGACCAGGGCATCGCCGGCATCATGGCCGACCTGGCTCCCCTGCCCTTCATGGCGAAGGTGGTGCAGGTACAGGGCGAGCGGATTTTCATCGACGCCGGCAGCACCTCGTCGATGACGCCGGGCGACCAGCTGGTGGTCTATAAACTGGACGCGCGCCAGCCGGTGTACGGGAACGATCCGCTGGTGCCGCTGGGGACGGTGGAGTCGGCGCTCGGCACGGTGACCATCGTGCAGGTGCAGCCGGGGTTTTCGATCGGGACCATGACGCCGCCGGGAGCAGCGCGGCAGGTCAGCGCCGGGGACATGGTGCGTTTCGATGTCGCGGTGTCGCCGGCAGGACGCTGATCCCGTAGGGTGGGCGCCCCGGGCCCACGCGGAACGATGAATAGAGTCAGCCAACAATCCACCTAATTGCCAGCGCCGCGTTATCTTCTCAAGAGCGTCAACGCGGCGCGTCCATCGCGACAAAACAACGCCAACACCATGCAGGCGTTCGCGTGGGCACGGGGCGCCCACCCTACGTTCGCGGCTCTTCCGGCTGTCGCTCCAGTAAACGCATTGCCAGCTTCAAGCCCTCGACCATCACATTGAACGCTTGCCGCTTGGTTTCCTCGTCCGGCACCCGCAGGATGTAGGACGGGTGGTAGACCGTCACCACCCAGCGGTCCTCATGCCGGATCGCCTTGCCGATCGAATCCCCCAGCTTCACGCTGCCGCTGCCCAGCACTGATTTGAGCGCCGTTGCGCCCAGCGCCACGATCACCTTCGGCTTGACGGCCGCCAGCTCCTTCTCCAGCCAGTAGTGGCAAGCCTCGACCTCGCGCTGCGCCGGCGTCTTGTGCAGCCGCCGCTTGCCGCGCGGCTCCCACTTGAAGTGTTTGACGGCATTCGTGAGATAGATCTCGCGCCGTTCCAGCCCGGCGGCGTTGAAGACGCGATCGAGCAGCTGGCCGGCGGGCCCGATAAAGGCTTCGCCGGCCAGGTCTTCCTGGTCGCCCGGCTGCTCGCCCACCAGCATGATCTGCGCCTTTTTCGGGCCGGCGCCGGGGACGGCCTGGGTCGCGAACTGCCACAGCTCGCAGCGCCGGCATTCGTCCAGTTTCGAGGGCTGCTGGCGCTCGGGCTGGGCGTCGGCGGGAGCGATCGGGATCGTTGCACCCGACTTGCGTCCCACCGCCTGCGCCTGGCCCGTGCTGCGCGCGCCCAGCTCGGCGTTGCTGACCATGGCGGGGACGATCGCGCCTTCCGGCAGGTTTTTCCAGAAGCGCGACGGGATGTGGCTTTGCATCAGCTGGGCGTTGACGCGCGCCGGGTTGAAGATGCTGCGGTAGTAGGTCAGCCAGAGCGCCTCGCCCGCGTCGTCGAGGTCTGCCGCGCTCGACATCAGGGAACCGGTGTGGTGCAGGGTCGCGCCGTCCCACATGACGCTGGCATCGGGCGTGCCGATCATCCAGGTGACGCCGCCCATGCGGTTCTTGAAATGCTCGGCCACCTGGGGCAGCACGTCGTGGCGCGGCTCGAACCAGGCGGCGAATTGCGGCGGCCCGGCCTCGAGGGGACGCTCGCGGAATCGGATATAGGCATGCATGTCGTGCTCCTCGCGGCGCACCGCCTTGACCATCGCGTGCAGCTTGGCGCCGTCGGCATCGGCCGGCGACTGCACGTCGTGCTCGCCGTGCTGCCAGCGCCAGATGACCCGGTACAGGAAAGCCCAGCGGTCCGGAACGCGGCAGCAGGCGGCCTTTTCCAGCATCTCCATCAGCGCGCGCGGGACGGAGAGTCGATGCGGCGGTGCCGGTTGTAATGGGGACTCGGCAGGAGCATTATCGGCAGAAGGGATAGAAGCCGGCGCACCCGAGAACAGGTCGGTGTCCAGCACCCCGACCTGGTTCCAGGTGACGCGTTCCGGCGCCACCTCGTGCACGAGCAGGTCGCGCGCGGCGGCGCGCCATTCGGCAAAGCTGGAGACCACCAGCGGCTGGCCGGCGGCTACCTGCGCAGCTGCCGACGGCGCGCTCATGCCGCCTTCAGTTCGGGCCACAGGTTCATCTGCTCCTGCGGCGCGCCCAGGTGGCGCCGCAGCAGGTCGGAACTCGCGAGGCCCTGCGCCGGCTTGTAGTCGGCGGTGACGACGAAGGGCGCGATCTTTTTCATGCTGCAGCGCAGGCGGGACAGGTCTTCCCAGCGGACGCGGCGCAGCCGGCGCAGGTCGACGATGCGCTTGGCGTTGCGCAGGCCGATGCCGGGCACGCGCGCGATCATCTCGGCTTCGGCGCGGTTCAAGTCCATCGGGAAGTGCTCGCGGTTGGCTAAAGCCCAGGCCAGCTTGGGGTCGACGTCGAGCGCCAGGTTGCCCGACTTGGGCATCAATTCGCCCGCCGTAAAACCGTAGCCGCGCAGGAGGAAATCGGCCTGGTACAGGCGGTGCTCGCGCAGCAGCGGCGGTGGGGCGAGGGGCACGCTGTCCGGGCTTTGCGGGATCGGGCTGAAGGCCGAGTAGTACACGCGCTTGAGCTTATAGCTGCCGTACAGGGTCTCGGCCGTGTTCAGGATGGTCTGGTCGTCGCTGGCGTCGGCGCCGACGATCATCTGGGTGCTCTGCCCCGCGGGGGCGAAGGCGGGAGCCTTCGGCTCTTCCGCTTTCTCGTCCAGCTTGCGGCGGATCGAGCCCATCGCCAGTTTAATCGTGTGCACGTTCTTTTCGGGCGCGAGGCGGGTCACGCTGTCGTGCGTCGGCAGCTCGATGTTCACCGACAGGCGGTCGGCGTAGCGGCCCGCTTCGGCGATCAGCAGCGGATCGGCGTCCGGAATCGTTTTCAGGTGGATGTAGCCGCGGAAGTTGTGCACCTCGCGCAGTGTGCGCGCGACGGCGACCAGCTGCTCCATCGTGTAATCGCTCGACTGGATGATGCCGGAACTGAGGAACAGGCCATCGATGTAGTTGCGCAGGTAGAAATCGTGGGTCAGCTTGACCACTTCCTCGACCGAAAAACGCGCGCGCGGCACGTTCGAGGTACGGCGGTTGACGCAGTACTGGCAGTCATAGACGCAGAAGTTGGTGAGCAGGATTTTCAGCAGCGAGACGCAGCGGCCGTCGGGCGTGTAGCTGTGGCAAATGCCCATGCCGGTGGTGGCGCCAATGCCGCCGTCGCCCCCGTCGGAAGCACGTTTCGGGGCGCCGCTGCTGGCGCAGGAGGCGTCGTACTTGGCGGCGTCCGCCAGGATTTCGAGCTTGTCGGAAAGTTTCATCGGAGTGGCGAAACTGTATGGGTGTACAGTATATACCAGCTGCGATAGCGACGGCGCGTGGGTGGCGCACGGGAGCGGGACAAAGGCGGTTCATGACGTTGTAGGGTGGGCATTTATGCCCACGCGGTCGTGCTTTGGAAAACCGCCAAGAACACCGAAGACCGTTTGCGCAAATTGGCCAGAAAACACCACTTTTGCTCAACCGTTCCACCGCGTGGGCTCGAGAGTGTATAGCACAGACACATAGGTAACAGGTGTCTAGACACATAGGTAACACTGCCGGGTTAAATTTTAGCGGCTTTTGAGGTCGATTTGCGTCACCTCGCGGTCGCAGAAAATGACCTGGAAGATGCC
>NZ_JBSIPX010000014.1:0-152538 GCF_053668055.1 Massilia sp. SYSU DXS3249 | reverse complement strand
CACACGCTTATGGCCCGCAGTTCCCGACAGATACTCCTGAACCACTTCGAGCTTGAAACGCTCGTCGTACTTCGTCATGAAAAACCCCCAAAAGTTGTGTCCAACTTTTGGGGGTCAGTTCACGCGGCCCCGGCTTGATGCAAGTAACGCTGTCGATCAATCGCGCATCAGTTCCCCGATCATCTTGACAGGCGCGTTGCCATAGCTGAGGAACTGGTCGTGGAACTGCTTCTGGTTGAAGCGCTCGCCCAGCGCCTGGCGGCGCTGCTCGCGCAGTTCCATGATCTGCTCGTAGCCGCTGAAGTAGCTGGTCAGCTGCACCGACGACAGCTGCACGCGGCGCCACTTCTCCGTCGCTTCCTGGCGCGTCTGGAAGGCCTGGCGCGTGAGCAGGTCGAGCGCCTCTTCGCGGCCCATGCCGAGCACGTGCACCGAGTAGTCGAGGATGGTGTTGGTGACGCTGCGCAGGTTCCACTTCGAGTACATCAGCCACATCTCGGGCGAATTGCCGCCGTAGCCCGACTCGAGCATCATGCGCTCGCCGTACACGGCCCAGCCCTCGACCATCGCGCCATTCCCGAACAGCGACTTCACCAGCGACGGCGAACGGTTCGCGTGCACCAGCTGGGCGTAGTGGCCGGGGATGGCCTCGTGGATGTTCAGGATCTGCAGGATCCACTCGTTGTATTCGCGCAGGCTGCTCTCGGCCTGTTCCGCGGAGAGGCCGTCGAGCGGCGTCACGTTGTACCAGGTCTTGTCCTTCGGCCGATACGGGCCCGGCGCGTCGATGCTGGCGCCGGCCACGCCGCGCTGGTACATCGGCGTCTCGCGCACTTCCAGCGGCTTGTCCGGGTCGAGCGTGAGCAGGTCGTTCTTGATCACCCAGTCCTGCAGCAGCGGAATCTGGCGGCGGATCTCGGGGAAGAAGTTTTCGCGCGCGACGTGGCGGGCCGACAGTTTATCGATCAGCATGCCGATCTTCTGGAAGCGGTCCTGCGGCTTGTTGGTGCCGGCCATGTAGCGCGGCCAGAGTTCGTCCGCAATCGCGTTCATGCGCGTGAGGAGTTCTTCGCGCGTGGCCAGGGCCTTGCGGAAGGTCTGCTCGGCGCTGCTGGCCGACTGGATTTCGAGCGCGAACTTCTGTTCGTACAGCGCCTTGCCGATCCTGAACGGGCGTGCCTTGCCGCTTTGCGCCTGCTCCGCTTCCAGCCTGGTCAGGAAGTCGACGTAAGCCAGCACGGCGGTGCCGGCGTTGGCGATGCGCTGCGCGAAGATCGCCTTTTCCTGGACGTTGAGGATCGAGTTCTGCGCCGCCTGGCCGAGGTCGGCCAGCACGACCAGGGTGCCCGGCGCCTGCGCCATCGCCAGCTGGGTGTGCTCGCGGGTCGGGTTGACGATGCTGCCCTGGGCCGCCTGGTAATAGGCCGGCACGTTGGCCAGGCGCTTGAGGATGGTGCGCAGGCGCTGCGGTTTCGCCGCGTACTCGGTATTGAGGATCAGGTCGAGCGGCTGGGCGATGTTGTAGAGCGACGGGTTCCACTCGAATTCGCGGAAGGTCGTCAAACGCCAGCGGTCCGTTTCCAGCTTGTTGACCAGGAGCGCGAGGTCGGTGCGCTGGCGCGGCGACAGCTGGCGGCTGTCGATCTTGCCGAATTTTTCCAGCCACTCGGTGGCGAACGCGAGCTTTTTCGCGCGGGTCGCGTCGTCGGGGATGGTCAGGTTCGCGGCGACGTCGAACTTGCCGGCCGCGATGCCGCCTTCGGGATCGACGCGCCACAGCGCCGTCAGGTACTGCATGGCCAGCGAATCGGCACGGCGGTCGAGGCGTTTTTCGCTGCTCGCGGGAGCCGGCGCCCGCACCTTGTCGCTTGCGGCGGCGGCGCTGGCGGCGGCAGCCGTCGCCGCGACCGCAGCAGCCTTGCCTTTGCCTTTCGATTTCTTGTCTGCCTTGGCGTTCGCCTTGGCCTTGGGAGCGGCCACGCGCTTGGCGGAGCCTTTCGTTTTTCCCGCCTTGGCGACGACCTTGGCCGCTTTCGGCTTCGAGGATTTCCTGGTCTCTTTGGCCGCAGCAGGCGCCAGTGCGAGGCTGGCGATGAGGGCTGCCAGCGCGAGTTTCGTTTTCATCATGTATTCGGCCCGTAAAGATAAAAAAGTCGGGTGGGCGGCGCGCTGTGATCGAGCGCGACAGCGCGCCAGATTAGCATTGTTAGCGTCCCTTGCGCTGCCCCGGGTTTGTAACAAATGTTGGGCCCAGCGCGGCCAGTGCGGCCTGCGGGTCGAGCAGGCGGGCCGCTTGCGCCACGTCCGGCGGCAGCCAGTCGGGGAAGGGGACCTCCTCGTTGGTGTGATGCCCGCGCGCCGTGTGCTCCTGCTTCACGCGCGCCAGGCGCGCCGGCTCGAACAGCGGCGCGGCCGCGGCCAGCGCGGGCCACAGGCGACTGTGCACGAAGGTGATCTTGCCGTCGACCAGCCGGCAGACCAGGATGTCGGCATCCTGCCCCACCGCCTGCAGCGCGGCGAAGATGCGTTTACCCTGCGGGTGCCCCCACCAGCTGCCGCGGATCGGTTCGCCGGCGATGTGCTCGGTCAGCGTCGGCACCGGTCCGCGCGCCGAGGCCAGCACGACGCCATGCGCGCGCACGAAAGCGATGGCTTCCAGCGCCTCCATCAGTCGATCACGCCCGAGCGGATCAGCTCCTGGTGGCGTGCGTTGATGAGGGCGACCGCGTCCTTGCCGCGTGCGATGTTCGTCAGGACGATCTCGCTGCCCTGGGTGAAACGGTGGCGGACGCGGATCGTGTACGAGCGCGTGAGCCAGCTCTTGAAACCGTTCACGAAGATGGCTTCGTCCATGTCGCGCCACTTCACGCCGGCGATCCCCTTCTTCCAGGGCAGCACGCCCGAATGCACCCACACGCCGAGGTCGTCGAGATACAGCTGCACGCTGCGCACCAGCAGGAATTCGTAGGCCACCAGCAGCGCCGACAGCACCAGCACCGCGAGCGCGGCCAGATCGTGCCACAGGAAGGCCAGGGGCAGCAGCACGCCGAACAGGATCACCGCCAGCGCCGCCACGCCGGCATAGGCCAGCCACGACTTGAGGCCGATGACCTGGGCCCTGGGGCTTGCGCCAGGCTGGGCGAGCGCGTTCTGTTCTTCCATGGTGCCGATCCGTAAAAAAAAGCGGCATCATCACATGGATCGCCTGTCAATACCAGAGGCTCCCAGGCCCTGGTGCAGCATCGCCAGCATGTCCGACGGCGACATGCGCGCCGCCACGTCTCCTCCCTCGAGCAGGCTGTCGGCCAGGTCGCGCTTGTGGCGGTGCAGCTCGACGATGCCTTCCTCGATCGTGTGGCGCGCCACCAGCCGGTAGATCGTCACCGGGCGCTGCTGGCCCATGCGGTGCGCGCGGTCCGAGGCCTGGTCTTCCACCGCCGGGTTCCACCACGGGTCCATGTGGATCACGTAGTCGGCCGCCGTCAGGTTGATGCCGACCCCGCCCGCCTTCAGGCTGATGAGGAACAGGTCTCCCTCTCCGGCCTGGAAGGCGTCGACCCGCTTTTTGCGCTCCTGCATCGGGGTCGCGCCGTCGAGGTACTGGTAAGCGATGCCGCGCGCGTCCAGGTGCCTGCGGATCAGCGACAGGTGGTCGACGAACTGGCTGAACACCAGCACCTTGTGGCGGTTCTCCAGCAGGCCGTCGAGCAGGTGCGCAAAGGCCGCCAGCTTGCTGCTGGCGATCCCCAGGCCGGGCGCGACCAGCTCCGGATTGCAGACGGCGCGCCGCAGCCGCATCATCTCGGCCAGGATGGCAATCGACTTCTGGCTCTGCGGCGCTTCCAGCGAGGCCAGTTTATCGAGCGCTTCGCGGCGCAGCGATTCGTACAGCGCCGTCTCTTCCGGCGTCAATTCCACCGGCAGCACGATCTCGGTGCGCGGCGGCAGCTCGGTCAACACCGCGCTCTTGGTACGGCGCAGGATGAAGGGCTGCGTCAGCCGTTTTAATCGCGCACGGGCGCCGGCTTCGGCGCGCTTGTCGTAGTTCTTGTCCTGCTGCGCCTTTTCGATCGGGCCGGCAAAGCGCAACTGGAACTGGTCGGCGGTGCCGAGCAGGCCCGGATTGATGAAGCGGAACAGGTTCCACAATTCGCCCAGGTGGTTTTCCAGCGGGGTGCCGGTGGCCACCATGCGAAAGTCGCCCTGCAGCGCCATCACCGCCTGCGATCGCCGCGTCAGCGCATTCTTGAACGCCTGCGCCTCGTCCATCACGATCGTGTGCCAGCGTTTTTTCGCAAACAGCGGCGCTTCCAGCTGCAGCAGGCCGTAGCTGGCGACGATCACATCGAAGGGGCCGGCATCGTCGAGCATCGCCGCGCGCTCGCCGGGGCCGAACAGTTTGACGTTCAGAGTCGGCGCGAAGCGCGCGGCTTCCGCGATCCAGTTGGTGCAGACCGAGGTCGGCGCCACCACCAGGGTGGGGCCGTTCGGCGCGCGCAGCAGGATCAGGGCCAGCGCCTGCAGCGTCTTGCCGAGGCCCATGTCGTCGGCCAGGCAGGCGCCCACGCCCCAGTGCGCCAGGCGCGCCAGCCACTCGAAACCCTCTCGTTGGTAGTCGCGCAGCTCGGCCTGCAGCGTGGACGGCAGGCGCGGCTCGTACTGGGCGTTCTCCGCCATTTTTTTCAGGTGCTTGCGCCAGGCGGCATCGACGTCGACGCTGCCCGCATCCGATGCCAGGTCTTCCAGCGCGAAGCTGGCCAGCGGATGCACGCGCAGCGCTTCCTCGTTCGCATCGGTATAGGCGGCCAGGTCCATCAGGCGCCGGTGCAGTTCGCTGGTGAGCGCGAGGAACTGGTTGTCGCCCAGCGCGACGAAGCGCCCGTCGCCGGTGCGCACCTTTTCCAGCAGTTCGCGCAGGTCGAGTACGCGGCCCTCGTCGACGACGATGTCTCCGTTCGCGGCGAACCAGTCCTTCTCGCGCTTGATGGTCAGGCGCACGGATTTCGAGCTGACTTTTTTACTCACCCGGAAGGGCTCGCCCTCGGGCCAGGCGATGACGACCTGGTTCGGGTCGAGTTCCTGCAGCTGGCTCACCAGTTCCAGGCAGTGGATCGGCGCGCCCAGCAGCCATTCGTCGTGCTCTTCCTCGGCGCCTTCCAGCGCGGGGCAGCTGGCGACCAGCTGGCGCTCGGCTTCGCGCTCGGCGTTCAGGTCGCGCTTCGCTTCGGTGCGCACGCCGTTGAAATCGGCGATCACGCGTTCGGCCCCGCTGCCGGGCGCGTAATAGGCGCCGGTATCGGGCAGCGGGCGCACCAGGATGCGCATGCGCAGGCCCTGGTTGTAGGGCAGCAGGTGCACGTGCAGGCGGCCGTCGGCCGCGATACGTTCGATGTCGGCTGCGCTGACGCCGATGTCCGACTGCACGGTGACGATCGAGGAAATCGCGCCGATCGCCTGCAGCACCCGCACCTCGGCCTCCAGCGGCACCACCAGCGACTCGCCGACGATGGCGCCGATGCGGCGGTGCTCGTCGCGGATGCGCACCACGCGCAGGCGCATCGGCGTCTCGCGCGTGACGACCACGTCGCCGGCGCCCTCGCGGATCGGCGGGTTCAGGGTGATGGTCACGTGCTCGCGCGCGGCCTTGACGAGCAGCTCCGGCTCGCCCGGCAGCAGTTCGACCCGGGTGCCGGGCGCATCGAACCAGAACAGCAGCGGGTGGCCGATCAGCGCCGCCAGGGCTTTATCCAGGTCGAATTCGTAGCGCAGGCCGCTGCCGTAGTACTGGCGCGCGGCGCCGATGGTCGACACCACCAGTAAATCCTGGGCGGTGAGGAAGTCGAGCGTGGCTGCCGCATCGAGCAGGCGTTTCAGGCCGATCGGGCGGCCCCGGCTCCAGGCGCCCTGCGCGTCGCGCTTCTGTTCGCGTGGTTCGATTTCCTGCACGCCGAGGTGCGGGTCGTAGCGGATCAGCCAGACCAGGCGCGATTCCTTGACTACCTCCACGTTCACGGCCGGCTGCAGGTTGATCAGGGCATTGAGCTGGCGCTCCCAGGGCTGCTCGCGCTCGAACCAGTGCGTCATGTCCGTAAAACGGCCGCGCTGGCGCAGGGCGATCGCGCGCTGTTCGTGGCCGATGCTGCCCAGTTGCCCGAGCAGGGCGGCCAGCTGGGCGCTGAGGAAATCGAAGCCGGCCGCCTCGGATGCGGTAAGGGCCTCCTCGAGGCGGGCACGCTGCTGCGCCAGTTGCGGCATGCCCAGCCACCAGTGCAGCAGGGCGCGGAACATGATCGGCTGCAGCGCCGTCTCCCAGTTCCGCGAGGGCAGCACCTCGGCGTCGACCGTGCCGCCGCGGATCTGGCGCAGCATGCTCAGTTGTTGATAGACGGCCGTGTCGTGGCTCTGCACGGCGCGCGTGGCGCTGTCGAGATAGCTCTCGACGGCCTTCTGGTGCTTGGCGTCGGCGCGGCGCAGCAGGGCGGCGACATACAGGTGGCCGCCGATCCCGGCGAACACCATCTTGCGCTTGCCGGTTTCCCTGCGCAGCAGTTTCAGGGCCGCGTCGAAGCCGGCCAGTGCCTCGTCGATATGGTCGCGCAGGAGCAGCAGCACGCTGCGGAAGAACAGGGCGGTCGAGTCGTCCACGTCGACCAGCAGGGCGCCGGCGTCGTCGAGGCGCCCGCACAGGACCAAATGTTCGGCCAGCGCCACGCGCAGCGCCATGGCGACGTTGCCGCCTGCGGCCACGCTCTCGGCGTAGCTGCGGATCGCCGGCGCGCTGGCCGGCTCGCGCTGGGCGTGGTTGACCAGGGTCGCCAGCACCTCGTCGCGCAGCGCCGGGTTGATGCGCTCGACGAGGTCCGGCTCGAAGGGGCGCGCGCAGATGTCGACCAGCGGGTGCAGGTAGGCCGCCTCGTGGCAGCGCAGGCAGGCGTCGAGCAGCGGCATGACCGTGCGCGGGCCGTCGCCGCCGATCAGGGCCATGCGCAGCAGTGACAGGCCTTGCCGGTAGCTGCGCAGCACCGGGTTGCCCTGCCAGTCGCGCCGCAGCGGGCTGACCGTCTCGAAGACTTCGCGCACTTCCGTAAAACGGCCTGTGCGCAGCAGGGAGTCGATGGCCGGCCAGGCCACGCCCGGCATGGCGACCGTGCCGCGGGAGGCCAGTTCGTTGGTCAGGCCGCGCTCGCGCAGCTGGGCCAGTTCAATGGTGAGCGCGTCTTCGGAGCTGAACTCGCCGAGCGGCTCGAGGTGCTCGCGCAGGCGCGTGCGCCCGAACGGCTCGCCCGCCAGCGCGAGCAGGCCGAGGATCAGCTTCTGGTGCGCGCTGCAGGCGGCGAAGGAGTCGATCAGGTCTGCTTCGCTCATGCAACCAGGTTTTCAATCTCGAGCGACGGCAATCCTTGCGGCGCCGGGATGCCGAACACGCGCAGATAAAACGCCAGCTCCGCTTCCAGCGTGCGCACCACGCTGTCGGCCTTGCGGAAGCCATGCCCTTCGCCCTCGAGCGTGATGTAGGCGACCGGCACGCCGCGCTCGCGCAGCGCCTGCACCATCGTTTCCGACTGCTGGGGCGGCACCACCTTGTCGTCGAGCCCCTGGAAGAAGATCATCGGGCGTTTCAAGGCATCGGTATGGTGGATCGGCGAGCGTGCGCGGTAGACCTTGTCCGCCTCTGGCTTGGGAGCGATCAGGTATTCGTTGTAGTGCGATTCGAACTTGTGCGAGTCGGCGTCGAGTCCCGCCAGGTCGGACACGCCGTAATAGCTGGCGCCGGCCTTGAACACGTCGTGGAAGGTGAGGGCGGACAGGGTCGTCAGGCCGCCGGCGCTGCTGCCGCGGATCAGCAGGCGCTCGGGGTCGGCCAGCCCGCTGTCGGCCAGGTGGCGCGCGCCGGCCACGCAGTCCTCGACGTCGATGACGCCCCACTGGCCTTTCAGCAGGTCGCGGTAGGCGCGCCCGAAGCCGGTGCTGCCGCCGTAGTTCACGTCGAGCACGGCGAAGCCGCGGCTGGTCCAGAACTGGGTCGCGAGCTTCAGCGTGCTGGTCGCCATCCCGGTCGGGCCGCCGTGGCCGATCACGATCAGCGGCGGCAGCTCGCCCGGCAGCGCTTCGAAATCTTTATTGGCCGGTGCGTAATGGAAGGCGTAGGCGGTGCGCCCGTTTGCGCTGCGGTAGCGGATGCTGCGCGGCACCGACAGGTAGGCCACCTCGGGCAGGTTGGTGCTCGACTGCACCAGGATGCGGCGCTTGCCCGTGTCCGGATCGAGCAGGGCCAGCTCCAGCGCCATCGTCGGCGAACCGGCCAGCACCGCCACCGTCTCGGCCGAGACGCGCAGCTCGCGGATTTCCTCGTACGGCGTCTCGATCGGCGTGAGCGTGCAGCCGCGCGTCGACAGGCGCGCCAGGCGGCTGACGCCGTCCTCGATATAGGTGCAGACGATTTCGTCGTCCGACCGGAAGCCGTACATCGAGCCGCCGAAGCTCCAGTGCGGGCCGCCGAACTCCGCCTCGCGCGGGCACAGCGGATGCACCACGCCGTCTTCGAAGCGGTACAGATTCCACCAGCCGCTGCGGTCGGACACGAAGTGCAGCAGGCCGCCGGGCGACCACTCGGGCTGGCAGATCGACTCGTCCAGGCCGCCGGCGATCAGGCGGCCGTCGACCAGGCTGCCGTCCTGCGCGATGTCGGCCACCCACAATTCCGTGCCCTGCCAGGGCATGCGCGGATGGTCCCAGCACAGCCAGGCCAGCTGGCGCCCATCCGGAGAGAGGCGCGGCGCCGCATAAAAATCGTTGCCGTCGACGAGGATGGTTTCACGGCCATCGAAGCCGACCGCGCAGATTGTGTTGACCGGATAGGCTTCGCCGGCCAGGTGGTCTTCGCGCACCGCGATCAGGCGATTCCTGGCGCGGTCGGGCACGAAGTCGGCGTAGCGCACGGCTTCTTCTCGCGTGATCATGGCTGGCTCGCCCCCGGCCTCGACCCCGTACAGGTGGTTGTCGGCGAAATGCGAGAACCAGACCGTGCCCTTGTCCACCGCATACGCGCCGCCGCCGTACTCGTGCACGCGGGTGCGGACGTTGAACGGGGCTGGAGTCGGCTCGGCGACGGCCTCGGCGCCATCGCTGGTACGCCAGCGCTGCAGGGTCATGCGGCCCGCTTCGCTGGCGCGGCCGGCCAGCCACAGCACGTCCGTGCCGTCGAGCGCGATGTGCGACAGCGGCGTGGCGCCGGCCGCCACCACGGCGGCGCTGATCGGGGAAGTCCAGGTGCCGCAGGGAGCGGCCTGTTTGCGGGTCGGCTGGGTCATGGCGTCGGTGTCATTTGAAAGGGGCAGATCGCATTATAAGAGCGCGGACCGGCAGGCAGAGTCACGCCAGGCGTGCGCAATGGGAGCGCCTGGGTGCGCAGCCGGAAGCGGGCGCGCAAGTACTGATAGACTCGCCTGCTTCACACGAAGAAATGGTTGAGCAAGACATGAAAAGCAGTTTCAACAGCGGCCTGGTCTATTCCACCGACGGCGGGCGCATGTGCCCCGGCTGCCGCCAGCCCCTCGACCAGTGCACCTGCAAGGCGAAAACAGTACCCGTGGGCGATGGCGTGGTGCGCGTGTCGCGCCAGACCAAGGGCCGGGGCGGCAAGAGCGTCACCCTCGTCAAGGGGCTGGCGCTCGACGCCGCCGCGCTGGCCCTGCTGGGCAAGCAGTTGCGCACGGCCTGCGGCTCGGGCGGCACCGTGAAGGACGGCGTCATCGAAGTGCAGGGCGACCACTGCGAGCTGGTCATGGAGACGCTCGCGAAGCTGGGCCATCATCCGAAGCGCTCCGGCGGCTGAAGATCCGGGACGCCTCCTGCCATCGACCGGCGGCGGAGATGACGCCAGTGTCCGGCGGGCCGAGAGGATGCGATAATAGCCCTCTTCCGACGTCATCCATTGTCAGCCATGCCACAATTTGCCCCGCTCAAGAACGATACCTTCCTGCGCGCGCTGCTGCGCCAGCCGACCGAGTACACGCCTGTCTGGCTGATGCGGCAGGCGGGGCGCTACCTGCCGGAATACCGCGCCACCCGCGCGCGTGCCGGTTCGTTCCTGGGCCTGGCAAAGAATCCGGATTACGCCACCGAAGTGACGCTGCAGCCGCTCGACCGCTATGCGCTGGATGCCTCGATCCTGTTCTCGGACATCCTGACCGTGCCCGACGCGATGGGACTCGGCCTGTATTTCGCCGACGGCGAAGGCCCGAAGTTCGAGCGCCCTCTGCGCACCGAGGCCGACGTGATGGCGCTGCAGGTGCCCGACATGGCCTTGCTCGACTACGTCTTCAAGGCCGTCACGCAAATCCGTACCGAGATCAACGGCCGCGTGCCGCTGATCGGCTTCTCGGGCAGCCCGTGGACCCTGGCCTGCTACATGGTCGAGGGCCAGGGCTCGCGCGAATTCCACACCATCAAGAAGATGCTGTACGCGCGCCCGGACCTGATGCACCGCATCCTGGACATCAATGCCACCGCCGTCGCCCAGTACCTGAACGCGCAGATCGACGCCGGCGCCCAGGCGGTCATGATCTTCGATTCCTGGGGCGGTGCGCTGGCCGACGGCGCCTACCAGGAATTCTCGCTGCGCTACATGGAGAAGGTGGTGAGCCAGCTCCAGCGCGAAAAGGACGGCGTGCGTATCCCGGCGATTGTCTTCACCAAGGGCGGCGGCATCTGGTTGGAGGAAATGGCGGACATCGGCGCCGATGCGCTCGGCCTGGACTGGACCATGAACCTGGGCCGCGCCAGGGCGCTGGTCGGCGACCGCGTCGCCCTGCAGGGCAACCTCGATCCGGCCATCCTGTTCGCCTCGCCGGAGCAGATCCGCGTTGAGGTCGAGCGCTCGCTGACGGCCTACGGCACCCCATCGGAGGGCTCGGGCCACGTGTTCAACCTGGGTCACGGCATCTCGCAATTCACACCGCCGGAATCGGTGACGGCGATGGTGGAAGCGGTGCACAACTTCAGCCGCCGCCAGCGCGCCGGCTGAGGACAAGGCAGGGGCAAGCAAGCGGCACGTGGGCTTTACGGCGCATGCCGCCGGACCGCTTTGGCGGTCCACGGCCCCCTTCGCACTGCAGCAAAATCACACTTGTTCACATGTTGTAAAACCATGGCCTTGCAGGCTGTGGACATGTACAGTAGGTGGGCGAGCGAGCTAAGCCATTGAAATTGCTGATTTTTATCTGTCTCATGGACGGGAAATAACCGCTGGGAAGCGAGTTTTCCGTAACAGAAATGCGGGTTTGTTCACCCTTGTTCACAAAGTTATCAACAGGCCGCTTAACTCATCAATAAAAAGTCCAGCGTTGACAAGCACTTACCGTATGCATCGGAGATACTTGTTTAAATCGTCACAGGCGCTGACCATTTACTAGAAGCAAAAACGCAGTTATACACAATCGTTGCGGTAGGGGAAGGTAGTTGCTGTGGACTACTTTGATGATGCTAAGTCATTGAATTTGCATGAGTTATTTCCCCGTAGTTTTGTTTGAACAACGGATCGTTTGACTTAACGTAAACTTCTCCACGGGTCAAGCGCTTCATTCTCCACAAAGTTGTCCACAGCCTCAAGAATAAGGTCAAGATTGTCGTACTGCATTCTTCAAATCGCGCTCGATACGCCGCTCAACAGCGTGTTCGACTACGGCTGGTCCTACGAGGGCGATGCTGCGCCGCAGGTCGGGCAGCTGGCGCTGGTCAGTTTCGGGCGGCGTGAGGTCGTCGGCCTGATCGTGGCCATCGTGGCCGAGAGCGATGTCCCGCCCGACAAGCTGAAGAATGCGATCGCCGTGCGCGATCAGTTGTCCCCGCTCTCGCCCCAATGGCTGGCGCTGGCGGGTTTCGCGGCCGACTACTACCAGCGCCCGCTCGGCGAAGTGGCGCTGCCCGGCCTGCCGAAGAATTTGCGGGTACCGAAAACCGTCGCCCTCGACCGCGCGCTGAAAAAACTGGCGAAGCTGGGGCCGCCGGGCGACCCGGCCCCGGTGAACATGCCGCCCCTGAACCCCTCCCAGCAGCAGGCGGCCGACGCCATCGGCGGCGCGGCCGGTTTTACGCCGGCGCTGCTGTACGGCGTCACCGGCAGCGGCAAGACCGAGGTGTACCTGCAGGCCTGCGCCCAGGTGCTGGCGCGCGACCCGCAGGCGCAAATCCTGATCCTGGTCCCCGAGATCAACCTGACGCCCCAGCTGGAGGGGAACATCCGCGCCCGCTTCCCCGGCCTGATGCTGGCCACGCTGCACAGCAGCCTGTCCGAAGGCGAGCGCATGCTGCACTGGCTGGCGGCGCACCAGGGCCATGCCCGCATCGTGCTCGGTACGCGCCTGGCGATCCTCGCTTCGCTGCCGCACCTGCAGCTGATCGTCATCGACGAGGAGCACGACCCCTCCTATAAACAGCAGGAAGGTTTACGGTATTCGGCGCGCGACCTGGCCGTCTGGCGTGCGCGCCAGCTGGCGATCCCGATCGTGCTCGGTTCGGCCACACCCTCGCTGGAAAGCTGGCACCATGCCCAGACCGGCCGCTACGAGCTCCTGCCGCTGCGCGAGCGCGCCGTGCGCGACGCCGTGCTGCCGACCGTGCGCCTGCTCGACATGGAACGCGACAAGCCGAAGGACGGCCTCACCAGCGGCCTGCTGGCCGCCCTGCGCGCTCGCCTGGAGCGGGGAGAGCAATCGCTGCTGTTCCTGAACCGGCGCGGCTACGCCCCCGTGATCACCTGCGAATCCTGCGGCTGGATCAGCAACTGCACCCGCTGCACCTCCTTCATGGTGCTGCACAAGCCCGAACACCGGCTGCGCTGCCACCACTGCAGCCTGGAGCTGCGCATCCCGCGGCATTGCCCGACCTGCGGCAACGTCGACCTGCAGCCGCTCGGGCGCGGCACCCAGCGTTTCGAGGAAGGGCTGGCGGCGATGTTCCCGCAGGCGCGCATCCTGCGCATCGACGCCGACTCCACCCGTAAAAAGGGCAGCGCCCAGGAAGCCTTCGACACCGTGCACCGGGGAGAAGTCGACATCCTGATCGGCACCCAAATGGTCGCCAAGGGCCACGACTTCAAAAAGCTGACCCTGGTCGGCATCCTCAATCCGGACACGGCCCTGTTCTCGCAGGACTACCGCGCCAGCGAGCGCCTGTTCGCGCAGCTGATGCAGGTGGCGGGCAGGGCGGGGCGTGCCGGTCTCGCTTCCGAGGTGCTGATCCAGACCCGCTACGCCCAGCACCCGCTGTATTCGGCGGTGGTGCGCCACGACTACGACCGCTTTGCCATGAACCTGCTCGAAGAGCGCCACCAGGCCGCGCTGCCGCCCTACATGTACCAGGCGCTGCTGCGCGCCGAGGCGCCCGAGCTGGCGACCGCGATCGCCTTCCTGGAAGAGGCGCGCGACATCTTGCCGACCGAGGCGGTGACGATCAACGACCCGATCCCGATGACGATGACGCGCGTGTACAACGTCGACCGCGCCCAGTTGCTGGTCGAGTCGCCGTCGCGCCCGGCGCTGCAGGCCTTCCTGAAGGAGTGGCTGTCCCTGCTGCGCGCGATGAAGACGCGCGTGCGCTGGTCGCTGGAAGTGGACCCGCTCGACATTTAATGGCAAAACGGCGTATGGTTTGTTGTACACGATGGGGATCAACATGAACACACTACAAGTCGACGTCGCCGTGATCGGCACCGGCACCGCAGGCATGTCCGCCTACCGCGCGGCCCATGCGCAAGGCGCGCGCACGGTCGTCATCGAAGGCGGCCACTACGGCACCACCTGCGCCCGCGTCGGCTGCATGCCGAGCAAGCTCCTGATTGCCGCAGCCGACGCCGCCCACATGCTGGACGTGGCGCCGGGCTTCGGCGTGCATCCGGGCGAAAAACGCATCGATGGGCGCGCCGTGATGGAACGCGTGCGGCGCGAGCGCGACCGGTTTGTCGGCTTCGTGCTCGAGAGCGTCGAGGGCTTTCCCGAAGAAGACCGGATCCGCGGCCATGCCCGTTTTACGAGTCCGCACACCCTGCGCATCGACGACCATCTTGAAATCGAAGCGCAGCGCTTCGTGATCGCCACCGGTTCGACGCCGGTCGTGCTGCCGCAATTGAAAAACGTCGGCCCCGGCATTGTCACCAGCGACGACGTGTTTTACTGGGATGATCTGCCCAGCTCGGTGGCCGTGATCGGCTCGGGCGTGATCGGGCTGGAACTGGGACAGGCCCTGACCCGCCTCGGCGTACGCGTGAGCATCTTCGCGCGCGGCGGCAGCGTGGCCCACCTGAGCGACCCCGAGGTGCTGCACGCGGCCATGCGTACCCTGAACGAGGAACTCGACCTGCGCTTCCAGACCGAAGTGGTGCGCGCAGAGCAGCAGGGCGACGAGGTCCTGCTGACCACGCGCGATGCGCTCGGCAAGGAATCCACCGAACGCTTCCAGTACGTGCTGGTGGCGACCGGACGCCGTCCGAACGTGCACGGCCTGGGGCTGGAGGAAACCGGGCTGGAACTGCAGGAAAACGGCGTGCCCGTCTTCGACAGCCGCACCATGCAGTGCGGGAACAGCCACATCTTCATCGCGGGCGACGCCAACAACGAGCTGCCGCTGCTGGCCGAGGCGGCCGACCACGGCAAGATCGCCGGCGAGAATGCCGGCCGCTATCCCGACGTGCGCCCGGGCCTGCGCCGCACGCCGCTGGGGATCGCTTTTACCGAACCGAACATCGCCACGCTCGGCAGGAACTACCGGTCCTTGTGCGAGGGAGGAAGGCCGAAATTTGCGATCGGGAAGGTCTCGTTCGAGAACCAGGGACGCAGCCGCGTCATGTTGCAGAACAAGGGCATGCTGCGCGTGTACGCCGAGTACGGCACCTGCCGTTTTCTCGGCGCGGAGATGATCGGGCCGCGCGGCGAGAACATTGCCCACCTGCTGGCCTGGGCGGTGCAGGCGAGACTGACGGTGCCGCAGATGCTCGACATGCCGTTCTATCACCCGGTGATCGAAGAGGGCGTGCGCACGGCGCTGCGTGACCTGGCCGCGGAGCTGGCGAAGGAAACGAACCACACGGACGCGGCCGATTCGGAGCCGGGCACCTGAGCAAGGCAGCTTTTGTAGGGTGGGCACTTGTGCCCACGCGGTATCAACATCGGAACGGCCGCAGCGCCAAGTGAACGTCGTCGCGATGCATACGCTGAGACAGCGTGGACACAAGTGTCCACCCTACGAGACCCGGCCTGCGCTTAGTTCAAATAACTCGCATCCAGTTTGCCCTGCTCGGCCATCTGGCGCACGATGCGCACGGTGTCGATATCGGCTTCCTGGTATGCCGATTTCTTGAAATCGGCATACATCTGGCTGGCCGGGTCGAGCGCTTCGCCCATGCCGTCGTCGTAGAGGAAGCGCACGAACAACTGGTATTCGTCCGGCGCCTCGATCGTCATGGTCAGGCTCGAGGCGCTGATCTCGCCCTGCGCCGGCACGTCGTAGCGCACCTCGTGCAGCGGGGAGAGCAGCACCGTGTCTTCGACGATCAGGTCGCCGTAGCGCAGGCGGCGCTTGAAGATGCCGCTCTCGCGCTCGCCGATGATGCATTCGTCGAGGTGGGGGATGAACAGCTTCGGCTGTTCCGCACGCACCACCAGCCCGCGCCACAGCTGTTCGCGCGTGATGGTGTGGGCGAGCGGGTTCATCGGGTCGTTGATTCCAATCAGGTGTTCAAATTTCATCGTGTCTCGTGCTCGTAAAAGTAGGGCGCATGGTAGCCGATACAGCTCCTGCCGTGCTTAGTTCGACAGCAGGATCGCGTTCTGCCTGCGCTGCAGGAATGCAATGCCGATCAGGATGGCGAAGGAAATCGCCAGCAACACCAGGGCATATGCGTGCGCCGCGCCGTAATTCAACTTCTGGGCTTCATCGTAGAGCGCAATCGAGGCCACCCGCGTCTGTCCAGGGATGTTCCCGCCCAGCATCAGCACCACGCCGAATTCGCCCATCGTGTGTGCAAAGCTGAGCGACACGCCGGTCAGCAGGCCGTGTTTCGACAGCGGCATCACGATGGACCAGAAGGTTTGGCGCCTGGTCAGGCCCAGCGCCAGCGCCGACTGCACCATGTCGCGCCCGACGCCGCGAAACGCGGCCTGGAAGGGCTGCACCGCGAACGGCAGGCTGTACAGCACGGAACCGGCCACCAGCCCGGCGAAGGAAAACGGCAGGGGATGGCCGAACACGCTCATCCAGGCCGCGCCGACCGGCTGCTGGGGCGCCATCAGCATCAGCAAATAAAAGCCGATCACGGTGGGCGGCAGCACGATCGGCAGGCTGACCAGGGTCTCGATAAAAATGATGCCGCGCATCTTGCTGTTGTTGAGCCAATTGGCCAGCGGAATGCCGATGATCAGCAGCACGATGGAAGTGACGGCGGCCAGCCGCAGGGTGAGCCCGATGGCGTCCCACAGTTCGGCCGGGAACTGCCAAGCCGTCATCGGGCGGCGCCCGGGAGGTCGAAGCCGTTGCGCACCAGAATCGCGCGTGCTTCAGGGGAAGCGAGGAAACGCACGAAGCCGGCCGCATGCGGGTGGTCCGCCCCGGCGCGGGTGACGATGGCGCCTTGTTCGATCGGGGCCAGCCCCGCGTGCGGCACCAGGGCATACCGGCCCACGCCTTTCAGCTTGGTCGCGTGCAGGGTCGCGAAGGAAACGATGCCGACCTGGGCGTTCCCGGTCTGGACGAATTGCGCGGTCTGGGCAATGTTTTCTCCGACCACGAGTTTCGGCTGCACCGCGTTCCACAGGCCGTCGCGCTCCAGGGCGGCTTTGGCGGCGCGGCCATAGGGCGCCGTGGTCGGGTTGGCGATGGCCACGCGCAGCACACGCTTGTCGGCGACGAGGGCTGCCAGCCCGCGCGCCGGGTCGATCCGCGGGTCGAGCGACCACAGGGCAATGCGGCCGATGGCATAGGGCGTCAGGGTGGCGCCGTCGGCCGCGCCGAGCTTGCCGAGCTGGCGCGGGTAGTCCATGTCGGCCGACAAGAACACGCCGAAAGGGGCACCGTTGCGAATTTGTGCAAAAAAGTTGCCAGACGCACCAAGCGAGACCTTGAGCTCGGCATCGGGTGCGGTTTTCCGGTACGCGCCGACGAGTTCGTCGATACAATAGCCGAGATCGCTGGCGGCAGCGACCAGCAGCGGGCGCGCCGACACAGGCAGCGCCATCGTCCACGCCAGCAGCAAAATAAGCAATTTTTTCATGCTGAACATTGTAGCGCGCAGGCCCTGCGGCTTCGTTACAATGCTCGGCTGTCTTCAAGAATATTTCCCATGTCCAACGCACCAAAGTTCGGCCTGAACGGGCCGCAAAGCGAAGCCGCGCTCTATCTCGACGGCCCCTGCCTGGTGCTGGCCGGCGCCGGCTCGGGCAAGACGCGGGTGATCACGCAAAAGATCGCCTACATGATCGAGCACTGCGGCTACGATCCGCGCACGATCGCCGCGCTGACCTTCACGAATAAAGCCGCGCTCGAGATGCAGGAGCGCATCGGCAAACTGCTCAAGCAGCCCAAGCAGGCCAAGCAGTTGACGGTCTCCACCTTCCACTCGCTGGGCGTGAAAATCCTGCGCCAGGAGGCGGCCGGCGTCGGCCTGAAGGACAAGTTCTCGATCATGGACAGCGACGACTGCTACACCATCGTCTCGAGTCTGGCCGTCACCACCGACAAGCAGGAAGTGCGCCGCATCCAGAACATGATCTCGCTGTGGAAAAACGGCCTGGTCGATCCGGAAGACGCGATCAAGGACGCGAAAGATGAGGACGAAGCCCAGGCCGGCCGCATCTACCGCAGCTACGTGGCGACCCTGCAGGCCTACCAGGCGGTCGACTTCGACGACCTGATCCGCCTGCCGGTGGAGCTGTTCCGCAACAACGACCCGATCCGCGACCGCTGGCAGAGACGATTGCGCTACCTGCTGATGGACGAATACCAGGACACGAATACCTGCCAGTACGAACTGGTGAAACTGCTGGTGACCGGCATCGGCAAAAAGCCGATGTTCACCGCCGTCGGCGACGACGACCAGGCGATCTACGCCTGGCGCGGCGCCTCGGTCGAAAATTTGAAAACCCTGCAGACCGACTTCCCGGACCTGCGCGTCATCAAACTCGAGCAGAACTACCGCTCGACCACGCGCATCCTGCAGGCGGCGAACGCCGTCATCGGCAACAACCCGAAACTCTTCGAAAAGTCGCTGTGGTCGGAACACGGCCTGGGCGAACCGATCAAGGTGCTGGGCATGCAGAGCGACGAGCAGGAAGCCGACCAGGTCGCAATCATGATCTCGGCGGATCATTTCCAGCGCAAGAACAAGTGGACCGATTACGCGATCCTGTACCGTGGCAACCACCAGGCGCGCATCATCGAGCAGGCGCTGCGCAAGGAGCGCATCCCCTACACCATGTCGGGCGGCCAGAGCTTTTTCGACAAGGCCGAGATCAAGGACATCATCGCCTACCTGCGCCTGATCGCCAACCAGGACGACGACCCGGCCTTCATCCGCGCGGTGACGACACCGAAGCGCGGCGTCGGCATGGCGACATTGGAAGTGCTGGGCGAAGTGTCGAAGCAGTGGAACTGCTCGCTGTATGAGGCGGCCAGCAAGGGAGGATTGGAAGCGAAGCTGCAGGACCGCCAGCTGCATCCCTTGCGCGACTTCTGCCGCTTCATCGACGAGCTGGAAAGCCGCGCCACCCGCCCCGGACCCTCGGGCAGCGGAGAAAACGCAGCCGAGGTGCTCGACGACATGATGAAGGAGATGAACTACGAGCACTACCTGTACGAGAACTTCGACGACCGCGCAGCGCAGGCCAAGTGGCAGAACGTCATGGAATTCACCAACTGGCTGAAGGAACGCGGCAACGGCGGCCGCGACGGCACCGGCGAAGAGAAAAACCTGCTGGAGCTGACGCAGATGGTGGCGCTGATGTCCATGCTGGAAGGCCAGGACGAAGAGCAGGACGCGGTGCGCATGTCCACGTTGCACGCCTCGAAAGGGCTGGAGTATCCGCACGTGTTCCTGGTCGGCGTGGAAGAGGGGATTCTGCCGCACAAGGGCGACCCGGACGACCCGATCGAAAAGATCGCCGCCCGCATCCAGGAAGAACGGCGCCTGATGTACGTCGGCATCACGCGCGCCCAGCGCTCGCTGCAGGTCACCTGGTGCAAGAAGAGGAAGCGCGCCGGCGAACTGGTGCACTGCGACCCCTCGCGCTTCATCAAGGAGATGGCGCTCGACGAAGGCATTGCCGTGCCCCAGGAATCCGAAATCATCAGCCCGAAGGACCGCCTGGCGAGCCTGAAGGCTCTGCTGAACACGCCGAAGCCGGACGCCGACAAGCTGATGTCATAATGCCGCCCACTTTCAATCAGCCAGGAACCGCCGTGGAACACGAAGACCGTTTTGTTGATATCGAAATCAAGCTGGCGCACATGGAAGACCTGGTCGATTCCCTGAACACGACCGTCTACCAGCAGGCGCGCCGCATCGACCAGCTCGAAGCCATGGTGAACACGCTGGGCGAGCACCTGCGTACGCTGCGCGAGGTGGGGCGGCAGAATCCAGTCAACGAGCGCCCGCCGCATTACTGATCTCCTTACAATGGGTGCATGACTACCCACCATGCATCGTTTCGCCGGATGGGCGCGCCCGCGCTCGACGCCGCGCTGCAGGACGCGCGCCGGCATACGCTGACGCTGTTCGAGGCGCTGGCCGCCGCCGGCTATGACCGGGCGGCGCGCGTGCCGCGCCTGCCTACCCTGAATCCGCCGCTGTGGGAACTCGGGCACCTGGCCTGGTTCGCCGAGTGGTACGTCCTGCGCGAGGCCGCCGGCAGCGCACCGGGCGACGCCCGTGGCCCATCGCTGCTGGAGCACGGCGACCGCTGGTTCGACTCGAACACGGTGACCCACGACAGCCGCTGGACGCTCGACCTGCCCCCTTCGAACGTGCTCAAGGCTTACTGCGGCGCGGTGCTCGACGCCATCCGCGCGCGGCTGGCGGACACGTCCGGCGGCGACGCTGCCCTGTACCCCTACCGCCTGGCGCTGGCACACGAGGACATGCATGGCGAAGCCCTGCTGTACACCATGCAGGCCCTGGGCGTGGCGACGCCCGTGCCCGTGTTGGCCCCTGTCGCGCCAAGGCCGGCCGAGATCGCCGTCGAGGGCGCCAGCTTCCTGCTCGGTGGCGAGCAGGACGCTGGCTTCGTGTTCGACAACGAAAGGCAGGCGGCACCATGCGAGGTCGCCCCGTTCTCGATCGATGCGCAGCTGGTGTCGAATGCGTCCTATCTTGCCTTCATGCGCGATGGCGGCTACCAGCGCCCCGGCTACTGGAGCGAGGCCGGGCGTGCCTGGCTGCGGGAAACCGGACGCGTTGCGCCGCGCTACTGGCAGCGCGAAGCGGCAGGCGATCACTGGCACGCCCTGCGTTTCGGCAGCCGGGCCACGCTCGATCCCTGCGAACCCGTGCGCCATGTGAGCCTGCACGAGGCCGAAGCGTATTGCCGCTGGGCGGGACGGCGCCTGCCGCTGGAGCAGGAGTGGGAATGGGTGGCGGCATCAAGCCGGCCCGGTTTCGGCTGGGGCCAGTTGTGGGAATGGACGGCATCGCCCTTTTTACCGTATGCCGGTTTCGCCGCGGACCGCTACCGCGAATACTCGGCGCCGTATTTCGGCCGCTGCCAGGTCTTGCGCGGAGCGTCGTTCGCGACACCGGAGCGCTTGCGCTCGCCCCATTTCCGCAATTTTTATACGGCCGGGCGTGACGACATCTTCGTGGGTTTTCGTACCTGCGCGCTTTGAGCCGGAAGGTCAAAAAAAAAACCGCGGACTTGCATCCGCGGCTTTCATCGAGCAAGCAGCCTACAGCTTAGAACTTGTGGTTGTACTCGACCGTGAAGCGGCCATACCGCGGCGTCTGGGTCGACAGGACACGGTGGTAGCTGTCCAGCAAGGTCTGGGTCGAACCGCTGTTCAGCTGTTCCTGGATCGACTGGGTGGTCTGGCGGTTCGCGACGTTAAACACGTCGAGCTTGGCGCTCAGGCCTGGCACGAAGGCCGGCATGTAGGCCACGTTCAGGTCCAGGCGCGTGGTCCACGGCAGGCGGCCTTCGGAGCCACGCGGAGCGGGACGGCCGAAGCAGGTGTCATAGTAGGAACCATAGCTGTGTGCGGCCGGCACGGTCGGGTCGGCGCCCAGGCAGTTCTTCGGACGGCCCGACTGTGCCAGCAGGTTGCCGCCGACCATCCATTCCGGCGTGACCTGGTAGAAGCCGAAGGCCTTCAGCTGGTGGGTGCGGTCGTTCGGCAGCGGGCCGTACTTGCCGCGCATCAGCTCAGGCTTGTCCCAGCTGACGGTGTGCGAGACGTCGAGCTGGCCAATATCCGACTGGGTCTGGCCTTCGGTGTTGCCGTAGTTCTTGGACCAGGTGTAGTTCACCTTGCCGTACCAGCCATTGCGCAGCGGGTGCTCGAGGAACAGGTCGATCGCCTTGTAGGTACGCTTGGCTTCGGCGAAGCCGAGGTCGGCCGCGCTCAGCTTCACTTCGGTCAGGTTGCTGCCGGTGTTGGCGAAGTCGACCAGGAAGGTGTTGTCCTCGCCCGGGTTGAATGCCGCGCAGCCGAAGCCGGTCCATTTCGAGGTGTTCACGCCCGGGTTGCGCGCCAGCCAGGCCAGGAACGGACGGTTGTCGCACATGTCGTCGATGGTCGAGCGCAGGGTACGGTAGGTTGCGCGCGCGCCGAAGGTGAGGTCGGGCGTGAGCGCGCGCTCGATGCCGAGCGTCAGCTCGTCCTGGTAGGTCGGACGCAGGTTGGTCGCGGCAACGCTTTGCGGATGCTTGACCTGGAAGTACTCGTTGTTGGTCGAGAACGGCGCCGGCACCAGCGGCACCAGGCCCAGCGGCGTGCCGGTGGCAGGATCGACGCCGGTATAGGTGAAGGCCTGGCTGGTGAACAGCGAACGCGAAGCGCCACGCACCGAGATATTGGTCGGCACCTGCACGAAATAGCGGCCGGCCGATCCGAACACCTTGAACGAAGCGTCGCCGTAGACGTCCCAGGCGGCCGAGAAGCGCGGCGCGATCTGGTCCTTGATGTCCATGAATTTCTGGTTGTCGCCATTGCGGTTCTCGAACTGCTCGTTACGCACGCCGATCGTCAGCAGCAAGTCCTTGGTGACTTGCCAGCGGTCTTCGATGTATTGCGCCGACTGGTCCGAATACGCGTCCGTGACCGAGGTAAATTTGGTTTCGGTGACGTAGTAACCCTGGAGACCCAGGCCGCCGCCGCTGGCCGGTGCGACGACCACGTTTTGCAGCGGAATCGGGGTAGTGGCCGGCTGCGAGCTGCGCCCGTAGGCCCACAGGCCGCCGCCAGCGCGGAACAGGCCGGCGTCCTCGGAGCTGAGACGGTTTTCGTCGATACCGGCACGGATGGTGTGGTTGCCCAGTTTGTATTCGAGGTCCAGACGTGCCGACTCGACCGTGTCCTCGCCGCCCGTCACCGGAATGTTGCCGCTGATCGGGTTCGGGTTCGGATAGGAAACGCCTGGAGCGCGTGCCGCGACGGTCGAAGTGACCTGGTACACGTTCGGGTTCACGCCCGGATAGGTGCCGTAGGTGTTCTCATGCTTCGTTTTCGAGCGGCCGTACAGGGCCAGCAGCGTCAGGTTGTCGGTCAGGTTGCCGGTGTACTTGGCAATGTTGACGATGCCGCCGACCGGAGTTTCGCCCGAGAAGTTCTTGTAATGCTCGCTCGCGCCGATGGTGCCGTTGCGCACCAGGGTGGCGTAGTTGTAGCCGGACAGGAATTTATCCTTCTTCGACGTGTCGCCGAAGCCGGTGTATTCGAGGCGGTGGTTGTCGTTGATGTTCCAGTCGAGCTTGACCAGGTAGCGGGTAGTCTTGGTTTCCGACTCTTCCCAGCCGCGGATGCCGGCCGAGGTGCTGGTACGCAGGCCGTTGATCGCGTTGGTGCCCGAGAAATCGGTCTGCGACGATTCCAGCGAGCCGAACATGAACAGCTTGTCCTGGATCAGCGGACCGCCGACGCTCACGCCCACCAGCTTGCGGTCGGTTTCGTTGGCCGAGCGCTGGCGGTACAGGGTACCGTCGGTGGCGGCGGTGTTGGTTCCGCCAACGACCGGGTAACGGATGTCTTCCTGGCTGGCAGCGAGCTTCTTCGGCTCCCATTGCACCACGCCGCCCGCTTCCCAGCGGTTGGTACCGCTCTTGGTCGTGATGTTGGCCACGCCGCCGACCGAGCGGCCGAATTCTGCGCCGAAGCCGCCGGTCAGGATCTGCGCCTGGCCGATCGCGCCGAAGGGCAGTTCCATGTAGCCCAGCTGGGTCAGCGGGTTGGTGACCGGGAAGCCGTTGACGTAGTACGAGTTTTCCGACACCGCGCCGCCGCCGAAGCTGTTGGCGCCGCCCGGGTAGCGGTTGTCGCCCTGGGTGGTGTTCGGGGCGATCAGGACGATCGACTCGACGTTACGTGCAATCGGCAGTTTTTGCAGTTGGGAGGCAGTAAAGGTGGCGCCGTTGTTGGTATTGGTAACGTCGATCGCGCGGCGGCGGCCAACCACCTGCACGCGCTGGGTCGTGAACACGGCTTCGGCGCCCTGGCCGATCAGTACCTCGACTTCGCGGGTATCGATGACCTTGCCATCGCGCACCAGCTGGACCGCATAGCGGCCCGGCGGCAGCGAGGTCGCCTGGAAGCGGCCATTGTTCTCGACCGCAGTGGTGCGGCGCAGCTTGGTGTCCAGATTTTCGATGACGACCGTCGCGCCCGCAGGGCTTTCCACCGCGCCGTACACGTTACCCGTGGTGTTCGACTGTGCCAATACTGTCGAGCTCATGCTCAACGATAGCGCAGTCGCGCCGAATGCCAGGGTGATCGCACGAGCCAGTTGCGTCTTTACTGCCATAAAGTCTTCTCCTCATATTTTTTATAAGTCGACCGATATTCCGGATGACGTTTGCACTCTCTTGCCCGTATGTACAAAGCCCCTACTGGTGCAAGAGAATTGAAACAATTGTATGTACAAATAATTTGAATTGCGACAACAGATTGCAATCTGGCAATTTGCAGTATGTACGTTCATGAGTTATTGCATTACTGTTTTTTTGCAAATATGCAGACGTTGCAGGCATATTCGGTGCTCTTCGCCGAATATCGGAAGTCGAGAGGAGTGATGGATGCCCAGGAAGGCATCTTAAAGTTGTTGTGTAGTTGCAACTTGTTGAGACCAAATTGCATGCTGTGCTTTGCGGGCGATCCGCCGGCTTTGCTGCCGGCCTCGATCTGCGCCGCTCTTAAGCAGGGGAATGGGCGATGCGCCCGGCCTGCCGGAAGCATCCAGAAGGCCTTGTAGTGGGGTTCTTACGCGTGACCGATCCCGGCACTGCTGTACATCCTTTCGAACTCCCGGATCGGCACCGGCCTGCCCAACAGGTAGCCCTGCAGTGCGCCGCAGCCACCATCGACCAGGAAGCTGCGCTGCGCTTCGTGCTCGACGCCTTCGGCGACGATGTCGAGCTTGAGCTTGCGCGCCAGGGCGATGATCGCCTCCACGATCGGGACCGCGTCCGGATCCAGGTGCACGTCGTGCACGAACGAGCGGTCGATCTTCAATGCCGTCAGCGGAAAGCGCCGCAGGTAAGCGAGCGAGGAATAACCGGTGCCGAAGTCGTCCAGCGAAAAACGCACGCCCTGGCTGCACAGTTGCTGCATGTGGGCGATGATTTCGGAGACGTTTTCCGCGAAGACGCTCTCCGTGAGCTCCAGGCATAACCTGTCGGCTGGCGCGCCGGTATCCTGAAGGATGTCGGCGACTTTCCCTGCAAAGTCGTCGCTGCGCATCTGGTGTGCGCTGATGTTGACCGCAAGTTCGAGCCTGGCAAGCGTGCGGTCCGTGCGCCAGCGCGCCAGGGCGCGGCAGCTTTCCTCGAGCACGAACTGGCCTAGCGGGATGATCAGCCCCGAGGATTCCGCCAGGCCGATGAACTCATCGGGCGCGAGCAGCTTGCCACCGGGGTGACGCCAGCGTACCAGCACCTCGGCGCCGACCAGGTGTCCCTGGCTATCGAATTGGGGCTGGCAGAACAGGACAAACTGTTGCTCGGAGAGGCCCGCGCGCAGGGCATGCTCGAGCGCCGCCTGGTGCTCGGCTGCTGCTTGCATGTAGGGATCGAAGAAACGCGCCGTGTTGCGCCCCTCCGATTTGGCACGGTACATGGCGAGATCGGCTTGTTTGAGCAGGGTGTCGATCTCGTTCGAGGTACCGTCGAAGAGCGCCACGCCGATGCTTGGCGTGCTCAGGAACAGCCGCCCGTTCAGGTGATACGGCTGACCCATCGCCGCCTGCAGTTTTTCCAGGACGTGGTGTGTTTCGGCTACGGCCTCGTGCAGGTCCTTGCCAAGCTCTTCGAGCACCAGCACGAACTCATCGCCACCCAGGCGAGCGAGCTGGTCGCAGTGGCGCAGGCGCTCGGCGACCTGGCGCAGCAACATGTCGCCCACATCATGGCCCATCGTATCGTTGAGCAGCTTGAAATTGTCCAGGTCGAGGAATATCACGGCGCCCATGCGTCCCGAACGCTGGCTGCGGGCCAGTGCCTTGTCCAGTTCCTCCACCAGCAGGCGGCGGTTCGGCAAGCCGGTCAGGTGGTCGAAGTTGGCCAGTTCGTAAATGCGTTGCTCGGCAAGCTTGCGTTCGGTGAGGTCGGTATTGGTACCCGACACCCGCAGGGCCTTGCCGCTGGGGTCACGGGTGACGAACCCGCGCGACAGGACAGGTACGTAATGCCCGTCGCGATGGCGCAGGCGCCACTCGACGCTGTAGGTTTCGCGGTCGCCCTCCAGCAGGTCGTTCCAGTAATCGGTAATGCGCGGTTTGTCGTCGGGATGCATCAGCTCCTGCCAGAGACCGGTATGGCAGCCAAGCTCGCCCGGCAGATAGCCCAGCATGGTCCACCAGCGCTCGGAGTAATACACTTCGTTCTTCACGAGATCGTAATCCCAGGGGGCGTCGGTCGAACCCTGCAGTACCAGGCGCAGCCGCTCCTCGGATTTTTGCAGCCTTTGTTCCGCCTGTTTCAGCGCAGTGCAATCGGTAAAGCACACGACGACCCTGCACAGCAGGCCGTCGAGACCGATTTCCGGATAGGCGTTGCAGATCAGCCAGCGTACCGGGGCGGATCCCTCGCTGCACAGGCCGACGACGACCTGCGACTGCTGGCGGCCGGTGCGCAGGACGAGGTTAACGGGGAACTCTTCTGGCAGCATCGGATGACCGTCGTCGCACAGGAAGTGCCAGGCCGTGCTGTCGGAAGCGATGCCACGAAGCTGCTCCAGGCTTCGCCCGATCAGTTCGCAGGCAAGCCGGTTGGCATGCAGGATGCAGCCGTCCGCGCCGTGCACCACGACACCTGCGGGCAAATGATCGAGCAGGTCGTCGAGCCGGCGCTGGATATCTGCGGCAGTGCTGGAGATCATGGAGAACCCGGCAATAGGATATCAAAAGTGCATCTGATGGTAGCACGGACCTGTTGATTCGACCGTGTGCGCAATGACGCCTGCGGTATCGCTGCACTAGCAACAGGCCGCCTTTCCCTCACTCTCTTCCATGGCATCTCCTCGCCCGGACTGTCTGCGTAAGTCAATAAAAATGCATCTTTGTGGCGTAATATTTTCTACTATGTAGAAAAATACAATGCTAGGATATGGCAATACTGGTTTTTTAGGCAGGGACAATCCGATGGGTTGACACCTTGGTGCATGATTTTTTCAGGACCATCCATGTTGAAAAGACGCTCACCCCTACTGTTAGGCAGTCTCGTCGCGCCGGCCGCGCTGGCGCAGGAACTCAACGTGTTCGACCAGGTCATCCACGGGGGCGCCACGATGGTCGTGATCCTGGCGATCTCGGTCCTGGCGCTGGCCGTGACGATCGAGCGCGCGCGGCATCTGCAGCGCGCAGCGCTCATCCCCGAGGGCATGGCGGCCGAGGTCGTCACGCTGTGGCGCAGCCGGAAGTTCCGGCAGGTCGAAGTCATGGCGCTGGAGAGCGACAGCACGCTGGCGCGCATCGTGGCCTGCATGCTGGAGAAACGCCATCAGCCCCAGGCCGCAGTAGCGGGCGCCTGCGCGGATATCGCGTCGCGTGAATTGCGCCAGCACCAGCAGAGGGCCTATCCGCTGGCGGTCGTGGCGACCATCGCGCCGATCATCGGCCTGCTGGGTACGGTCATCGGGATGGTCGAGTCCTTCCACGCGATCGCCTACGCGGGCGGCATGGGCAATCCGGCCCTGCTCGCCGGCGGCATCTCCAAGGCCCTGGTGTGCACGGCCGCGGGACTGACGGTCGCACTGGGGGCGCTGGCGGCGCACCATTTTTTCAAGCACCGCGTGACCGCCTACGGACTGCGCCTGGAGCAGGTGGTCGACCAATTGCTCGACGAATGCGCTCGCGACGGGCAATCCAGCATCGAGCACAAGGTGGCTGCCGATGCGTATTAATCTCACCGAGCATGAAGAGCCGGAGATCGGCCTGGTGGCCATGATCGACTGCATCTTCTTCCTGCTGATGTTCTTCATGCTCGCGACGACCTTCAAGGAGCAGGCCAACAACAAGCCGCAGAAAGTCCTGCCGGTGCAGTTGCCGAGCGCCGAAGCGTCGGTGGTGCGGGCCGGTGCGGCCGACGACGCGCTGGTGATCGGGGTCGACCGCTCGGGCGCACTGTTCGTCGATACCAGGCCGGTCACGGTACAGGAGCTGCACACCATCCTCGCGCGCGAGGCGTCCGCCGATCCGCAGCGCCGGATACGGATCGACGGTGACCGCGACGCCTCCTACCAGCACATCGTGCGCGTGCTCGACCTGTGCCAGCTCGACGGGCTGACCAATATCGCCATGCACACGCGCGACTGAGATGCTGCTCCCATCCAGGATCCGCCTGCCCTACCTGATCCTGTCGGTCGCGGCGCACGCGGGGCTGCTGGCCGCCGTGTTCTACGCCGGGCCCTACAGCGTCAAGTCGGCGACGCTCGAGCGGCACGTCCGGAATGCGGAAGGGGCCGACATCCGGCGGCGCGTGCAGGAGATCGAGAAGATCAGGACGCTGCTGGCGAAAAGCCGGCAGGAGGGCGGAGCGGCGCAGGCAACCGCCGGCGCCGGCGGCAAGATGGACAGCGCGGCCGCGCCCCGGCAGATGCTGGAGCGGGCGCGCCAATTCAGTGCCGAGATCGAGCAGATGGAACGCCGCGCCCAGGCGCGCGAACTGGCGCGGCTGCTGAACATTCCGCAAGAGCAGGCCATGCGCCAGTTGCCGCCGACTAAGCGCAAGGCGCCGGCCGCGCCGGTCAAGGCCATGGGCACCCGGGAGGCGCTCGCCGAACTGCGCGAGCACCAGCAACTGGCGCGCGCTGCGCTGCTCAAGCGCGAGCAGCAATTGCGGCACGCGCAGGGCGGCACGCGCGTGCGTTCCGCGGGTGCGCTCGGGGGGCTGGGCGGCGGCAAGCCGAGCGCACTGGCCGGTGGCGGCGATGGCGGCACGGGCAAGGCGGGCAGCGGCGGGGCGGGCAGGGAAGGCGTCCCCGGCGAGGAGGTGCCGAACGCGGCCCATATCGACATCCGGGGCTACATCGAACAGACCGGCATGCACATGACGGCAGTGCCGCGGGGCGGCGAATGGGACCTCACGGCATCCGGGCGCAAGCTGGCACGCGGGTATGGCGCCGCCACTGCCCTGCCGGCCGCGGATTCGGGCACGGTGCGCAAGCTCAGTGCGCATGCCATCGGCAAGGGCGCCCCGCATGCCGGCCGCATCTACCTGAACCGCTGGCACATCATCGGTCCCTTCCCCGGACGCGGCCCGCACGGTTCGATCGACCTCGTCTACCCGCCCGAGCAGCTGGTCGACCTCGACGCCGAGTATGCCGGCGTCGGCGGCAGCAGGCTCACCTGGGAATACCTCACCAGCCCGCACTATCCGACGGTGCCGACGCTGCGCGCGCAGGATGCGGTCTATTACGCCTACACGGAAGTGACGGTGGACGAGGACGTCGACCTGGCGCTGGCCATCGGCGGCGACGACGACACCAAATTGTGGTTCAACGAGCGTCTCGTCTGGCGCAGCGGCGACGGTTTCAAGCCCTGGTACCGCAGCCCCGGCTATGTCGGCATGCACAAGGAGATCGCCGACTGGAACCTCGCCGAAGGCACGCGCACCCTGCGTTTCAAGAAGGGCCGCAACAGCCTGCTTCTTAAACTGTATAACGGCGCCTCGCTGACCTTTTTTTCGGTGGTGATCCTGGGCGAGTCGTGATGTTGGGTGTGAAGGGGGCGCCGAGCCTCCCGACTCCACGCGCAAGCCGGCACCGTGCAAACATACGCGTGGACTCAGGAGTCCACCCTACGTAAACCGCCTCCCAACCGTTCCCCCAGACGCTTCCCCAAACACAGCAAAGTCAAGGTCGGCGGCAACCCCCACGGCTCCGGAATCACCGACGCATCGCACACATACAGCCCCGCCGTCCGCGTCTGCAAATCCGCATCGACCCCTTCTCCGATGCGCACGCTCCCGCCCGGATGCGCCGCGAAATGCCAGGATTTGAAAATGTGATGCGCCCCGGCTTCGCGCAGGATCGCCTTGGCCATCTGCACGCCATGCGCCAGCTTGCGGCGGTCCCCCGGCTGCAGCGTCTTGTCCGCCCAGCGCGGCCCGACCGCACCGCCGATCTCGTCGCGGATCTTGACCATCATCGACAAGGTGCGGCGGTGCGCGAACAGGCGGTCGACCCGGCCGACCTGGGCCGCGAAAGCGGCGTACATCGGCTGCGGCAGGGTCAGGTCGGCCAGCGCGATGCCCTCCTCATGCAGATTCAGGCCGCCCGCCATCGGCACCTCGGCGCCGCCGTCGATGTCGTCCAAGCTGCCCATCACCGCCACCACCGGATCGCTGAAGAAGGGGGAGTTACGCGGCCCCAGGCCCGACTGATGCAGCAGCCGTGGGCTGCCGATGCCACCTGCGGAGAGCACAACCAGCGGTGCGGACACCGATTGCCGCTTGCCGCCCACCTCCACCTCGACGCCGGCCGCGCGGCCGTTTGCGACCAGCACGCGCAGCACGCGGGCGCGGTCGACCAGCTGCGCTCCCATGCGGCAGGCCTCGTCGATGAAATCGCGCGCCGTCCACTTGGCGCCGAAGGGACAGCCGTAGACGCAGCGCCAGCAGCCGCTGCGGCAGCTCTCCGGGCGGATCATCTTGTCCAGTTTGTGCCAGTCGAGCGACAGGGCGCGCGCCGCGCTCATCATGCGCGCGGCCATCGGGCCTATCAACCCATCGGGCAGGGGCGCCATCGGCAGTTCGGCGCGCAGGTTGGCCAGGCTCGGGGCCAGGTCGATGCCGTGGCGCGCGAACATTGCCTGCGGCGGCGGGGCCGCGGTGGCGAAGTTGATGGCCGAGCTGCCGCCCAGGGTAATGCCGGCCACCAACAGCGAAGCGTCGCGGTGGAAGTAGGCGCCCTTGCCGGGCACGGCCGCCATGGCCGCCATCTGCGTCACCGTCCCCGTTAGGGGAGCGGCGCTGCCCTGTTCCAGCACGAGCACGCGCATGCCGCATCGCGCCAGCTCGCGCGCGGTGGCGGCGCCGCCCGGGCCGCTGCCGACGACGATGGCGTCATACGAAGAACGAAAGGTAGAAGGCATGAGAGGAGGGCAGTCTTGAGACGGCGATGCTACCACGCTGCGTTTCGATCGGGTTCGAGGGGATGTCTATACAAGTTTGTATGGGATTGTTTCCAGCGTGCCGACGCGGCAATAAGCCTGCTATGATCTGGCGCGCACCTGTCGGCGGCGATCCCGCGGGCAGCCCTTTCGAGTTCATGAGAGAGACCATGAAACGTCCACAAATGCTCATCATCGCAGCCAGCCTGGCCATCGCCGGGACCGCCTTTGCCGCCCCCGCAGCGCCTGCCGCACAAGCCCCATCCGGTACTGTGCTCGACGCATCGAACCCCTTCGCCACACCAAGCAGCCTGCCGCTCAACTACCCGGCCTTCGACAAGATCAAGGACGAGCACTTCCTGCCGGCCTACGCCGCCGGCATGCGCGAGCAGCTGCGCGAAGTGGACAGCATCGCCAACAATCCGAAAGCGCCGACCTTCGACAACACGATCGTCGCCATGGAGCGTTCGGGCCAGATGCTGGCGCGCGTGGGGGCCGTGTTCTCGAACCTGCTGACTGCCAATACCAACGACCGCATGGATGCGATCGACCGCGAGATGTCGCCCAAGCTGGCGGCGCATAGCGACGCGATCTACCTGAACCCGAAGCTGTTCAAGCGGGTCGAAACCCTGCACGCCAAGCGCGACAAGCTGGGACTGGACGCTGAAGCGAAGTTCCTGCTCGAGCGCTACTACAAGGAATTCGTGCGCGCCGGCGCCAAGCTCTCGAACGCCGACAAGGAAAAGCTCAAAAGCTATAACGGCCAGATCGCTTCGCTGCAATCGGACTTCTCGCAGCGCGTGCTGAAGGAAGCGAATGCCTCGGCGCTGGTGGTGAACACCCGCGAGGAGCTGGCCGGCCTGTCCGATGCCGAAATCACCGCCGCCGCCGCCGAAGCGAAAAAGCGCGGCCTGGACGGCAAGTACGTCCTCACGCTCGCCAACACCACCATCCAGCCGCCGCTGGCGAGCCTCACGAATCGCGCCGTGCGCGAGCGCCTGCAGGCTGCGTCGATGAGCCGCGGTTCGCGCGGCGGAGAATTCGACACCCGCGAGCTGGTCCTGAAGCTGGTGAAACTGCGCGCCGAACGCGCGACCCTGCTCGGCTACCCGAACTACGCAACCTATTCGCAGGAACTGGAAACGGCGAAGAACCCGGCCGCCGTGAACAAGCTGCTGGCCGAACTGGCCAAGCCGGCGATCGGCAACGCGAAGAAGGAAGCGGCGGCGATGCAGCGCATCGTCGATGCCCAGAAAGGCGGCTTCCAGATCGCCGCCCACGACTGGGCCTTCTACAGCGACAAGGTGCGCGCGGCCCAGTACAACTTCGACGAAAACCAGCTGCGCCCGTATTTCGAACTGAACAACGTGCTGGTGAACGGCGTCTTCTTCGCCGCCACCAAGGAATACGGCATCACCTTCAAGGAGCGCAAGGACCTGCCGGTCTACGATCCGGACGTGCGCACCTTCGACGTGTTCGACGTCGACGGCAAGCCGCTGGCGATCTTCATCTTCGACCCCTACGCGCGCGGCAACAAGCAGGGCGGGGCATGGATGAACGAATACGTGTCGCAGTCGCACCTGTTGGGCCGCAAGCCGGTCGTCGGCAACCACCAGAACATCCCGAAGCCGGCCGCGGGCGAACCGACGCTGCTCACCTACGACGAGGTGCGCACCATGTTCCACGAGTTCGGCCACGCGCTGCACGGCATGTTCTCGAACGTGAAGTACCCGCACTTCTCGGGCACCAGCGTGCCACGCGATTTCGTCGAGTACCCGTCGCAGGTCAACGAGATGTGGGCGATCTGGCCTGAGGTGCTCTCCAACTACGCGAAGCACTACAAGACCGGCGCGCCGATGCCGAAAGAGCTGATCGACAAGGTCGTCGCCGCTAAAAAATTCAACCAGGGCTTCATGACGAGCGAATACCTGGCCGCCTCGCTGATCGACCAGCGCTGGCACCAGCTGACCCCGGCGCAGATTCCAGGCGACGTGCTGGCCTTCGAAGCCAAAGCATTGAAAGAAGCCGGCGTCGACTTCGCACCGGTGCCGCCGCGCTACCGCACGACCTATTTCTCGCACTCGATGAACGGCGGTTACTCGGCCGGCTACTACGCCTACCTGTGGAGCGAAAAGCTCGACGCCGACACCGTGCAATGGTTCACGCAGAACGGCGGCCTGTCGCGCAAGAACGGCGACCACTTCCGCAAGACCCTGCTCTCGCGCGGCGGCACCGCCGAGGCGATGGACCTGTTCCGCAATTTCCGCGGGCGCGATCCGGTCATCGAGCCGCTGCTCGAGCGCCGTGGCCTCACTGGCAACTGAGCGGTAACTGAGCGGGCAACTGAACGATGTTTTCACCGACACGCACCGCCGCTTCGTGGCGGCGCGTGGGCTTTTACTTTTTTTAATAGCAACAACACGATAGAGACTCCATGAACCGTCCTCACATGCTGATCATCGCTGCCAGCGTCGCAGTCGCCAACCTGGCCTATGCTCAACCGGCCTCGCTCCTCGAAGCATCGAACCCGTTCGCCAAGCCGAGCACCCTGCAGTACGGCTACCCGGCCTTCGACAAGATCAAGAACGAACACTTCGCGCCGGCTTTCGCCGAAGGCATGCGCCAGGAGGCGGCCGAGGTCGAGGCGATCGCCAACAACAAGGCCGCGCCGACTTTCGAGAACACCATCGTCGCCATGGAGCGCTCGGGCCAGCTGCTCAACCGTGTGCAGGCCGTGTTCGGCACCCTGATCGGTTCCTACACCAACGACACCCTGCAAGCCCTGGACAAGGAGCTGTCGCCGAAGCTGGCCGCGCACAACGACGCGATCCGCCTGAACCCGAAGCTGTACGCACGCATCAAGGCCATCTACGACCAGCGCAACAAGCTGAACCTGGACGCCGAATCGAAATTCCTGATCGAGCGCTACAACAAGGACTTCGTGCGCGCCGGCGCCAAGCTGTCCGCCGCCGACAAGGAAAAGCTCAAGGCCTATAACACCCAGCTCGCCGCACTGCAGACCCAGTTCAGCCAGAACGTGCTGAAGGAAGTGAACGCCTCGGCCTTCGTCGTCGACACCCGCGAAGAACTGGCCGGCCTGCCGCCGAAAGCGATCGAAGCGGCCGCCGCCGAGGCGAAGAAGCGCGGCCTGGACGGCAAGTTCGTGATCCCTGTCGTGAACACCACCCAGCAGGCGCCATTGTCGGTGCTGACCAACCGCGGCACCCGCGAAAAGCTGCTGAACATCTCGCTGGTGCGCGGCTCGCGCGGCGGCGAATTCGACAACCGCGACGTCGTCCTGAAGCTCGCCAAGCTGCGCGCCGAGCGCGCCGAGCTGCTGGGCTACGAAAGCCACGCCGCCTACTCGCTGGAAGACCAGACTGCGAAGAACACGAGCGCCGTCAACAAGCTGCTGTCGGACCTGACCGCGCCGGCCGTGCGCAACGTGACCAAGGAAGCGGCCGAGATCCAGCAGGTGATCGATGCCGAGAAGGGCAACTTCAAGGTCGCCGCCTACGACTGGAACTACTACAGCGACAAGGTACGCGCCGCCAAGTACTCCTTCGACGCCAACCAGTTGAAGCCCTACTTTGAACTCAACAACGTCCTGAACGGCACCTTCTACGCGGCCAACCAGCTGTGGGGCATCACCTTCAAGGAGCGCAAGGACCTGCCGGTCTACGATCCGGACGTGCGCGTGTTCGACGTCTTCGAAGAAGACGGCAAGCACCTGGCCATCTTCACCTTCGACCCGTACGCCCGGGCGAACAAGCGCGGCGGCGCCTGGATGGGCGCCCTGGTCAGCCAGAGCAAGCTGCTGGGCCACAAGCCGGTCATCACCAACAACCTGAACCTGGTCAAGCCGGCCGCGGGCGAGCCGACCCTGCTGACCTGGGACGAAGTGCGCACCACCTTCCACGAGTTCGGCCACGCCACCCATGGCTGGTTCTCGGACGTGAAGTACCCGCGCTTCTCGGGCACCAGCGTGCCGCGCGACTACGTCGAACTGCCGTCGCAGGTCTACGAAATGTGGATGGCCTGGCCTGAAGTGCTGGCGAATTACGCCAAGCACTACCAGACCGGCGCGCCGATGCCGAAGGAACTGCTCGACAAGCTGCGCGCCTCGCAGCGCTTCAACGAGGGCTACCGCACGACCGAGTACTTGGCCGCCGCCGCCCTCGACCAGAAGTGGCACCAGCTGGGTTCGAAGGCGATCCCGACCGACGTGAAAGCCTTCGAAGCGCAGGCACTGAAGGAAGCCGGCCTGGATGTCGGCCCGGTCCCGCCGCGCTATAGCTCGACCTACTTCTCGCACGCCTTCTCGGGCGGCTACTCGGCCGGCTACTACAGCTACCTGTGGGCCGAGCGCCTCGACGCCGACGCCGGCGAGTGGTTCAAGGAAAACGGCGGCCTGAAGCGCAAGAACGGCGACCGCTTCCGCAAGATGGTGCTCTCGAAGGGCGGCACCATGGACGCGACCGAGATGTACCGCTCCTTCCGCGGCCGCGATCCTGTCATCGAGCCGCTGCTGGAACGCCGCGGTTTGACCGCTAACTGATCCACGTTGTCAATGCGCGGGCCTGCACATCAGGTCCGCGTTTTTTTGTGCATACCCGATAAAGAGACATCATGAACCGCTCCCACATCCTGCTGGCCGCCGTCAGCCTTGCCGTCGCCAACATGGCCACCGCCCAAACCACCGCGCCTGCCGCGCCGGCCGCCCAGACCCAGCCGGCCACGGCCTTCGACGCCTCGAACCCGTTCGCCCAGCCGAGCACCCTGCAGTACGGCTACCCGGCCTGGGACAAGATCAGGAACGAGCACTTCGCCCCGGCCTTCGCCGAGGGCATGCGCCAGGAAGCGGCGGAGATCGACGCGATCGCCAACAACAAGGCGACGCCGACTTTTGATAACACCATCGTCGCCATGGAGCGCTCGGGCCAGATGCTCAACCGCGTGCAGGCCGTGTTCGGCACCCTGGCCGGTTCCTACACCAACGACACCCTGCAGGCGCTGCAGAAGGAACTGTCGCCGAAGCTGGCCGCGCACAACGACGCGATCCGCCTGAACCCGAAACTGTACGCGCGCATCAAGGCGCTGTACGACAAGCGCAGCAAGCTCAAGCTCGATGCCGAGTCGGCCTACCTGCTCGAGCGCTACCACACCGATTTCGTGCGCGCCGGCGCCAAGCTGTCCGCCGCCGACAAGGAAAAGCTCAAAAGCTACAACAGCCAGCTGGCTGCCCTGCAGACCGCATTTGCCCAGAACGTGCTGAAGGAAGCGAACGCCTCGGCGCTGGTCGTCGACACCCGCGCCGAGCTGGCCGGCATGTCGGACAAGCAGATCGACGCCGCCGCGCTCGAAGCGAAGAAGCGCGGCATGGACGGCAAGTTCGCCATCCCCGTCGTGAACACGACCCAGCAGGCCGGCCTGTCGGTGCTGACCAACCGCGCTACCCGGGAAAAGCTGCTGGCGGCCTCGCTGGCGCGCGGCTCGCGTGGCGGCGAGTTCGACAACAAGGATGAGGTACTGCAGATCGCCAAGCTGCGCGCCGAACGCGCCGTCCTGCTGGGCTACCCGAACTACGCTGCCTACAACCTGGAAGAGCAGACCGCGAAGAACACGAAAGCCGTCAACAGCCTGCTGGCCGAATTCGCCAAGCCGGCCGTGAACAACGCGAAGAAGGAAGCGCTCGAGATCCAGAAAGCGATCGATGCAGAGAAGGGCGGCTTCCAGGCCGCTGCCCACGACTGGGCCTTCTACAGCGACAAGGTGCGCGCCCAGCGCTACGCCTTCGACGCCGGCCAGCTGCGTCCGTATTTCGAGCTGAACCGCGTGCTGATCGACGGTGTCTTCTTCGCCGCCAACAAGGAATTCGGCCTCACCTTCAAGGAACGCAAGGACCTGCCGACCTATAACGAAGACGTGCGCGTCTTCGACGTGTTCGACGCCGACGGCTCGCAGCTGGCCATCTTTACCTTCGACCCCTATGCGCGCTCGAACAAGCGCGGCGGCGCCTGGGCCAATGCCTGGGTCCCGCAGAGCAAACTGCTGGGTACCAAGCCGGTCATCGCTAACAACCTGAACGTGGCCAAGCCGGCCGCGGGCGAACCGACCCTGCTCACCTACGACGAAGTACGCACCACCTTCCACGAGTTCGGCCACGCGCTGCACAGCATGTTCTCCGAGGTGAAATACCCGCGCCTGTCGCGCGTGCCGCGCGACTACGTCGAGTTCCCGTCGCAGGTCAACGAGATGTGGATGGCATGGCCGGAAGTGCTGGCGAACTATGCCAAGCACTACCAGACCGGCGCGCCGATGCCGAAGGAGCTGCTCGATAAAGTGCAGGCCTCGCAGCAGTTCAACGAAGGCTTCCGCACCACCGAGTACCTGGCCGCCTCACTGCTGGACCAGGCCTGGCACCAGCTGAGCCCATCGCAGATCCCGGCCGACGTGCTGGCCTTCGAGGCCGAGGCCTTGAAGAAGGCGGGCGTCGATTTTGCGCTGGTGCCGCCGCGCTACCGTACCACCTACTTCTCGCACACCTTCTCCGGCGGCTATTCGGCCGGCTACTACGGCTACCTGTGGGCCGAGAAGCTGGACGCGGACACCGTCAACTGGTTCAAGGAAAACGGCGGACTGACCCGCAAGAACGGCGACCACTTCCGCAAGACCCTGCTCTCGCGCGGCGGCACGCTCGACGCGATGCAGATGTACCGCAACTTCAGCGGCCGCAATGCGCAGGTGCAGCCGCTGCTGGAGCGCCGCGGGTTGACCGGGCAGTAAGCTGGTTCGTCGACGGTGCCGGTTTATTGGCGCCGTCACGGATGACCGGCAGTACGACCGCGTGGGCACAAGTGCCCACCCTACGAACGGCGACATATCGTAGGGTGGGCTCTTGAGCCCACGCGTTTTTTCGTGCCCCCACACCCCACCGCCACAGTGTATAAACTGCACGAATCCCATTCCCAAAACGACACCCCAGCGATGAGTGCTCAATCCCTCCACGGTATTACCTTAGAATCCCTGTTAACCCGCCTGGTCGAGCACTATGGCTGGGAAGGACTCGGCCGCCGGATCGACATCAACTGTTTCCAAAAAGACCCGAGCATCAAGTCGAGCCTGAAGTTTTTGCGCCGCACCCCCTGGGCGCGCGAGCAGGTCGAGCAGCTGTACCTCGACACCCGCTTCACCAACTAGCGACAGACCAAGAGAGATTCGACATGCTGAACGAAAACGATTCGAACCTGAAGGCGCACTTGAAAACCGTCCACCGCAGCCTGGCCGAAACGGACGAGGTCGACGAAGAGCTGCAAATGCTGCTGCGCCAGCTCGATGCCGACATCAAGCACGTGCTCGAACGCCGCGCCGAGGCCGACCTCGACGCCAACACCTATGGCCTCGGTTCGCGTACCCAGGAACTGAGCGCCCGTTTCGATTCGCGCCACCCGAACGTGTCGGCGGCGTTGCGTCAGCTTGGCAATATTCTCTCAAGCATGGGTATTTGAGCGGCTGCTCATCCACAAGTCATTGAAATGTAAGCAATTTCTCGGCCGGCAAGCAGCAGTCAATACCGTTTTCCGGTAAAATGCCGGCCAATGACCCCGACCAATCTCTTCGCGAGCGTTCCAAAACGCTCCAGCCGCGCAGCTGCCGCGCCCTTCCTCCCGATGACCCGCGCCGAAATGGATGCGCTGGGCTGGGATTCGTGCGACGTGATCCTCGTCACCGGCGACGCCTACATCGACCATCCGAGCTTCGGCATGGCCCTCGTCGGCCGCCTGCTGGAAGCGCAGGGCTACCGGGTCGGCATCATCAGCCAGCCCGACTGGCAGTCCGCGGAACCCTTCCGCGCGCTGGGGAAACCGAACCTGTACTGGGGCATCACCGCCGGCAACATGGATTCGATGGTGAATCGCTACACGGCCGACCGCAAGATCCGTTCCGACGACGCCTACACCCCGAACGCCGAGCCGAACAAGCGTCCGGACCGCGCGGTGACCGTCTACGCCCAGCGCGTGCGCGAAGCCTATCCGGGCGTGCCGGTCGTGATCGGCTCGATCGAAGCCTCGCTGCGCCGCATCGCCCACTACGATTACTGGTCGGACAAAGTGCGGCGCTCGGTGCTGTTCGAGTCGAAGGCGGATTTGCTGATCTTCGGTAACGCCGAACGCGCCTTGGTCGACGTCACGCGCCGCATCGCCGCCGGCGAAAACATCAAGGACATCCGCGACCTGCGCGGCACCGCCTTCCTGGTGCCGAACGGCTGGCTGCCCGACGCCGAATGGTCGGTCCACAATTCCACCCGCGTGGACGTGCCGGGCCGCATCGACACGCACCCGAACCCGTATGCGATGGCGCAGGAAGACGTCAAAGCCTGCGCCACGGAAAATGCGCAGCCGGAGCCGGTCGTCAAACCGGTCATCATCATGACGCGCGAACAGCGGCAAGCCGCCGCCCGCGAAAAAGCCATGAAAACCGTGGTGCGCCTGCCGAGTTTCGACACCGTCAGCGCAGACCCGGTGATGTACGCGCACGCCTCACGCGTGTTCCACCTGGAATCGAACCCGGGCAATGCACGCGCGCTGGTGCAGTCGCACGGCGACCGCGACGTGTGGCTGAACGCGCCGCCGCTGCCGCTGGCCATGGACGAGATGGACAACGTCTACGACCTGCCGTATGCGCGCGCGCCGCACCCGAGCTACGGCAAGGCCCATATCCCGGCCTGGGAAATGATCCGCTATTCGGTCAACATCATGCGCGGCTGCTTCGGCGGCTGCACCTTCTGCTCGATCACCGAGCACGAAGGGCGCATCATCCAGAGCCGCTCGGAACCGTCGATCCTGCGCGAGATCGAGCTGATCCGCGACACGACGAAGAATTTCGCCGGCACGATTACCGATCTCGGCGGCCCGACCGCGAACATGTACCGCCTCGCCTGCAAGGATAAAAGCATCGAGGAATCCTGCCGCCGCCTGTCCTGCGTGTACCCGACCATTTGCAGCAACCTGGGCACCGACCACAGCAAGCTGATCCAGCTGTACCGCAAGGCGCGCGCGATTCCCGGCGTCAAAAAAATCCTGATCGGCTCGGGCCTGCGCTACGACCTGGCCGTGCGCTCGCCCGAATACGTGAAGGAACTGGTGACCCACCACGTGGGCGGCCTGCTGAAAATCGCGCCGGAGCATACCGAGCAGGGCACGCTCTCAAAAATGATGAAGCCGGGCATCGGCGCCTACGACGAGTTCAAGCGCCTGTTCGAAAAATACTCGCTCGAGGCCGGCAAGAAGCAGTACCTGATCCCTTACTTCATCGCCGCGCACCCGGGCTCGACCGACGAGGACATGCTGAACCTGGCCCTCTGGCTGAAGAAGAACAATTTTAAACTCGACCAGGTGCAGACCTTCACGCCGACGCCGATGGCGATGGCGACGACCATGTACCACAGCCGCAAAAATCCTTTGAAAAAGGTGACCGAGGATTCGGAAGTCGTGGAAACGGCGCGCAGCGGCAAGATGCGCAAGGCCCATAAAGCCTTCCTGCGCTGGCACCATCCGGAAAACTGGCCGATCCTGCGCGAAACCCTGGTCAAGATGGGCCGTGGCGACCTGATCGGCAACGGCGAGCGCCACCTGGTGCCGGCCTGGCATCCGTCCGAGGGGAGCGCCCAGGAAGCGGGCGTGCGCGAAACCGGCGCGCGCACGGCGGGTGTGCGTGCGGCCAATGCACGGCCGGCCCCGGCGCCCGGCGGCGAGCGCAAGCGCCCGAGCAGCATGCCTGCGCCCAAGCAGATGCCGGCAATGGGGCGCAAGGCGGAGCGGGCGCCTGCGGCAGCCGTTGCCGCGGCCGCGCGTCCTTCGATTCTGTCGACGATCAAGAGCAAGCCGAAAGCAGGGCGCAAATAAGCAGGCGGCGGTCGCCGCCGCTTGAGCTTACGAACAGAAAAGCCGGGCCATGTCGCATGCATGGCCCGGCTTTTTTATATCCCTGTTGCATATGGACGACGTAACATTGTCGGCAAAACAAAGCCGTGTTGCGCATGGTGTCGAGTGTCCGTACTAAAAAAGACAATCGTGCAGCCCTGCCGCGGCAAAGCGTGTACTATAAGTTCTTTTGGGAAACACTCGTTAGCTGTTTGACATTAACACCACACCCTAGTTGATCGTCATGGAGCCGAGCGACATGCTCGGCGGCAGCCGCCCATAAGGAACACGCAGTGATCGAACTTCATATCTACATGCTGGCAGTCGGCATCGGCAACCTGTCGTTTGCCCTGCTGATGGCCGCCTACATGCACGGCACCACGTCCACGCCGGGCTTGCGCACCTGGATGTGGGCGCGCATGGCCTTCGGCGCCACCCAGCTGCTGGCCTGCGTGCGCCCCGACAGCGGCATGCCGGTGCTGGCGGTGCTCGAATCGGTGGGCTGGACCGCCGGCCTCACGCTCGAGGCGGCGGCCTACGTCACCTTTTTTGGCTATCCGCGGCTGCGCCGCTACCTGCTGCCCGTGGCCAGCCTCGGCCTGCTGCTGGCCTGCGCGGCACCGATGAGCGGCGTGGCCCACGCCCAGCTGATGGGCGTCGTTTCCAGCGTCATGGGCGTCGGCTCCTTCCTGGTAGGGGCCGTCCTGCTGCATCCGCGGCTGCCGGGGTCGACCGCGCTGCAGCGCCTGATCGGCGCCAACGACGTCGTCTTCGGCGGCGGGCTGGCGCTGTGGGGCTGCATCGCGCTGGCCGACGCCGTCCCGGCCGACTGGCTGCGCTCGCTGGCCTATATTGCCGGCTACATGCTCTTGATCGTGAACGGTTTCGGCTTCCTCCTGATGAGCAAGGAACGCGACGACGCGCGCATGGAGCGCCTCGCCACTACCGACGACCTCACGGGCCTGCTGAACCGCCGCGCCTTCTTCGAGCGGGCCGACGCGGCGCGCATGCTGGCCCTGCGCCAGCACCAGCCGATCGCGCTCCTGATGCTCGACATCGACCATTTTAAGCAGATCAACGACCGCTTCGGCCACGCCACCGGCGACGAGGCCTTGCTGAAATTTTCCCTGACCTGCGGCGAGGTCCTGCGCGAGCACGACATCCTGGGGCGCATGGGCGGCGAGGAATTCGCGCTGGCGCTGCCCGGCACCGACCTGGCGGGCGCCGTGCACGCGGCCGAGCGCCTGCGCCAGGCCGTGATGGACACCCTCTTGCTCACCTGCGGCAACCAGTACACGATGACGGTCAGTATCGGCGTCGTCGCGATCGAGCCCGGCGAAGACCTGCCCTCGGCCCTGGCGCGCGCCGACCATGCGCTGTACCAGGCCAAGCATGCGGGGCGCAACCGGGTCGAGATGGGGATGTCGCAGACGCGACGCCGCGCATGACGAGGCTGTAGGGTGTGAGGGGGGGCGCCTAGCCTCCTGACTCCACGCGTTTTGCACAGTCCGCAACCCTGCACTGCTTGGACCAAATGGAGCTGCTTAACTAGCCTCTACACCCCGTCAGCCGGCACCAAATTCGCAATCAACTCCTGCACCGCCTGCAACTGAGCCGGCTTGGTCAAATGGTGATCGAACCCCGCCTCCGAAGAACGCAGGCGGTCGCTTTCCGTTCCCCATCCTGTCAACGCCACCAGCAGCATGTCTTCCAGCCCGGGAATGCGGCGCAGGGCGCTGGCGGTCTCATAACCGTTCAGGCCGGGCATGCCGATGTCGAGGAAGGCCACCTGCGGCAGGAATGCCCTGGCGGCCTCCAGCGCCGCGATGCCGTCGTGGGCGACCCGGGTCGCGTGGCCGCTGACCTCGAGGATCATCGACAGGGTCATGGCCGCGTCCACATTGTCGTCCACCACCAGCACGCGGATGCCCCCGGGCTGGCCTGCGGCGGCGTCCTCCTGCTGGCCGGCCCCGGCCTCGCGCGGGCTGGCTTCGGCCAGCGGCAACCGCACCTCGAAGGTGCTGCCGCGGCCGGCGCCGGCGCTGGCCGCCGTGACCGAGCCGCCGTGCATCTCGACCAGGCGGCGCACCAGCGACAGCCCGATGCCCAGGCCGCCCTGGGCGCGTTCGAGGTGGTGGTCGACCTGCTGGAACATGTCGAATACCCTGCCCAGGGAATCGGCCGGGATGCCGACCCCGTTGTCGGTCACCACGATCACGGCCATGCCCTCGTCCGCGCGCAGCGACAGGTCGATCCGCCCGCCGGCGGGCGTGTACTTGGCCGCGTTGTTGAGCAGGTTGGCCACGACCTGGGCGATGCGGGTCACGTCGCCGTCGACCATCAGCGCCTCCTCGGGCAGCGCGATGTCGAGGCGATGGCGGCCGGCTTCGACCAGGGGCATGCTGGTTTCCACGGCGCTGGCGAGCACCCGTTTCAGGTCGGCCCGTTCGCGCTTGAGTTCGAGCTTGCCGCCGCTGATGCGCGCCACGTCGAGCAGGTCGTCGATCAGGTGCACCATGTGGCCGACCTGGCGCTCCATCATTTCACGCACCTTCAGCACGGCGTTCGGATTGTCGCCGGCCAGGCGCATGATGCCCAGGCCGCTGCGGATCGGCGCCAGCGGGTTGCGCAGCTCGTGCGCGAGGGTCGCCAGGAACTCGGTCTTGCGGCGGTCGGCCTCGGACAGGTCGGCCGCCAGCCGGCGCAGCTGCTCCTCCGAACGGCGGCGCGCCGTGATGTCGGAAAACAGCAGGGCCACCTTGTTGCTGCCGGGGCCGCCGATGGGGGTGGCGTAGACGTCGAACCAGCGTCCCATGGCCGCCGCTTCGCTCTCGAAGCGCACCGCCTCGCCGCTGAGCGCCACCCGGCCATAGGTGTCGAACCAGAAGCGGTCGAGGCCAGGGGCCACTTCCCTGGCCGTCTTGCCCTGGGCGTCCACCAGGCCCGTGTGGCGCTCGAACATCGCGTTCATCTCGAGGAAGCGGTAATCGAGGGCGGTTCCTGCCTCGTCGAAGATCATCTCGAGGATGGCGAAGCCCTGGTCCATCGATTCGAACAGGGTGCGGTAGCGCTCTTCGCTGGCGCGCAGCCTTTCCGCGGCCTGCTGGCTTTCGGTCGTGTCGAGCACGATCGCTACCAGGCCCTGGTACTCGCCCGCCGGACTGCGCAGCGCGTTGACGCTGCTGGTGGCCGGCACGAAGCTGCCGTCCTTGTGCAGGTAATGCTTGTCGATGACGAAGCCGGGCCCGCCCTGGACCAGGCTGGCGACCCGGCTCATGGTGGCGGCGACCGAATCGGGCGCCGTGACGTCGACGATGCTCATGCCGATCAGCTCGGCCTCGGTACGTCCCAGCATGTCGCAATACTTCTGGTTGACGAGGGTGATGTTGCTATGTGCATCCATCTCGACCACGCCGGTCGCCGCTTGGCCGACCAGCTTCGCGAAGCGTTCCCGACTCTCGGACAGGCGTAGCTCGGCGCGCTTGCGCTCGGTCTGGTCGACGCCGTGCACCAGCACGCCGGTGATGGCGCCGTCCGCATCGCGCAAGGCGGTGAACACCAGGTCGACGAAGCGTTCCTCGAGCGGCATATCCAGCGCGCGCTGCAGCATGACCGGCATGTCGTTGCCGGTGAACGGGGCGCCGGTCTGGTAGACCGCGTCCAGCAGTTCGAAGAAGCCCTGGCCGTCGATTTCCGGCAACGCCTGGCGCACCGGCTGGCCGACCAGGTCGCGCTTGCCCACCAGTTGCAGGTAACGCTCGTTGATCAGCTCGAAGACATGGTCAGGGCCGTTGTACACGCACATGAAGGCGGGCGTATGGTGGAAGATGTCGGTCATGCGCGCATTGGCCGCCTGCACTTCCCTGAGCAGGCGTTCGCGCTCGGTTTCGGCCTCCACCTCGGCGGTGATGTCGCGCGATACCGCCAGCAGGTTCTGGACCTGGCCTGTGCCGTCGTGCACCGCGCTGACGACGATTTCCCACCAGCGCGGCGTGCCCTTCGCGGTGGGGCAATACGCTTTCATGTGCCCGGTGCCGCCCGCACTGGCCAGCGCCATCGCGGCATCGATCCCGGCCTGGCTTTCCTGCGGCCAGAACGACTTCCACACGGCGCCCTGAAAAAGGCTGAAGTCGTCGATCTCCATCGCGCACATGCCGTTCCGGTTCATCGCCAGCACCTTGCCTTCGCTGCTAAGCAATTTCACACAATCGGGGCTGCTTTCGAACAGTTGCAGGCCAAGGGCGTTGGTATCGATGACGGACAGGAGGGCGTGCTTTTGCTGCATGGGACGAGGGTTCCAGTAAGGTCTGCCGGATAGGGCGGCTGGCAGGGCGGATGAGCCGGCACGCGAGCTTACGCGATTTTCGAAGAAGGCGGCGCTACGCGGGCTGTGCCGGCCGTCTTTGCAACGCGATGAAGAAATTGAAGCGGAAACGAAAAAAGGGCCCGACGAATCGGACCCTTTTTTCTTGATGCTGGCGGAGCGGACGGGGCTCGCCCACGTCCCGCGGGCCGCGGATTCCCTTGCAGGGGAATCCCTTCTCGCCCCAATCCGCATTCCCCACTGGGGGAATGCTCTTTATCGCTAAACGAAAAAAGGGCCCGACGAATCGGACCCTTTTTTCTTGATGCTGGCGGAGCGGACGGGGCTCGAACCCGCGACCCCCGGCGTGACAGGCCGGTATTCTAACCAACTGAACTACCGCTCCGTTTTTACTGATCGGTTCTTCGACTGAACTGAATCTGGTGGGCGCTGAGAGGCTCGAACTCCCGACCTAATCCTTGTAAGGGATCCGCTCTACCAACTGAGCTAAGCGCCCCGCTCTTTGTATCCAGTTCGTCTGACGTTTGTCATCACGTCCGAAGAGGCCCGAATCATAGCGTATGGCTTCGCGAATGTGCAAGGGTTTTCCAGAAAAAATATGCGAAAGACGTTTTTGAGGTCCGGCGCGGGCCAGGACGAGGCGCAGCGTCCGAGCCCGCGCCTGGTTTTCAGGCACGTGCACTCGTCGTCCGCTACTTGCCATCCGCATCACCATTTGAGCAAAGGCAATATTGATTTATGTCAAGGTCTTGCGCAAAAAATGCGCAATTTAGGCAGTGACTTCCGATCACAAGGCAATGACAAAACTTAATTAATCCTTAGGAAGGGTCAGTAAATGACCTGTTTTTATGCAAATAACATATTTGAATCTCTTGCCTTATGCACAAGTAATGATTGTTGTGATGCAGGTAAGGAATTCACGCCGAACGTTATTTGGCGTACATACGAACTTTGCAAATAAACGATTTTTTTGTTAATTCAGCCGTCGAAAGCGTTGCGAAAACGCCTCATTCGATTCGAAATTCCCGACATGCATGATTACTCCGCAGTACATTTTCCAAGCCGCCACGAGAGGGCACATCGGCACACGAGGCCGGTGTTTATAAAACAAGGCAACCGCCTTGACGGAAAACTACATAACAAAGGGCTTACAAATGAAGTCGATCCATTCGATTCACCCGAGTTTGTTGAAAATCGCAGCTGCTGTTTCCATCGCCACCGTCTCGCTGGGCGCGCAAGCAGGCGCTCCCATCCTTGAGACCGACCGCCTGATCGTGAAGTACAAGGATTCGGGCTCGGCTGTCTTCAAGGGCCAGGGCGCCGTGCCGGCCATGACCGCCGCACGCCAGGCCGTCGCCGAGCGCGCAGGCCAGCAGTTCGGCATGAGCCTGAAGGCACTGCGCACGACCGCCACCGGCGCGCACGTGATGAAAATCGACCGCAAGGTCTCCGTCAAGGAAGCCGAGGCGCTGGCCGCCGAACTGATGGCACGCGACGCTTCCGTCGAGTACGCCGAGCCGGACCGCATCCTGCGCAAGATGGCGACCCCGACCGACCCGATGTACACCCAGCAGTGGCACTACTACGAAACCACCGGCGGCCTGCGCCTGCCGGCAGCCTGGGACAGCTCGACCGGCACCGGCGTTCGCGTCGCCGTGATCGACACCGGCATCCGTCCGCACGCCGACCTGAGCGGCCAGATCCTGGCTGGCTATGACTTCATTTCGGACGCGACGATCGGCAACGACGGCAATGGCCGCGACAGCGATGCGTCGGATCCGGGCGACTGGACCCTCGCCAACGAATGCGCCGCCGGCGAGCCGGCATCGAGCTCGAGCTGGCACGGCACCCACGTGGCCGGCACCATCGCCGCCGCCACCAACAACGGCACCGGCGTGGCCGGCGTTGCCTACGGCGCCAAGATCGTGCCGGTGCGCGTGCTCGGCAAGTGCGGCGGCTACACCTCGGACATCGCCGACGCAATCGTCTGGTCCTCGGGCGGCGCCGTCACCGGCGTGACGAACATCGCAGCCCGTGCGCAAGTGATCAACATGTCGCTCGGCGGCGGCGGCGCCTGCGGCACCACCACCCAGAACGCGATCAACAGCGCCCGTTCGCGCGGCACCGTCGTCATCGTCGCGGCCGGTAACGAGAACATGAACGCCAGCAACTCGAATCCGGCCAACTGCGCCGGCGTCGTGACCGTGGCGGCAACCAACCGCAACGGTGCCCGCGCTCCGTACTCGAACTATGGCACCGTGGTCGACGTCGCTGCTCCAGGCGGCGATGCCAACGGCTACATCATCTCGACCCTGAACGCCGGTACCCAGTCGCCAGGCGCGGACAACTATGCCGGCTACCAGGGCACCTCGATGGCGACCCCGCACGTCGCCGGCGTGGCCGCGCTGATGCTGGCCAAGAACAGCGCGCTGACCCCGGACCAGATCGAGTCCAAGCTCAAGAGCACCGCACGGCCGTTCCCGGGCACCTGCACCAGCTGCGGCACCGGTATCGTCGACGCGGCAGCCGCGGTGGCTTCGGCGACCACGACCACGCCAACGGCGCCGACCATCAACGAGACCGAGTCGAACAACACGATCTCGTCGGCGAACGCCATCAGCACCAGCGGCACCACGGTCAACGGCACCATGGCCACCACCACCGACACCGACTACTTCGTGGTCCAACTGCCGGCCGGTAAGACCCTGACCTCGACGCTGACCATGGGCCTGTCGACCGCCGACTACGACCTGTATGTCTACAACAGCTCGGGTACGCAACTGGCCACGAGCCAGAACGGCGCCGGCGCGACCGACACCGCTTCGGTGACGAACACCGGCACCACCACCGTTGCACGTTATGTGCGCGTGCGCTACTACAGCGGCGGCACCGGTTCGACCAGCGGCAAGTACACGCTCAAGATGAGCTGGTAATGGCTGCAGGGAAGTAAAGTACTAGAAGTGAAGTGAAACGACGCGCGGCTTGCCGCGCGTCTTTTTTTGCCGGTGCAGGGATGCTTGCGTCTTGCAACAAACCCCGATTGACGAGATACTGTACAGAATTACAGTAGTCGGCCCCGGCCGCCGCCAGAGTGAACGTCCCCGCACGTAAAATTATCCATTGCGATTGCGACTGCTTCTATGCGTCGGTCGAGATGCGCGACGATCCGTCCCTGCGCGGGCGCCCGCTCGCCGTCGGCGGCCGTCCCGACCAGCGCGGCGTGGTGGCGACCTGCAATTACGAGGCGCGCCGCTACGGCATCCACTCGGCAATGGCTACGGCCCAGGCCATGAAACTGTGCCCGGAGCTGCTGGTCATTCCGCCGCAGATGGAAAAGTATCGGATTGCCTCGCGCCAGATCATGGAGATCTACAGCGACTACACGGACCTGGTCGAACCCCTGTCGCTCGACGAAGCCTATCTCGACGTTTCCAATTCGCCCCACTGCAAGGGCAGCGCCACCCTGATCGCCCAGGAAATCCGGCGCCGCATTTTCGAGACCGTCGGCATCACGGCCTCGGCCGGCGTGGCGCCGAATAAATTCGTCGCCAAGATCGCCAGCGACTGGAACAAGCCCGACGGGCTGTTCCTCGTGCGCCCGGAAGAGGTCGACGCCTTCGTGTCGGCGCTGCCCGTGAAAAAGCTGCACGGGGTCGGCAAGGTGACGGCGGCCAAGCTCAATAAACTGGGCGCGCAAACCTGCGCGGACTTGCGCAGTTGGACGATGCAGGAGCTGCAGCACCACTTCGGCAGTTTCGGGGCGCGCCTGCACGACCTGTGCCGCGGGATCGACTACCGCGAGGTCAGCCCCGAGCGCGAGCGCAAGTCGATCAGCACCGAGGAAACGTACACGCCGGACGTGCCCGACCTGGCCGCCTGCCTGGCGCTGTTGCCTGAGCTGGTCGAACACCTGCTCGGCCGCATCAAGCGCAACGCTGCCGAAAAATTCATCAATAAATTGTTCGTCAAAATCAAATTCTCCGACTTCCAGCAGACCACGGTCGAGTGCGTGGGCTTTTCGCCACACATGCCGACCTTCGCCCGGCTGATGGAAATCGGCTGGCAACGCGCCAGCCGCCCGGTGCGCCTCTTGGGCGTGGGCGTGCGGCTGGGCGACACCGAAAACGTCGAGCAGCTCAGCCTGTTTGACGAACGCACAACACATTAAAAAAGCGTCTGTTGCCGGTTGAAAATTGCCGCGCATCAGCGTGTAGAATGTCGTTCCCCTGAAATACTGAGACAACAGAAAGCAACTATGTGGTTCAAGAATCTTCAGATTTACCGCCTGCCCGCACCATGGGCCTTCACCCCTGAGCAGATGGAAGAGGCGCTGGCGCCGCTGGCCTTCACCCCGGCCAACAGCAACGAACTGCTGCGCCAGGGCTGGGATACGCCGCGCCCGAACGGCGGCCTCGTTCACGTCGTCAACAAGCAGATGCTGATGATGCTGGGCACCGAAAAGAAGCTCCTGCCGGGCTCGGTGATCAACCAGGTGGCCAAGGCCAAGGCGGCCGAGCTGGAAGAGCAGCAGGGCTTCCCGCCAGGCAAAAAGGCGATGAAAGAACTGAAGGAACGCGTGGCCGACGAACTGCTGCCGCGCGCATTCACGATCCGCAGCAACACCTGGACCTGGATCGACCCGGTCAACGGCTGGCTGGTAGTCGATGCCGCCAGCCCGGCGAAAGCCGACGACGTCGTGAAACTGCTGCTCAAGGCCGTCGACCGCATGCCGCTCGAGTCGCTGCGCGTGCAGCGCTCGCCTGTCGCCGTGATGACCGGCTGGCTCGAATCGGATGAGGCGCCGTACAACTTCACGATCGACCAGGACACGGAATTGCGCGCCACCGGCGAAAGCCGCGCCGCCGTGCGTTACGTGAAACACTCGCTGGATCCGGAAGACATCCGCCGCCACATCGCCGCAGGTAAGCAGTGCACCCGCCTGGCCATGACCTGGAACAGCCGCATCAGTTTCGTGCTGACCGAATCGCTGGCGATCAAGGGCGTCAAGCCGCTCGACGTCATCAACGAGGGCGGCGCCGTCACCCACAGCGACGACGAGCGTTTTGACAACGACATGATGCTGATGACCGGCGAGCTGGCGAAGATGCTGGCCGACGTGGTCGACGCGCTGGGTGGGGAAGCGAAGGCGTAACAGCCGGCGTTCGCTGGACGGGCGATCGGCTGCAACGTATGCCGGAGGGACGTAGGGTGGGCAGGTTTCCTGCCCACGCGTTCAACCAGTCCATGCACATAAGCGATTCGATTAGCACCCGTTCGTTGAACGCGTGGACGGCAGAGCCGTCCACCCTACGCGTAACGATAAACGGACCCTCTCGGGTCCGTTTTGCTTTTCAATTCAAGGATTTACTTCGCGCCCGCCACCTCGTCGCTGGTCGCCGGCTCCTCGCTCCTGCCATCCGTATAGGTCGGTCCCTGGCGGTTCTCATGCGGCGCCGGCTTGCCTTCCAGCGGCGGCAGAGCCTTGGCCTTTTCCAGGTCGATGCCGGCAACTTCCGCCACGCGGCGGCCGTAGTCCTCGTCGCAATGCCACAGGTGCCACACCATGCGCAGCTGGATCGGTTCCGGGCACTGCTTCAGATCGCCGCCGACGTTGCTCACCAGCTCGTCGCGTTCCCAGTCCTCGAAGGTGCGATAGCGGTCGCCTGCCTGCTTGTAGTCGCTGCGCGTGTTCGTGGTCTGGTAGCGGCCGAGGTGGCCCTCGACATATTGGTGGTAGTCGCGCTCCGGCTTGGGCGCCTCGCGGGTGCCGCCGATCAGGCTCGGCTCGTAGTTGATGTGCCTGTTTTCTCCGCTGTCGTCGACGTAATACGCCATCTGGCCGTCGCGCTGGTTGGTGCGGGCGCGTGCTTTTTCTTGCGGGGCATTGATCGGCAGTTGCAGGTAGTTCGGCCCGACGCGGTAGCGCTGGGTGTCGGAGTAGGACAGGGTGCGGCCCTGCAGCATCTTGTCGTCCGAAAAATCGATGCCGTCGACCAGCACGCCGGTGCCGAAGGCCGATTGCTCGGTTTCCGCGAACACATTGTCCGGGTTTTTATCGAGCACCATGCGGCCTGCGGGCAGCAGCGGAAACTGGTCTTCCGGCCAGCGCTTGGTGTCGTCCAGCGGGTCGAAGTCGAGCTCGGGATGCTCGCCGTCGGCCATGATCTGGATGCAGAACTCCCACTCCGGATAATCGCCGCGCTCGATCGCGTCATACAAATCGCGGGTGGCGTGGCTGGTGTCGTGGGCCTGGATTTCGGCGGCCTGCCTGGCTGTCAGGTTGCGCACGCCCTGGCGCGGCTCCCAGTGGAAACGCACCAGGTGGGCCACGCCCTGGTCGTTGACGAGCTTATAGGTGTTGACGCCCGAGCCTTCCATTTCGCGGTAGTTGGCCGGGATGCCCCACGGGCTCTTTACCCAGGTCACCATGTGCAGCGCTTCCGGGGAATTCGCGACGAAGTCGTAGAAGCGCCACGGCTCCTGCTGGTTGGTCACCGGGTCGGGTTTGAAGGCGTGGATCATGTCCGGGAATTTAATGGCGTCGCGGATGAAGAACACCTTCAGATTGTTGCCGACCAGGTCCCAGTTGCCGTCGACGGTTTTCAGCTTGACGGCGAAGCCGCGCGGGTCGCGCGCCGTTTCCGGCGAGTCCTTGCCGCCGATGACGGTCGAGAAACGCACGAACACGGGCGTCTGCACGCCGGTCTCGTTGAGCACGCGGGCGCGCGTGTACTTGCCGGCAGGCTCGTCGCCGATGGTGCCGTAGGCTTCGAAATAACCGTGGGCGCCGGTGCCGCGCGCGTGCACGACGCGCTCGGGAATCCGCTCGCGGTCGAAGTGGGTGATCTTTTCGATAAACTGGTAGTTCTCGAGGGTCGCCGGACCGCGCTCACCGACGGAACGCAGCGACTGGTTGTCGCGCACGGGATGGCCCTGGCGCGTAGTCAGGATGGGACGGTCTGACATGGGGAACTCTCCTCTCTGTTCACGGGAGAGAAAAGTATAGAAAGTTTGTCGACAGGGCAGCGCTCTGCTGCCCTGCGGAACTTTTATTTGATTCTTTTGCGGTTCAAAGAGGCTGGAAGACGCCGGCGGCGCGGTTCTTCGTCACGTTATCCCATGCAAAGACCTGGCCGTTCATGGCCACGTAGACGCCGGCCGGCAGGGTCTGCGCCACGCCGCAGGCGAAGCCGAGGTTGAACAGGGCGTCCGAGTTGGCGATCTCGTAAGGGATCATGGCGCCGGTCAGCACGACCGTCTTGCCGAGCGCGGCGGCGCCGAGGACGGCGGCCGTTTGCGGCATGGTGTCGGTGCCGTGGACGATGACGATCGCCTTCTCGCTGGCAGCCTGGCAGGCCTCGAGCACGCGCTGGCGGTCGGCGTCCTGCATGTCGAGCGAGTCGAGCAGGGGCAGCAGTTGCAGCTCGACGGGGATCGTCAGGCGGGCGCGGCTGATTACGGCCGGCAAATGGCTTTCGGCAAAGCCGAGGACGCCGGTCAGCTCGTTATAGTGTTTGTCGAAGGTGCCGCCGGTGGCGATGAGTCGCAGGGTCATGTCGGTTTATACACGCAATAAAAAAAGGTGGGTAATGATAGCCGCAATCGGTAGTGTATCCATATGTGACTGCGCTAGAATCAAACGGATCGGATGAGTAGACTGATCTTTTCTCAGGGCATTGCCCCATCGAATTCCCATGAAAGCCGTAGCTCCAGGAACCGTTATTTTCCACCGCCATCGCGGGTATGGCGTGATCACCCACGTCAACCTGCTGACCGGCTGGGTCTCCGCCCGCTTCGGCAACGAGGCGCGCACCCTCGACCTCAACCTGTCGACCGACGAGGTGCAGCACGCCGATGGCGAGCCCATCCTCTTCCGGCGCACGCCGCCCGACCGCATGCCGCACGCGCGCCTGATGGCCGTGGTGCGCGCGCTGCACCAGGCGGGCTACCAGAAGCTGTACCTGTATTCGTGGCCGAAGCCGTCCGGACTGCACTGGCGCTGGCACCTGTTCACCGGCCAGCGCAACTGGATGCAGCGCTCCTGGCGCGAGGGCTGGTATGGCTCGGGCGCCGAGTACAACAACAATCCCGTCATGGGGTGGGGAGATCTGCCGGGCGCCACGACCGAGGAGCTGATCCACGCGCTGGCGAAGTTCGACCCGCAGGGTCTGGCCCAGGCCCTCGGCCGCGACGAGGACCACACGGCCTGGTTCGCCGAGGTCTGCGATGTGCTGTTGCCGGGTTACATGTACAGCCTCAACACCGAGCGCCCGGCCGACGGCCGCCTGATCGAGGCGCCGCCCGTGCCCGTGGTGCCGGTGCGCGCCGGCCTAGCGCCCTACGCCGGCCCGGCCATCGGCTGGCCGCCGGGCTGGGCCGGCATGTGGACGAAGTCGCATGCGATGCCGGTGCGGCGCATTAATTTGACCGGCGAGCCGGAGCTGCGCTAGCGGTCGTGCTCGACCGTAGGGTGGACGGCTCCGCCGTCCACGCGTTCAACCATCGTATTCGCGGTCCCGACATACGCCTTACCGATCAAGCGTCCGTTGAACGCGTGGACGGCGTCATGGCCGCGAACGATCACGCATTTGGGGTATAGCCGTCCACCCTACGTCCCTAGGGCTTCGGGATTCAAAATATTCGTCGGCTTCCCCGCCGCGAAATTCACGACGTTCTCGAATGCCGTCCTGAAATACATCTCGTAACTGTCCTGCTCCACATACCCCAGGTGCGGCGTCGCCAGCACCGTCGGGATGCGCAGCAACGGGGCATCGGCCGGCAGCGGCTCGTCCGTGAAGACGTCGAGCGCCGCCATCCCCGGCCGTCCGGCGTGCAGCGCCGCTTCCAGCGCCCCCGCTTCGACCAGTTCCGCGCGGCTGGTATTCACGAACAGGGCATCGGGCTTCATGCGCGCCAGGTCGGCGGCGGTGACGATGCCGCGCGTCGCGTCCGCCAGCCGCAGGTGCAGGCTCAGCACGTCCGCTTCCGCAAACAGGGCCTCGCGCGAGGCCGCGGTGTGATGGCCGTCGGCCAACGCCGCCTGCCGGCTCGCTTCGCTGCCCCAGACCAGCACCCGCATCCCGAACACGCGGCCGTACCCGGCCAGCAGCTTGCCGATCTTGCCGTAGCCCCAGATCGCCAGCGTCCGTCCGTGCAGCACCCGTCCCAGGCCGTTCAGCTGGACGTTGGTGGAGGCCGTCTGCCACAGCCCGTCCTTTAAATTGTTCGCGTAGGGCAGGAGCTTGCGGCTGGCCGCCATGATCAGGGCCCAGGTCAGCTCGGCCGGTGCGACCGGTGAACCCGTTCCCTCGGCAATGGCGATGCCGCGCGCGGTGGCGGCTGCCACGTCGACATGTCCGCTCACCTTGCCCGTCTGCGCAATCAGCTTCAGGTTCGGCAGTTTATTGAGCAGCGCGGCCGGGAAGCTTGTCCTCTCGCGGATCAGGACCAGGGCCTCGTAGGGCGCCAGGCGGATCGCCAGCTGGCCGAGGCCGCGCGTGGAATTGTTGAACACTTTGACCTCGTGACCGTCCAATATTTTGTAACAGTCGAGGGCGGGGGCGGCGTTCTGGTAGTCGTCGAGAATGGCAATTTTCATCGAAGTTAAACGAAGTTATTGATGAGCACGTAAAAGAATAACGGGTTCCCGGGGAATCGAAGTAGCCCACTACTTTAGTCAACTATATTTCCTACATTTTTCGGCCTGAAGCGCTTGAATCGCGGTTTGTGAGGTGTACAATCGCCCGAATATTGAGGGTTTGACACCACCGAAGTGTATATCAGACCCTGTTGCATTCGTTCCATGGCGCCTCGTCAGCGAGGCCGTCGACATGCCGGGACAGACAGAATTCTTAATTGGCATTGGAGGTACCATGAACCAGCCCGTGATGGGCGGCGTCGCCGCACTGAACGTTCCCGCTTATATCAAGCACCAAAAGCTCATCAACTGGGTTGCGGACATCGCCGCCCTGACCAAGCCCGACGCGATCTACTGGTGCGACGGCTCGGAAGAAGAGTATGACCGCCTGTGCGCCTTGATGGTCGAGGCCGGCACGATGAAGCGCCTGAATCCCGAGAAGCGCCCGAATTCCTACCTCGCCCAGTCCGATCCGTCGGACGTGGCGCGCGTCGAAGACCGCACCTACATCTGCTCGGCCACCAAGGAACAGGCCGGCCCGACGAACAACTGGATGGACCCGGCCGAGATGCGCACGACGCTGAACGGCCTGTTCGACGGCTGCATGGCCGGCCGCACCATGTACGTGGTGCCGTTCTCGATGGGCCCGCTGGGCTCGCCGATCGCCCACATCGGCGTCGAGCTGTCCGATTCGCCTTATGTCGCCGTCAACATGCGCATCATGACGCGCATGGGCAAGGCCGTCTACGACGTGCTGGGCGAGCAGGGCGAGTTCGTACCTTGCGTGCACAGCGTCGGCATGCCGCTGCAGCCGGGCCAGCAGGACGTGCGCTGGCCGTGCAACAGCACCAAGTACATCGTCCACTATCCGGAAACCCGCGAGATCTGGTCCTTCGGTTCGGGCTACGGCGGCAACGCGCTGCTGGGCAAGAAGTGCTTCGCACTGCGCATCGCCTCGAACATGGGCTACCAGGAAGCGCAGCAGGGCGGCACCGGCTGGCTGGCCGAACACATGCTGATCCTGGGCGTCGAATCGCCGGAAGGCAAGAAGCAATATGTCGCTGCAGCCTTCCCTTCGGCCTGCGGCAAGACCAACTTCGCCATGCTGATCCCGCCGGATTCCTTCAACGGCTGGAAAGTCACCACCATCGGCGACGACATCGCCTGGATCAAGCCGGGCGCCGACGGCAAGCTGTACGCGATCAACCCGGAAGCGGGCTACTTCGGCGTGGCCCCGGGCACCAACGACAAGACCAACTCGAACTGCATGTCCTCGCTGCGCGAGAACGTCATCTTCACCAACGTCGCGCTGACCGACGACGGCGATGTCTGGTGGGAAGGCATGACGAAAGAAGCGCCTGCGCACCTGATCGACTGGCAGGGTAAAGACTGGACCCCGGCGTCCGGCACCAAGGCTGCCCACCCGAACGCGCGCTTCACCGTCGCCGCGACCCAGAACCCGGTGATCGACCCGGCCTGGGACGATCCGGCCGGCGTGCCGATCTCGGCCTTCATCTTCGGCGGCCGCCGCTCGACCACCGTGCCGCTGGTGACCGAAGCGAACAACTGGGTCGAGGGCGTGTACATGGCCGCGACCATGGGTTCGGAAACGACCGCCGCCGCCGCCGGCCAGATGGGCGTCGTGCGCCGCGATCCGTTCGCGATGCTGCCGTTCATCGGCTACAACATGAGCGACTACTTCCAGCACTGGCTCGATCTCGGCAAGAAAGTCGAAGCGAAGAACGCGGCTGCGCTGCCGAAGATCTTCTGCGTCAACTGGTTCCGTACGGATGAGCAGGGCAACTTCGTGTGGCCGGGCTACGGCGACAACATGCGCGTGCTGAAGTGGATCCTGGAGCGTGCCGAAGGCCAGACCGGCGGTGCCCAGCACCTGTTCGGCACCTCGCCGAACTACGGCGACCTGAACTGGGAAGGCATCGAGTTCACCGAACAGCAGTTCCAGCAGATCACCTCGATCGACCAGGATGCATGGCGCGAAGAACTGAAGCTGCACACGGAGCTGTTCGAGAAGCTGTCTTACCACCTGCCGCAAGAGCTGGTGGCGACCAAGCAAAAGCTCGAGCAGCAGCTGGCGCAGTAAGCACTGAGGTTTCTGAGGAGGAAGCGGTCGCAATAAGCAACCGTTGAAGCAGGAAAGGGATAGGCAGCCGCCTATCCCTTTTTTCATTTGGGATGGAAAATTTCCATGAACAAGCTTATCGAGTTCAATGTGCCCGGCGGTGGCACGGTGGTCGTCGAATCCCAGGAGGCCGCCACGGGCAGCGTCATGCGCGGCGGCGGTCTTGCCCCCTTCACGGAAAAAGTCGGCCAGTCGCTTGGGGACGCGCTGTCGGTCATCCGCCCGGTGGCCGAAGCGGCGCTGACTGCCTGCGGCGACCTGGCGGCCTTGCCGGACACGGTCGAAGTCGAATTCGGCGTGAGCTTCGATGTCCGGATCGGCGCGGTGATTGCAGCCAGCAGCACCAACGCCACCCTGGCGATCAAGATGGTCTGGAAACCGAAATAAGGACAAGCAGGAACGCTGCCTGCCGTCCTGAACAGTCCCCTGGGAGGGGGCTGTTCACCATGCGCTCGCCAAACGCACCTTCCCCGCGTGCCGCTGTCTAAACCCATATTGCCTTCCTTCGAACCGACGCATGGCGCGCTTTCCCGGATCACATTGGCATTGCGATGATTTATCAGAACTTCGATCTGGAAATTATTTGTCCGCACGGAGGTGACCGGCTGTGCGCGCGCGTGCTCGAATCGCCCCAGGGCGACTGTCCCTTCATCGACATCAAGTGGCCCTTCGACGCCGACGCGGAAAACGAACTGCTCGGGGAAATCTATGGCGGACTCAGGCAGCGTCGCGTCCGTTCCGGCAAGGCCGGCACGATCGAGGACTTTGGCGGCAAGCTGTTCGAGGCGGTGTTTTCCGGCGATATCGAACACCTGTTCCGCTCCTCGCTCGACGCGTCTTTCCGTGAAGGCAAGGGGCTGCGCATCCGCCTGCGGTTGCCTGAAGACAGCGAACTGCACATGCGGCCCTGGGAGTTTTTATTTGACACCGAAGGCAGGGAATTCCTGGCCGTCAGGGAGCACACGCCCCTGGTTCGTTACCTGCCGGTCGCGCAGCCGATTCCGCCGATCACGGTCGAGGGACCCTTGCGGGTACTGGTCGCCCTGTCCTCGCCCACGGACCACCCCAGGCTCGACATCGCGCGCGAGTGGGAAATCCTATGCCACGCGCTCGAACCCTCGATCACCGCCGGCCAGCTGGAACTGCGGCGCGTGCCGGGCCGCTGCACCTTCGACAACCTGCGAGATTCGCTGCGGCATTACGGCGCCCATATTTTTCACTTCGTCGGGCACGGCATTCCCGGGGCGCTGATACTCGAGCAGGAGTCGGGCAAGGGCCTGGAGATGGAGGCGACCCACCTGCGCTCGGCCTTTCCCAGCGGGGCCCTGCCGCGGCTGATCGTATTGAATGCCTGTTCCGGCGCCATCACCCAGGATGTGCCGTTCTCGGGGCTGGCGCAGGGATTCCTGCGCCAGGGGGTGCCTGCCGTGGTGGCGATGCAGGCGTCGATCACGGACGACGCCGCCATGATTTTTACGCGCTATTTTTACCGCGACCTGGTCGAGATCGGCGCGGTCGACGCCTCACTCACCGAAGCCCGGCTGCGCATGCAGGGGAACGGCCATCCCATCGAATGGGGCACGCCCGTCCTCTACATGCGCGCGCTCAGCGGCCAGCTGTTTCAACCGTCCGCGCACCGTGGGGCGAACCCGCCGACGATGCCCGCGGCGGTGCCTCCTCCGATGCCTGCCCAGGTTGTTGCTCCGGTCTCTGCTCCAATCCCGGCTCCGGTCTCTGCCGCAACCCCTGCAGCGATCCCCGAGGAGCGGAAACGCCCAAGGGACACCGCGGCGAGGACGAGCACGTCCCGCGTCGAACCGGGTGCCGAGCGCAAGAAAATCAAGGAGGTGGTCCAGTCGAAGCAGGACGCGTCGCCGCTGCCGCCGGAAGCGCCCCCGGCCGACAAGAAAAAGCCGAGGACGGTGCGGGCGAGGGACACCACGCTCAGGCCGGGACCGGGCCGCGATGCACAGGCTGTCGGATCGCAGGCCGAGCCGAAGGACCTTACCGCGCCGCTGAACCCGGAACCGGAAGGGAGCGCGCAGGACCGCACGGAAAAGATTCCGCCGAAGGAAGCAGCGCCGCCCGTCACGCCGCCGCCGGCCGGGCAAGCCACCGTCTGGAAAGTCGCGCCCGAACAGCCCGCGCCGCCGGTGAAGCCGGCAGCGAAGCCGGCCGCGCCGGCAGGGGAGGCCGACCAGCCTGCGCCGCCAGTGAAACCGGCAGCAAAGCCGGCCGCGCCGGCAGTGGAGGCCGAACAGCCTGCGCCGCCAGTCAGGCCGGAACCGCCGCCCGCACCAGCCATCGCCCCGGCGGTCCAGGCGGACAAGCCTGCGCCTCCCAAACCGGCGCCAAAGCCGGTCGACCAGGCGAGCTCGCCAAAGGCCGCGCCGAAGAAGCAGGCCCCACCGCCCAAGCTGGAGCCGATCCTGAAGGAGTCCGGGCCCCCGCCGAAGGTCCAGCCGAAAGGCGTCGTGCCGACATTTTCCCTGGAGCCGGAAACCAGGGAGCAAAGCGTTCCGGCAACCGGCGGCAATGCGGCGCCTTCCAGGCCGGCGCCCGGCAAGATGCCGGCCGTGGCGCCGCGCACCAAACAGTTCTTCATGTACGGATCGGCCGCTGGCGTGCTGGCCGTGGTGCTGGCCCTTGCGATCGGCGTCGATCGGTTCATCCCAGGGGGAAGCACGCCGCCGGCGCCGGCGCCGGCCGTTACGGTGCCGCCTCCATCGGCGCCGCCAGCCGGGCCGGCCGCTCCGCAAGACGCCATACCAAACGCCGGACCAAACGCCGCACCAAACACCATCCCGGCCGCGCCATCGGGAGTAGCCGGCACGCCCGCTATAGCCGAGCCGGACAGCAGCGCTGCGCAGGTCGTGTCCAAGGCTGGCGAGCAGGCGGCGCAAGGCCGGGATGGGCCTGCAAAAGCGGCGACCGCCGGCAAGACCAGGGCGCCTGCTCATGCACGCAAGACTCCGCCCGCTACCAGGCCGGCTGCCGCAGCGTCCAACAATTGCAACAATCCCGTGGTCAGCGAACGCAGTGCGAACTGTCTGTTCGGTAAACAATAACAAGGGGAGGTGGCCAATGAAGTCGCGCATCACGACCGGCCTGCTGGCCTGTGTCCTGGCAGGATGGGCACCAGGCGCCGCTGCGCAAGGCGATTGCAGAGAGAGGATCGACACGATCGGCAAGATCGGGGACATCCAGGCCGCCCTGAATTGCCTGGAAGCGCAGGTGACCGCCGAGGCCGAGCGGTCGCGGCAGATTGCGGAAAACTACAAGAAGGTCATGCTCCAGCAAATGCTCGCGCAGTTCGAGCTCGTGACCACGAATGTGCGCCACGTGTCCCTCAAGGAATCGACCCATGGCACCTGGAAGCAGATTCCCGATTCCGCGAATGCGAACGCCTGCTTCCTCTCCTCGGTGCGCCTGCCGCCGCAGGGCCTGTGCCAGGTCACTTACCAGGGCACGCTCGAACGCTGGTCGTATAACGTCAGCGATCCCGCGTCCGCCGGATTCACTTGCACGGCGACTTGCGTCTGGATGGACCTGCGCCTGAAGGCGCAAGGGGCCCAGCAGCAGCCATGAACGGCAGGGCAGGGCTTATTCCGGGCCCGTCACTTCGCGCCGGGCGCCCGTAAACCCGTCGAACAGCCGGCGGTGACGGACGTAGGACATCGCATTGTCGCGCGTGTAATACCCCTCCACCCATTCGAGCAGGAAGGCCAGCTTGCTTTGCTGGGCTTCCATCGACGCGTACTTGTGCGGCTCCCAGGGGCGGCGGCGGTTGTTCTGGAGGCAAGTCTCGAGACCGGGATTCATGAACACCAGCTCGCTGCAGTGGGGGAGCGCCGCTTCCACCAGGTCGGCATAGCAGCCCTCTGCCACCCAGCGCTCGTGGCGGTCCACGAAGGCCAGCAGGTCGGCCTGCACCTGTTCCGGCGCGCGCGGGACCGCAATCTGCCCCGGCTCCCAGACGATCGTGTCGAGGTCGAGATGGACCAGCCCGTGCTGCGCGGCCAGCGCCCGGGCGCGCCAGGATTTGCCGGATCCGGAATTGCCGATGATGAGTAAGCGCATGGGTTGTTGTCCGTTCCTTTCAGTGGTAGCCGATGCCCCGCGCCATGGCCGCGGCGAAAATCGGGATCAGCGCAAAGACGTGGATCTCGACCAGCAGCAGCCGGCGCAGCCCGCCGATTTCCTGCAGCGGGGGCACGAAGGCGGCATCGGCCTTCAGCTTCTTTTGCCAGGCCGCGATGCGCAGGGTCGGGCGTATCGAGACCAGGCCGACCACGGCGAAGGCGGCCATCTTGGCCCAGAACGCGTGGTTGTGCAAATAAAAATCCGGCCCCTTGGCGCCGTACCAGACGCGTATGAAACCTGCGGCGAGGATGCCCAGCGCCAGCATGCCGTAGGCCGCGTCGAAGCGCCCCAGCAGCCGCACGGTCTGCGGCGACATGGCGGCCGGCCGCATCAGCGCGAGCTCGGCCGCCAGCACGGCCGCAATGCCGAACACGAGCAGGTGGTGGACGATGGCGAGCGCAAGGTCGGTCATGCCGGGATCCCTGAACGATGAGGTGCGAGGACTGTAGCATGGCGATGCTGCCCGTTGTCAAACTGGCGCTCCCCGGTCGGCCTCTGGATTAGGCTTTTCGAGCCCATTACCTGATGGAGGAACAAGCCATGAATGCGACCATGAAGCAGCTTTTTGCGACTTCGCTTGCCGTACTGCTGGCCGGAACGGCCGGGATTGCCGGTGCACAGGTCGGCGCGGCGAAAGAGGCCGGCACACCGGGCACGGCGCGCCAGGCGAAGGAAATGAAGAAAGGGATCGAGCACGTCAGCAAGGCGGTCGAGGTGGTGCAGCAGATGCAGGCGAATCCCGAGATGCGGACCTTGTTGCAGCGTTCGAAAGGGGTATTCGTCGTGCCCGATTACGGCAACGCGGCCCTGGGGATCGGCGCGCGCGGCGGCGCGGGCGTGCTGCTGGTACGCCAGGGCGACAGCTGGAGCAATCCGGCCTTCTACAACTATGGCGGCGTCAGCATCGGACCGCAGGCCGGCGCGGAAGCAGGCGCTATTGCCTTCGTGCTGAATGACCAGAAGGCACTCAACAGCTTCATGCAGAACAACAAATTTTCCCTGAACGCCGATGCCGGCCTGACGCTGGTGGACTGGTCGAAAAAAGGGGCGGGCGCTGCCGGCTGGGGCAACATCACGGCCTGGGCCGACACCGAAGGCCTGTTCGGGGGCGCGGCCCTTGCCGTGGCCGACGTCGATTACGACGAAGACGAAACCTCGGCCTATTACCGGCGCCAGGTGGCTGCACGCGATGTCCTGAGCGGGAAGGTGTCCAATCCCCAGGCCGCCACCCTGCGCCAGGCCCTGGCCAATGCTGCCAGCGGCAAGGGCGCGGCGAGCATGGGCGCCAGCGGAACGCGCGGCACGACTTCGTCGGGCAAGGAGGCGAACAAGGAAACCAATCCCGAGCGCACCCGTTAGTTGACGTAGGGGTGGAGGAGGCCAGTGGCCTCCTCCACGGCTTCACCGGAGTCCCGACTCCACGCGGTGATACGCGCCGGCTCCGATGTCGTGCCGAATGATCCCGCCGCGATGTATCACCGCGAAAAAAAAGGCAGAGCCGCAGCTCTGCCTTTTTCCATCCATCGATGCGCTTACTGATTCAGCAGCGGCTTGAGATACTTGCCCGTCACGCTGGCCGGATTATCCGCCACCTCTTCCGGCGTGCCGGTGGCGACGATCTTGCCGCCGCCGGCGCCGCCTTCCGGACCGAGGTCGACGATCCAGTCCGCCGTCTTGATCACGTCCAGATTGTGCTCGATGATGGCCAGCGTATTGCCCTGGTCGCGCAGGCGGTGGATGACTTTGAGCAGCAGGTCGATGTCGGCGAAGTGCAGGCCGGTGGTCGGCTCGTCCAGAATGTACAGCGTACGTCCCGTATCGCGCTTGGACAGTTCCAGCGACAGTTTTACGCGCTGCGCTTCTCCGCCCGACAGGGTCGTCGCGCTCTGGCCCAGCTTGATGTAGCCGAGGCCCACGTCCAGCAGGGTCTGCAGCTTGCGCGCGATCACCGGCACCGGCTTGAAGAACTCGTGCGCGTCCTCGACCGTCATCTCCAGCACCTCGGTGATGCTCTTGCCCTTGTAGTGCACCTCGAGGGTTTCGCGGTTGTAGCGCTTGCCGTGGCAGACGTCGCAAGGCACGTACACGTCCGGCAGGAAGTGCATCTCGACCTTGATCACGCCGTCGCCCTGGCAGGCTTCGCAGCGGCCGCCCTTCACGTTGAACGAGAAGCGGCCCGCGCTGTAGCCGCGTTCTTTCGCCGTCGGCACCGTCGCGAACAGGTCGCGGATCGGGGTAAACAGGCCGGTGTAGGTGGCCGGGTTCGAGCGCGGGGTGCGGCCGATCGGCGCCTGGTCGACCGAGATCACCTTGTCGAAGTGTTCCAGGCCGTAGATGGCGTCGTGCGGCGCCGGTTCCGTCTGCGAGCCGTACAGGTGGCGCGACAGCGCCGGGTACAGCGTGTCGTTGATCAGCGTCGATTTACCCGAACCGGAGACGCCGGTCACGCAGGTCATCAGGCCGACCGGCAGTTTTAAGGTTTCACCCTTCAGGTTGTTGCCGGTCGCATTCGTGATGACGAGCTGGCGCTCCGGATTGGCGGCGGTGCGCTTCTTCGGCACGTGGATCTTGCGGCGGCCGTCCAGGTATTGCGCGGTCACCGAATGCTCGTTGTTCATGATCTGCTCGAGCGTGCCTTCGGCGATGATCTGGCCGCCATGCACGCCGGCGCCCGGACCCATGTCGACGATGTAGTCGGCGGTACGGATCGCGTCTTCATCGTGCTCGACCACCAGCACGCTGTTGCCGATGTCGCGCAGGTGCTTCAGGGTGCCGATCAGGCGGTCGTTGTCGCGCTGGTGCAGGCCGATCGACGGCTCGTCGAGCACGTACATGACGCCGGTCAGGCCGGAACCGATCTGCGAGGCCAGGCGGATGCGCTGGGCCTCGCCGCCGGACAGGGTGTCGGCGCTGCGGTCGAGCGACAGGTAGTCGAGGCCGACATTGTTCAGGAACTTCAGGCGCGCGACGATTTCCTTGATCACGCGCTCGGCGATGTCCCTCTTGGCGCCGGTCAGCTCCAGCGTCTCGAAGAATTCCAGCGTATCGCGCAGCGGCTTGTCCGACACTTCATAGATGGCGCGCTGCTGGGCGCCCTGGCCGATCTTGACGAAACGCGCCTCGGTGCGCAGGCGCGCGCCTTCGCAGGCAGGGCACTTCTTTTCGTTGATGAACTTGGCGAGTTCTTCCTTCACCGCCATCGAGTCGGTCTCGCGGTAGCGCCGCTGCAGGTTGTTCACGACACCCTCGAAGGTGTGCTCGCGGATCACCGTGCGGCCGCGCTCGTTCACATAGGTGAACGGGATCGAGGCCTTGCCGGAACCGAACAGGACCGCATCCTGCGCCGTCTTCGGCAATTGCTCGAAGGGCTTGTCGAGGTCGAAGTCGTAATGGGCCGCCAGGTTCGACAGCATCTGGAAATAGAACTGGTTGCGGCGGTCCCAGCCCTTCACCGCGCCCGAGGCCAGCGACAGGTTGGGGAAGGCGACGATGCGCTTCGGATCGAAGAACTCGATGTGGCCGAGGCCGTCGCACTGCGAGCAGGCGCCCATCGGGTTGTTGAAGGAGAACAGGCGCGGCTCGAGTTCCTGCAGCGAATAGCCGCAGACGTTGCACGCGAACTTGTTCGAGAAGATGGTTTCCTTCTCGGTGTCCATTTCATAGGCGACGGCGCGGCCGTCGGCCAGGCGCAGCGCCGTTTCAAAACTCTCGGCCACGCGCTGCTTGATCTCGGCATTGACCTTGACGCGGTCGATGACGACGTCGATCGAATGCTTTTCCGTCTTTTTCAGTTTCGGCAGCTCGTCGATCTCGTAGATCTTTGCGGGATTGACGCCGCTCTGGATGCGGAAACGCACGAAACCCTGGGCTTGCATGCCGGCGAAGAGGTCGGAATGTTCACCCTTGCGGCCGGCCACGACCGGCGCCAGGATCATCAGCTTCGTGCCTTCCGGCATGGCCAGCACCGTGTCGACCATCTGCGACACGGTCTGCGCGGCCAGCGGCTCGTGCGGGTGGTCCGGGCAATACGGCGTGCCCACGCGGGCGTACAGCAGGCGCAGGTAGTCGTGGATTTCGGTGACGGTGCCGACCGTGGAGCGCGGGTTGTGCGAGGTCGCCTTCTGCTCGATGGAAATGGCCGGCGACAAACCTTCGATCAGGTCGACGTCCGGCTTTTCCATCAACTGGAGGAACTGGCGCGCATAGGCCGACAGCGATTCGACGTAACGGCGCTGGCCTTCGGCGTACAGAGTGTCGAAAGCGAGCGAGGACTTACCCGAGCCCGACAGGCCGGTGATGACGATCAGCTTGTTGCGCGGCAGGTCAAGGTTGATATTCTTGAGATTGTGAGTGCGGGCACCACGAATTCGAATTTCTTCCATTAATTTTGGCAGGCTTTCAATAAGTTTTGCGGGGCCGCGCACGAAACTGTCGCGATGGGCGGGCCGATCGAGGGGAATCTGCTAGTGTAGCGTGTTTTTGTTCCGGCTGTACATTCATCCAGTACTTTGGTGTACCATCGCTGTCAGCCTGATATGCCATTCCGGCAAATCGACAATACCAGTCGCCTGTATGTGAGCCGTTTAGGCTTGGCTTCAATGGCAAATCGTTCAGAATCCGAAAAAAAATCTGCGTCCTGGCCTGAACCTCTCCGACGACCATTCGGTGCTGCGTTTTCGCCCGTCCTGACGCTGACTCAGCCCAACAAAATCTTCTTTTAGAAGCGGCCTTTCGGCCCCATAATATCGTGCTGCATCACCTAGTTCCCTGGCGCTTAGTCTTGTGCAGAGCCAGGGCTCACAACACCTGAAGGAGTCACACCATGGCATCAGTTAACAAGGTCATCATCGTCGGCAACCTGGGCCGCGATCCGGAAATCCGCTACATGCCGAGCGGCGACGCCATCGCCAACATCGCGGTGGCCACCTCGTTCAAGTCGAAGGACCGCAACACCGGCGAGCAGAAAGAGCTGACCGAATGGCACCGCATTTCGTTCTTCGGCCGCCTCGCCGAGATCGTCGGCCAGTACCTCAAAAAAGGTTCGTCGGTCTACGTCGAAGGCCGCCTGCAGACCCGCAAGTACACGGACAAGGACGGCATCGAGCGCTACGCAACCGACATCGTCGCAGAGAACATGCAGATGCTGGGCGGTCGCCAGGGCATGGGCGGCAACGACATGGGCATGGATGACGGCGGCGGCTACGACGCCCCGCAGCGCCCGGCCCCGCGCCAGGCCCCACCGGCACCGGCAGCCCGTCCGCAGCCGCAGCGCCCGGCACCGAACTTCTCGGATATGGATGACGACATCCCGTTCTGATCGTCGACCGTCTCGTATGGCTTGATCGAAAGCCCGTTCCTCGAAAGAGGAGCGGGCTTTTCTTTTTTTACCGAAGCTTATCTGCCTCCCGAGCCGGCCAGCGTGTCGCGCCGCAGGCGTAGCGGCGTATGCGGCGTGCGGATGCCGGCCGCCATGCCCCAGGCGGCAGCCCAGCGCAGCGCCTGGTCCGTTGCCGGACCAAAGGGCCTTGCGATGGAAGCGCGCGCCAGTGCAATCGACATGCGTTTCATCGTGTACAGCTTACGAGGTGATGCATCCTTTGCCATGGGTGCAGCTTAAGGCGCTTTGCCGCTGCTCACCGTACCCTGGCTAACCCATGCTGCCGATCGCCGGCAATGCGCCTGGACGACGGGCCTGACGGTTCACCACCATCTCGAAGCCGCCCCAGATCAGGCGCTTGCCGTCGAAAGGCATGTTCTCGGGTTTCATGAATTCGGCCATGCGCGGGTCGTGCATGGATTTTGTCATTGACATGTGGCGCTTCCTGGCGCGATGCGTAGACGATCCACGCAAACACAAGCGCTTTGCCATGGATGTTCTGCGGAGAACTATTTCTTTCAGCGCTGCTTTCGCTATGGCAAACTTGAAGAACGATTGTTTGACTTTTATTCCATGCGCCGCAAGACCACCGTCCTCGCTTCTTTCCTCGTCCTCTGTTCCGGCTGGGCTGGCGCCGGGGCGCCAGCCGATCCCCCTGCCGTTGCCGGGCAGGCCCAGGAACAGGAGCAGGGCCTCGCGCAGCGCGAAGCGGACAGTCTCAACGAGCTGGGCCTGGCCTACCTGAACGGGACCGGCATGCAGCAGGACTACCGCCGTGCGGCCGACATGTTCCGGGCAGCGGCCGCACGCGGACATCCCAGTGCCCAGGTGTCGATGGGCTACCTCTACGAAAGGGGCTACGGGGTGCCGGAGGACATGCCCGAGGCCCTGCGCTGGTACCGCATGGCGGCGGCGCAAGGCGACAGCGCGGCCGCATTCAACCTTGGACTGGCCTACCAGCACGGCCGTGGCGTGGAGCAGGACGACGCGCAGGCTTACGCATGGTTCCGCAAGTCGGCCGAGGGAGGCGATGCGGACGCGCAGAACCACGTCGGGAATGCCCTCGACGAGGGGATAGGGGTACGCGAGGACCCCGTGGAGGCGGCGCAGTGGTACCGCAAGGCAGCTGCACAGAACGACATGCATGCGCAGACGAGTCTTGGCGAGATGCTCATGACGGGCCGGGGCGTGCCGAAAAACGTCGAACAGGGCATCGCGCTGATGCGCCAGGCCGCCGGCCAGGGCAAGCCGCGCGCACAGTTTCGGATGGGGTATTACCACGAGACCGGTTCCGGGCTGGCGGCGGACCCGTCCCTGGCGCTCGACTGGTACGAAAAGGCGCTCGCCGGCGAGTGGGACGAGGCGAAGCCGCGCATCGCGCGGCTGTACGCCGACGGCGTGCGCGGCGCAGCCGGAGAGGCCCGGGCCGAAGCCCTGTTCGCCGAGGCCATCGCGCAGGGCGACCTCGGATTCTTCGTCGACGTCGGCAAACTCTATACGGACCTCGGCAAGCCGGCGAAAGCCGAAGCGCTGGCGCGGCGTGGACTGGCGGCCGCCGGGCGTGCAGCCGGCCAGCGCGAGCAGGTGCGCATGCTGGCGGCGCTGCTGGGGCATGCGCTCGACATGCAGCAACGGTTCGCGGCCGCGCAAGCGCCGCTCGAGCAGGCGCTGGCGCTGGCGGAAAGCCTGCCGCACACGGCTGCCCAGGAAGTCCCGCGCGCCCTGATGGCGCTGGCAAGGAATCAGCTCAACCAGGCCCGCTATCCCCAGGCCGAGGCCTACTACCTGCGCGTGCTGGCGCTGCGCGAACCGGCGCTCGGGCGCGAACACGCGCAGGTGCTCGACGTCCTCGATGAGCTGTCGACCCTGTACAGCTGGACCGAGCAGTTCGGCAAGGCCGAGGCCGCACTGCAGCGGATGCTGGCCGCGCACGAGTCGGCCAAGCCGAAGGACGAGGCCGGCCTGGCCCGCGCGCTGGCCGGGCTGGGATCGGTCTACTGGTCGCAGGGGCATTTCGAACCCGCCGAACCGCTCTACAAGCAGGCACTTGCGATCGCCGAGGCGCGCGAGGGGGCGAAAGGCACGACGGTCGCCACCCGGCTCAACAACCTGGCCTCCCTCTACCAGAGCCAGGGCAGGTTCCAGGAGGCCGAGGCGGCCTTCCAGCGCGCGCTGGCGATCGTCACCGAGCTCTCCGGCCCGGAACATTTCCGTACCGCGATCATGCTCAACAATCTCGGCGCGCTGTACAACGCGATGGGGCGCCACGACGAAGCGCACACACTGTGCCAGCGCTCGCTCGGCCTGCGCGAGAAACTGCTGGATCCGGACAGCCTCGACCTGGCCTTCAGCCTGCACGAGCTCGGTTCCATCCTGACCCATCAGGGCAAGTACGAGCAGGCCCGGGCCTACCTGGAGCGTGCGCTTGCCCTGCGCGAGCGCCATCTTGGTCCGGCGCACACGGAAGTGGCCGGTACCCTGCACGCGCTGGGCGCCCTGTACCTGGCGCAAGGCGATGCCGCGCAGGCCGCGCCCCGCCTGCGGCGCGCGCTCGACATCCGCCAGCGCGTGCTCGCCCCGCACCATCCGGACCTGCGCCGCACCCGCGAGAAGCTGGCGGCAGCCGATGGGCAGGCTCCTTCGGTCTGATCGGCCTGCGCTGTCAGCCGACTGTCCCTATCCAGATTGAGGCGTTGCCACCGCTGACGGTGGCCGCCCCGGTCCGAGCCTGCCCGGTCATGCGCTCCGGATCGACCGTTACCGATCGTCATGTCGATCAATTCCTCGTCCTGCCGAGACAGCCGGACCTGAATCCGCTTATTCATCAGTTCATTCAGCTTGCATGGCCAACACGGCAGAGTTAAAAGCCCTTTTGATACCGTAACTTAACGTTGTTCGAATACTTGTGATGGCTCTTCTGTAGGACTAGTTACCATTTCTTGTAGGATTTGTCTGAAAAACACGCGTATTTAAACAAGGTTTGATCTAAATCAAACCAGACAAGAATTTAACAAAATGGTGACTGCCAGTTAGCTAGGATTTTGAACAGGGCCGGGAGCTTTGGCGAGAATTCCCAACAAGATGCAACCAGGAACGAGAGCGCGCCTCGTTGATGGAACGCCTTGTTTTCGCTTTCTAGATGATGTCACCGTGACAAGTCGGCGAGGCCTTGTCAGGCAGTGATGCCTGGCTTCAAACCGAGGAGAGGGATCATGCGTAACTTGGACACCAACGAGCTCGAGCATGTGTATGGCGGTAACAAACCCAAACACTATGACAAATCCAGGAGCAACAGCCACAGCAAGAGCAAAAGCAAGAGCAAAAGCAAGAGCTACAGCCACAGCAAAAGCCACAGCTATTGCCGCTGATGTCGCTGGCTGAACAGCAGGCTGTCGCTATTGTGGATGGTGCGGTTGGGAACAGGTAACACTGCGGGAATCATACCCGCGGGTTCGAAGCCGATTCCAACCCCTGTCCTTCGGGCCCGGGAGTACGGTGACGCTCCCGGGCCATTCAGAACCAGGGGACGAACATGAAAAGAGATAGCGAGCTGGACGATACGCTGGCGCAGGCAGCGGGACCGGAACAGGAGATGTGGCTGCTGGGACAGGCGCCATTGCGCAAATACCTCGATTTCATCGAGGACATCGGATACGGTCCGAAGATCAGTAACCGTACTCCGCTGGTGCAGGAATGGAGCGCCGCCGCCCTGTGGTACGAGGAACTTGCCGAGCGCGAGGCCGGTATTGCCGACCATCTCGACTGCAAGCCGCTCGATCCGGTACTGGCTCCCCTGGCCGACGACATCCTCGCCAGCGACCGGTTCAAGCGCACGTTCGACCATTTGCCTGCCAGGCTGGTCATGGTGGAGCTGGCCCACCTGGTGGTATGCCAGAACCATGTCACCCGCAGCTTCGTCGACCGGCTCAAGGAACGCCTGGGGCCGGATCCCGACCCGGTTGCGCTGTTCCGGTTTTGCCTGCCCGCGCAGGACAGCCACGCGCCGGTGCAGGTGCGCGAGCTTGGCTCCAAGCGCTATGAATTCCGTTCCGATTCGACCGATTTCCGCTTTCACGAACCCGTGCTGCTCAAATCGCAGCAATTGGGCGACTACGCCTCCTTCGGTTCGGTCGCGGCGGCGCTCGGCCTGGTCGTCGGCTACAGCTCGAACTTCCTCAATGCCGTGTGCGACGACGACAGCGGCCGCCTGTTGCTGCACAACGGCTACCACCGCGCCTGCGCGCTCATGGAACTGGGCGTCACCCATGTTCCCTGCGTGGTCCAGACTGTTACGTCGCGCGACGAGCTCGACCTGGTGGCGAAACCGATCGTCGCCAGCAGCCCGGGGTACTTCTTCAATGCGCCGCGCCCGCCGCTGCTGAAGGATTTCCTCGACCCCAAGATTCGCAAGATCCTGCCGACCCGCAAAGTATCGCGCGTGATCGAGGTATCGTTCGAGGTCCGCGATTACATGGCCGACGACCACGTGGCTGACGACTTCCTGGCAGGGCGCTGACATGAACGACGGCGGCGGCGAACTCACGCGCAACGGCGATGCCGGGCGCGGGCACGGCGCCGCCGTCGGGGTGCCGCTGTTCCGGCCCGAGGTGCTGCGCAACCAGCAATCCGAATGGATGGGCAGCATCCTGGTCAAGCCGCGCGCGATGAACTGGTGGTTCGCCGGCCTGGCCTCGCTGACCGTGGTCGCCATCCTGCTGCTGCTGTTCGCGGCGAGCTATACCCGCAAGGCCCATGTGTCCGGCTGGCTGGTGCCGCAGCAGGGAATGGTGCGTGTGTTCGCACCGCGCGCCGCCGTGGTGAGCGCGTTGCTGGTGCGCGAGGGTGCGCAGGTAAAACAGGGGCAAGCGCTGGCGCAGTTGTCTGCCGAAGAACACAGCCTGGCGCTGGGAGGTACCCAGGCCGGCACCGTGCGCGCGCTGGAAGCACAACGCGCGACCCTGGAGGTGGAACGGCTGCGCGCCCAGGAAATGGTCGCCCAGCAGCGCGCCGCCCTGATGACCCGTTACGACACGCTCGGGCGCGAAGCCGACAGCCTGCGCCAGGAAATCGAAGTCCAGCAAAAACGCCTGGCGTTGGCACAGCAATGGCAACAGCGCATGGGCGGCCTGCAGGGGAGCGGTTATATCTCGGAGCAGCAGGTGCGGGTGGCCGCCGAAAGCGCGCTCGACCAGGCGGCCAAGCTGCGGACGCTCCAGCGCGGCGTGCTGTCGCTCGAAAGGGAGCGCGCCACGGTCAAGGGAGAGCTCGACCAGCTGCCCTCGAAGATGGCAACCCAGGAAGCGGTCATCGCCCGTACCCTCGCCGTCAACAGCCGCGAACTGGGCGAGGTGGAAGCGCGCCGTTCGCTGGTGGTGCCGGCGCCACAGGGGGGAACCGTCACCGCCATCCATGCATATACCGGAACGGCGGTCGGGCCGGCCACGCCGCTGCTGAGCATCGTGCCGCGCGGGGCGGTGCTCGAGGCGCACCTCTACGCGCCGAGCCAGGCCGTGGGTTTCGTGCATGCAGGACAGCCTGTCCTGCTGCGCTACCGCGCCTACCCCTATCAAAAATTCGGCCACGCACGGGGAGTGATCGCCAGCGTCTCGCGCAGCGCGATGGAGCCATCCGAATTGCCGTCGATGTTCGCCGCCAGCGCACCGGGGACCTCGGCCGAAGCGATGTACCGGGTCACGGTCAGGCTCGAACGCCAGCATGTCATGGCCTATGGCAAGGCGGCGCCGCTACAGCCGGGCATGCAGCTCGATGCCGACGTGCTGCTCGAACGGCGCCGGCTGGTCGAGTGGATCCTTGATCCGCTGTACACGCTGACCGGGAGATGGAACCAATGATGAGCTGGAACGACAACACGGCGTACGGCGGGCGCCTGCCCTCCATCCTGCAGACCGAAGCGGCCGAGTGCGGCCTGGCCTGCCTGGCGATGATCGCTTCCTTCTACGGGGACGGCTACGACCTGGCGCAATTGCGGCGCCGCTACGGCCTGTCGCAGCGCGGCGCCTCGCTCAAGGACATGATCGCGATCGCCGACCACCTGGGCATGACGGCGCGTCCCCTGCGGCTCGAACCGGACGAGCTGCCGCTGCTGGCCACTCCCTGCATCCTGCATTGGGACCTGAACCATTTCGTCGTGCTCAAGCGCGTGACGGCAGCCGGGGTCGTGATCCACGACCCTGCTTCCGGCGTCCGCCGCCTGCCGCATGCGGAAGTTCAGCGCCACTTTACCGGCGTGGCGCTGGAGCTGGGCCCGGCTCCCGGTTTCGTGGCGGCCGAACCCGCGCCGCGCGTGCGACTGCGTGCGCTTGTCGGCAAGCTCGTCGGTATCCGGCGCTCGCTCGGCGTGCTGGCATGCATGGCGCTGGCCATCGAGCTGCTGGCCGTCGTCAGCCCATTCTTCCTGCAATGGGTGGTCGATGAGGCGCTGGTCAGCGCCGACCGCGACCTCCTCCTGACGCTGGCGCTGGGCTTCCTGTTCATCCTGCTGCTGCGCGTCGCCATCACGGCCATGCGTGGAGCCACCCTGATTGCCATTTCGAGCACGCTCAAGGTATCGGGCCGGGCCAGCCTGTTCAGCCACATGGTGCGGCTGCCGACGCGTTACTTCGAGAGCCGCCACCTGGGCGACGTGCTGTCGCGTTTCGGCTCGCAGGAGACGATCCTGCAGGCGCTGACTACCCACCTGGTCGAGATCATCCTCGACGGCCTGATGTCGCTGATTACGCTGGCGGTCATGTTCGTCTATGCGCCGGGACTGGCGATGCTGGTGTTGTCCGGGGCGCTCCTGTATGCCCTGCTGCGTGCGGCGTCGTATGCCAGCCTGCGCAACGCGTCGGCCGAGGCCATAGTCTGGGGCGCCCGGCGCGACAGCCATTTGCTGGAGACGCTGCGCGGCATGAAGACGATCAAGTTGTTCAATGCGCAGGCGGCGCGCCAGGCACACTGGCTGGGCCTGCTGGTACAGACCGTGAACCGCCAGGTGACGACCCAGAAGCTCGGTCTGCTGTTTCGCACCGTGAATTCGACACTGATCGGCGTCATCGCCGTGCTGGTGATCTGGCTCGGTGCAAAACGCGTGCTGGACAATACCTTTTCGGTCGGGATGCTGCTCGCGTTCATCAGCTACAAGGACCAGTTCCTCAGCCGTATCAGCGGCCTGATCGATAAAGCACTGGACCTGTGGATGCTGCGCCTGCACGCCGAGCGCCTGGCCGATATCGCGTTGACGGCGCCCGAGGATGGCGGGGTGGCGCCCCCGGATGACGGCAACCCGCGCGCGCCGCTGTCGATCGAGCTGCGCGGACTGCGGTTCCGGTATGGCACCAGCGACCCCTGGGTGATCGACGGCATCGACCTGTCGATCGCGCCGGGCGAGTCGGTCGCCATCGTCGGCCCGTCGGGCTGCGGCAAGACGACGCTGCTGCGGATCATGGCGAGCCTGCTCGAACCGACCGCGGGCGAGATCCTGGTTGGCGGGCGCCCCCTGAACGGAGCGGGGCTGGCACAGTACCGCTCCCTGATCGGCGTGGTGCTGCAGGATGACCAGCTGTTTGCCGGTTCGATTGCGGATAACATCAGCTTTTTCGCGGACGCGCCGTCGAATGCGCGCCTTCGCGAATGCGCGCGCCAGGCGGGCGTGCTGGAGGACGTGGAAGCAATGCCGATGGGCTTCCATACCTTGATCGGCGACATGGGCACTGTCCTGTCTGGCGGGCAAAAGCAGCGGGTCCTGATCGCCCGTGCGCTGTATCGCGAGCCGAGCCTGCTGTTGCTCGACGAGGCCACGAGCCACCTCGACGTGGCGCGTGAACAGCAGGTCAATGCCGCCATCAAGGACCTGGCGATGACCAGGATTATCGTCGCGCACCGCCGCGAGACCATTCTGTCGGCCGACCGCATCATCATGCTCGACAAGGGGCGTATCGCGGTCGACCTGCGTGGACAGCGCGGCCGCGAGGAATTCCTGGCATTGGTGCATGCCAGGGAGGAGGGCGAGGCGCTGAAGGCGCTTGCGTAACCCAGCGCAGCGCCAGGCCTGCCGTCAGCGGTCCACCACCATCTCGAAGCCGCCCCAGATCATGCGCTTGCCGTCGAACGGCATGTTCTCGGGTTTCATGAATTCGGCCATGCGCGGGTCGTGCATGACCTTGTCGTTGACCTCGTCGCGCTTGGCGCGCGAGGGATAGACGATCCAGGCGAAGACGACGACTTCGCCTTCTTCCAGCTGCACGCTCTGGGGGAAGGACGTGAGCTTGCCGGGTTTGACGTCGTCGCCGATGCATTCGCGGTACTCGAGCGCACCGAACTCGCGCCAGATGGCGGCGCATTTGTTGGACATGTCCCAATACGCGTCCAGCTTGGCTTTGGGAACCGGGATGACGAAACCATCGACATAGGCCATGATCGTTCTCCTTGAGATTGTAGGTGCCGTTGAGACCACGCCGGCGCCGGAAAAATCCCGCTAGCGCTTGCCCGGCGCGGGACTGCCGGGAGTTTCTTCCTCCACGATGCTGTACACGCCGCCCGCGGTCACGCCGGCCGCGTGCTTGCGCGCGCGCAGGTCGCGGTAGACGGCCGCGCGCATGATCAGCATCGACACCACGGGCGCCGTCATCAGGAGGAAGACGGTGATGATCACCTCGTGGATCACCAGGCGCGATTGCGCCACCGTGAAGTACAGCATCGAGGCGATCAGGATGCAGCCGGCGCCGAGCGTGATCGTGATCGCCGGGCCGTGGATGCGCTGGTAGAAGCTGGGCAGGCGCAACAGGCCGAGCGCGCCGATCAGGACGATGGTCGCGCCCAGGATCAGCAGCAGCGCGACCGGCAGCGCGGCCCAGGCGGGCAGGATGGCGATGCCGCTCATTCGATGATCTCCCCGCGCATCAGGAACTTGGCCATGGCGACCGTCGAGACGAAGCCGACCAGCGCGATCAGCACCGCCACCTCGAAATACACCTGCGTGCCGAAGCGGATGCCCAGCACCAGCGCCAGCAGCATGCCGGCCATCCACAGGGTGTCGAGCGCGAGCACGCGGTCGTGCGCGGACGGACCGATCAACAGGCGCAGCGCGCACAGCAGCATGGCCACCAGCACGCACACGAGGGCATAGGCTATCGAGAGTTCAAGCAAGGTCGCCACGGGCGCTCTCCGTTTCAAAAATCTGGTTCAAAAATTTCCCTCAGGGGTTGTTCGTAACGCGTTTTGATCGTGTCGATCCACCATCCGGCGTCGTGCAGGTCGAACACGTGCAGCGACAGTTCATAGCGTTCGGGCAGGATCTCGACCCAGACCGTGCCCGGCGTCATGTTGATCAGGCAGGACAGCATGGCCAGGCCGTAGGGATCGCGGATGGTCAAGGGGATGCGGATGAACTGGGAATTGACGTCGGCGTGATGGGTAAACAGGATGATGCGGCTGACGTTGAAGCAGGAGCGGACGATCTCGACCGAGGCCATGCCCAGCAGGCGCAGCAGGGTGAGGGGCGCGCGCAGATGTGGGTAGCCGAGCGGCTGCAGGCGCCGCACCAGCAAGGGGATCGCAATGCCGAGCGCGGCGCCGAGCAGGATGCCGGCGGCGTCGAACGTCTGGTTCAGCAGCAGCCACAGCGCGCACAGCGCCGCCGACACCACCGGGTAAGGGAGCCAGCGCTTCATGGCGCCTCCTTGCCGCTGGCGGGGCCGGGGACCGGCGGCTCGCCCAATACCCGGCGCGCGTACTTGCCTGGTTCGTGCAGGTCGGCGCTGGCGCGGCCGAGATAGTCGAACAGCGGGCGCGCCTGAACCGTCATCGCCACCGACAGCAGCAGCAGCGCGCTGACCGGCGCCACTTCCGACAGCTGCAGGCGCGGCGGCGCGACGATCTCCGCCGCCCAGAAGGTGCGCACGCCATAGCGCAGCATGGAGATGACGGCAATCAGCCCCGAAACGATGATCAAGGCCATCAGGGTCCAGCCGGTCGGGCCGATGCTGCCGCTACCTGCCTCCGGATTGAGCAGCGCATGGAACATGCCGAACTTGGCGACAAAGCCCGACAGCGGCGGCAGGCCGGCGATCATCAGGGCGCAGGCGGCGAACGCGAGCGACAGGAAGGCCATCGCCGCCGGCACGCCCTTGCCGCGCGGCTCTTCGGGGGCGTCTTCGACGGCCCAGGCTTCCATCGTCAGCGCCAGCATCGCCGCGCCCGGGGTGCGGATGCGGTCGATCAGCTCGATCAGGAGCAGGAAAGCGGACACCGCCAGCGTCGAGCCGACCAGGTAGTAGAGGCCGGCCGTCACCAGCGAAGGCTGGCCGTAGCCGATCACCGCCAGCAGGGTGCCGGAGGAGACCACGGCGCTGTAGCCCGCCATGCGCCCGGCGCTGTCGGACGAGAGCATGCCGGCCGCGCCGAACACGATGGTGGCCATGCCGCCCCAGACCAGGGCGTCGTAGCCGAAACCGGCGGCGGCGCCCGCCTCGTCCCCGAACAGCAGCAGCCACAGGCGCAGGATGACGTAGGCGCCGACCTTGGTCATCAGGACCAGCATCGCCGCCACCGGGGGAGAGGCGGCGGCATAGGTGGTCGGCAGCCAGAAGCCGAGCGGCCACATCGCGGCCTTGACCAGGAAGGCCAGCGTCAGCACCGCCACCCCCAGTTTCAGCAAACCGATGTCGGCAGGCGCGATGGCGCCGATGCGCACGGCGAGATCGGCCATGTTCAGGGTGCCGGTGGTGGCGTAGATCAGGGCCGTGCCGAGCAGGAACATCAGGGCCGCCGCCAGGTTGACCGCGATGTACTGCATGCTCGCGCGCAGGCGCTCGGCGTTGTAGCCGTGCAGGACCAGGCCGTAGGAGGCCGCCAGCATCACCTCGAAGAAGACGAACAGGTTGAACAGGTCGTGCGTCAGGAAGGCGCCGTTGATGCCCATCAGCAGGAACTGGAACAGCGAATGAAAATGCACGCCGATGCGGCTCCAGCGCTGCATCGCGTAGTGCAGCGAGGCCAGCGCCAGCGCGCCCGTGAGCAGCAGCATGAGCGCCGACAGGCGGTCGGCGACGAGGGCGATGCCGAACGGCGCCGCCCAGTTGGCCGCCAGGTAGACGCCGATGCCGCCCGCCCAGGCGCCGCCGTCGGCCTGCGCCATCAGCAGGCAGGCCGTGATCAGCTGGCCGAGCACCGAAGCGTAGCCGAGCCCGAACTTGAAGCGGTGCCGGCCCTGGGTCAGCGGCACCAGCACGGCGCCGCACAGCAGCGGCAGCAGGATGGGGAGGATGACGAGGTGTTGGACCGTCATACTTCCGGCTCCTCGCCGTCGACGTGGTCGGTGCCGGTGACGCCGCGCGCGCCGATCATCACCACCAGGTAGAGGGCCGTGGTGGCGAAGCCGATCACGATGGCGGTCAACACCAGCGCCTGGGGCAGCGGATCGGCGAGGACGGCCGGATCGATCACGGCGCCGGCGGGCGTGAAGGGCGGCTGGTCGAGCCAGACCCGGCCCATGATGAAGATGAACAGGTTGACCGCGTACGACATCAGCATCAGGCCGGTCAGCACCTGGAAGCTGCGCGGGCGCAGCAGCAGCCAGATGCCGGCGCCGAAGACGATGCCGATGGCGAGCGAGAGTACTGCTTCCATCAGGCGATCTCCTTGGCCGGTGGGATGGTGCTTCGGGTGGCGCCGGGCGGGGCGCGGTGGCTGCGCAGCGACTGGTGGGCGAGCGCGACGAGGATCAGCATGGTGGTGCCGACCACGACCAGGAACACGCCCAGGTCGAACACGAAGGCGCTCGGCACGTGGATTTCTCCCAGCACGGGCAGGTCGAGGTGGGCCGTGTGGCTGGTGAGGAAGGGGTAGCCGAACAGCCAGGCGCCGAGGCCCGTGCCGCAGGCGGTGACCAGGCCCCAGGCGATCCAGCGGTGCGGGCGCAGGCGCAGGTTCGATTCGACCCATTCGGTGCCGCCGACCATGTACTGGACGATGAGCGCGGTGGCGAAGATCAGGCCGGCGACGAAACCGCCGCCCGGCAGGTTGTGCCCGCGCATGAAGAAGTAGAAGGCGATGATGCCCATGAAGGGCAGCAGGAAGCGCAGGTAGACGGCCGGGATCGCCAGATAGCCGCTGCTCGCCTGCTGCGCCGGCGACTGCATGGCCGCCTGGTCGACGTCGCTGGCCTGCTGCACGGGGATGGCGATGCTTTCCGGCGCCGGGCGGAAACGGCGCAGCAGCGCGTAGACGGTCAGCGCGACGATGGCCAATACCGTGATTTCTCCCATCGTGTCGAAGCCGCGGAAGTCGACCAGCAGCACGTTGACGACGTTGGCGCCGCCGCCCTCGGTAAGGGCGCGCAAGAGATAAAAATCGCTGATGGTGGACGGCGGCTTGCTCGACAGCAGGGCATAGGTGGCGGCGGCCAGGCCGAGGCCGCCGGCCACGGCGACCGTGCCGTCGCGCGCGCGGCGCAGCCAGGTGCTGCGCGGCACGTGCGCTGCCAGGCCCTTGGGGGCGAAGCGCGGCGGCAGCCAGCGCAGGCCGAGCAGGATCAGCACCGTGGTCACGGTCTCGACCATCAACTGGGTCAGCGCCAGGTCGGGCGCCGACATCCACAGGAAAGTCAGGCTGGTGACGGCGCCGGTGCCGCCGACCAGGATCAGGGCGACCAGGCGGTGGTATTTGGCCTGCCAGGCCGCGCCCAGTGCGCAGGCCGCCCCGATCAGCCACAGCAGGGCGAACAGCGGGTCGAGTGCGGACAGGTGCAGCGGCGGCAGCGCGGGCAGGGGCCGCACCACCAGCAGCGGCACCGCGACCAACGCCACCATCAGCATCAGCAATTGCGGCTGCAGGCGGCGGGTGCCGGTGCGGCGGAGCAGCCAGGCCGCCGCCTGCGACAGCGCCAGCAAGGTGTTTTCGTAGGCTTGCGCGCCGTTCAGGCGGTACAGCACCGGCACCCGGTCGCGGTCGGCAAGATCCGCATAGCGGCGCAGCAGCACGTAGAACAGGAAGCCGCCCAGCAGCGCCGCCACGCTCATCAGGAGGGGCAAATTGAAGCCGTGCCAGATGGCAAGGTCGTATTCCGGCAGGGGCGCGCCCAGCACCGCCACCGCCGCCACCGCCAGCACTTCGCCGACGACGAGATCAGGCATGATGCCGACCAGGACGCACAGCACCACCAGGCATTCGACCGGGAAGCGCATCCAGCGCGGCGGCTCGTGCGGTTCCTGCGGCAGGTTCTTCGGCAATGGGCCGAAGAAGACGCTGATGAAGCGCAGCGAATAGGCCACGCTGAACACGCCCATGGCGACGGCGGCATAGGACATCGACCAGTTCTCGGTGCCGCCCACCTGCATCGTCTCGGCGAAGAACATCTCCTTCGACAGGAAGCCGTTCAGCAGCGGCACGCCCGCCATCGCGGCGCTGGCGACGATGGCCAGCGCCGCGGTATAGGGCATGGCGCGCCGCAGCCCGTCGAGCACGAGCATGTCGCGGGTGCCGGTCTCGTGGTCGATGATGCCGACCGCCATGAACAGCGAAGCCTTGAACACCGCATGGTTCATCGTGTGGAAGATCGCCGCCACCACGGACAAGGGCGAGCCGATGGAGAGCAGGACGACGATCAGGCCCAGGTGGCTGATGGTGGAATAGGCCAGCAGGCCTTTCATGTCGTTCTGGAAGATGGCGAAGAAGGAGCCGATCAGGAGCGTGCAGACACCGGCACTGCCGAGGATCCAGGTCCATTCCTCAGTGCCGGACAGGATGGGCCACAGGCGGATCAGGAGGAAGATGCCGGCCTTGACCATGGTGGCCGAGTGCAGGTAGGCCGAAACCGGGGTCGGCGCGGCCATCGCGTGCGGCAGCCAGAAGTGGAAAGGGAATTGCGCGCTCTTGGTCAGCGCGCCGAGCGCGACCAGCACCAGCGCCGGGGTGTACCAGTCGTGGGCGCGGACCCGGTCGCCGGCGGCCAGCACGGCGTCGAGGTCGTAGCTGCCGGCGATGTGGCCGAGGATCAGCACGCCCGCCAGCAGGCACAGCCCGCCGATGGTCGTCACGGTAAAGGCCATGCGCGCGCCGCGGCGGGCGTCGTTGCGGTGCTGCCAGTAGCCGATCAGGAGGAAGGAGGTGACGCTGGTCAGCTCCCAGAACACGACCAGCTGGATCAGGTTGCCCGACAGGACCACGCCCAGCATCGAGCCCATGAAGGCGAGCATGTAGGCGAAAAAGCGCGCCACCGGGTCGCGTTTCGACATGTAGTAGCGCGCGTAGAGCAGCACCAGCAGGCCGATGCCGAGCACCATCAGGGCGAATACCCAGGCCAGCCCGTCCATGCGCAGCACGAGGTCGAGGCCGAAGTCGGGCAGCCATGTGTAGCGCTGGCGCAGGATTTCGCCGTCGCTGATGGGGGAGAAGGCGCCGATCGACAGGACCAGGGCCGTCAAGGTGACGACGCCGGCAACGGCCGCCGGGCGGTTGCGGCTGCCGGTCGGCATGCAGGCGGCGATGAGCGCGCCGAGGAAGGGGAGGAGGACGATCAGGGTCAGCATGGGCGTCACCCGGCCAGCAGCGGTGGCCGGTATCCGCCCGGGGGCAGGTCAGGAGGACGCATTGCGTCCCCCCGGCCCACAACAGCGGATCGTCGCCAGGGCAGCAAGACCCGTGGCGGCTGACAATCTTTGTGGATCTACCGCATCAATACTGTGGCTCACGTGCGCCTCCCTGGCGAACAGACTCGAACCTGCGCTACTTTACCGTTTTTGTGGCGAAGACGGCAACGCATTAGCCGAGCCAGGCCGCCGGCGGGATACGGCGCGGGAGTGCGTAAGCCGCTGTCCTGTGGACGCGGCAGGGGCGGATCAGGCCAGCGCCGCTTCGATCGCCGCCACCAGCGCCGGATCGTCCGGCTTGACGTCGGGGGCGAAGCGGGCGACGACCTTGCCGTCGCGCCCGACGAGGAATTTCTCGAAATTCCACATGACGTCGCCCGGGTTCTTCGGGCTCAGGCCATGCTGGGCCAGCTTGTCGGCGAAGGTGCTGCCATCGAGCTGGCGCGCCTGCGGCTGGGCGGCGATGAGCTCGTGGTAGAGCGGGTGGCGCGCCTCGCGGTTGACCTCGAGCTTCTGGAACATCGGGAAGCGCACGCCGTAGTTGCGCTGGCAGAAGTCCGCGATCTCGGCCTCGTCGCCCGGTTCCTGGGCGCCGAAATCGTTGCAGGGAAAGCCCAGCACGACCAGGCCGCGCTCTTCGTATTTCTCGAACAGTTTTTCGAGGCCCGCATATTGCGGCGTGAGGCCGCATTGCGATGCGACGTTGACGATCAGCATGACCTTGCCGCGGTAGTCGCCCAGCGTGGCCTCCTGGCCCTCGAGGCGGCGCAGCGGAATGTCGAACAGGTTGGCGCTCATGTGCTCAGTCCTTCCATTGCGAAACCGCTATCCTAACCCGGCCCGCGAAAGCGTGCGCCCAAGCGTGCCGGCAACAGTCCGGCTGGCGCCGGCCGGCCGTGCTTGACGGCAGCGCACCCGCCGCCTTATAAGCCTTGCTGTGACAACGCGCAGCCAGGACATGACCGAAGGAAGCCAGCGTGCACGGCGCCATGCGCGCCTGCTCGATGGACTGCGTGCGTTCGTCCACAACGAGCGCACCGCGGCCCAGGACAAGCTGCTCGAGGTCTGGCGCCAGCCGCTGCCGGACCGCCTGGCCAAGGGCCTGGCGCAGGGCTTCCTGCGCATCGAACCCGGGCCGGAATCCGGCACGGCCTGGGCCTACCCGGACGGCGGCGAGTCGCGCTTTCGCGAGGGCGACCTGGTCTGCCTGCACGGCGGCTCGCCCCTGAACGCGATGCTGGCGCGCGAAGCGGCGTTCGAGCTGGAAGAAGAGGGCCGCTGGCTGCTGCGCCTGCGCCATGCGGCCGCCGTCATCAAGGCCATCGGCACGACCCCCTTCTATGCCGACCCGGACGACTTCGACCTGTCCAAATACTACGACGCGGTGCTGGACGATATCGGGGAGACGATGCCGCCCTCGCGCGCCCACCGCATGCTGATGCCCTTGCTGGACGGGCGCATCAGCAATGACTTCGATCCGCGCGATTTCGAGGAGGCGGAAGGCATTGCCCTGGCCGAAGGCCTGAACCCGGCGCAGGCCGAGGCGGTCGGCAAGATTTTTGCTGCCGAGCAGGTCGCCTGCATCCAGGGACCGCCGGGCACCGGCAAGACGCGGGTGCTGGCGCTGGCCGTGCGCCTGCTGGCCGGGCGCGGCGAGCGGGTGCTGGTGACCTCGCACACGCACATGGCGGTCAACAACGCCCTGAACCGGATCGCCGCCCAGGGTATAAAAGTGGCGAAAGTCGGCCGCCACACGCAGGCAACCGGGCTGGAGCCGGCGGTGACCGTGGCCGACAGCTTCGCCGAATGGCACGGCCGCCCGCATGAAGCCGGCTATGTGGTGGGCGCCACGCCGTTTGCCACCTGCACCTATCGGCTGGAGAACTGCAAATTCGACACCGTCGTGTTCGACGAGGCGAGCCAGGTGACCTTGCCGCTGGCGCTGATGGCGATGCGGCGCGGCGCGCGTTTCGTTTTCATCGGCGACCAGAAGCAGCTGCCGCCGGTGCTGCTGGCACGCTCCATCCTGGAAGACATCCCCGGTTCGATTTTCGCCAAGCTGACCGCGCACAACGTCGACAGCGTGATGCTGACCGAGACCTACCGCCTGAACCGCGAGCTGGCCGCATGGCCGAGCCAGGCCTTTTATGACGGCCGCCTGCGTCCGGCAGGGCCGAACCGCGAACGCAAGCTGGCGTTGGCGCCGCGTGAAGACGGCGATCCGTTCGACGCCGTGCTGCGCGACCCGGCCAGCCTGGTCTTCATCCCGACCCTGGACGAAAGCGCGCGCAGCCGCAATCCCGACGATGCGCAGCTCGTCGCGAGCCTGTGCGGCGCCGCCTTCGAGGGTGGGCTGGCGCCGCGCGAGATCGGCATCGTCACGCCCTTCCGTGCCCATGGGCGGGCGTTGCGCAATGCCCTGGTCGAACGATTCGGCTGGAACACGGCGCGCCGGGTCGTGGCCGATACCGTCGAGCGCATGCAGGGCCAGGAGCGCGAGCTCGTGATCCTGTCGCTGGCCGCCGGCGACCTGCGCTTCCTGGCGGCGGTCGCCGAATTCTTTTTCCAGCCGGAGCGGCTGAACGTGTCGGTGACGCGGGCGATGACGAAGCTGGTGATCGTCGGGCCGGAGCTGCCGCCCGACTTCACGTCGACCGACCCGCGCATGGCGCAGCACCTGGCGCTGTACCGCAGCCTGCTGGCCGCGGCGCGCCGCATCGCGTTCTGACGATGGCCCTGTTCATTCCGGAATGGACGCGCGCGAGCGGGCGCCAGCTGCAGCTCAAGCGGGTCCTGAACGCCCTCGACGAGGCGACCGTGGTGCGCAAGCCCCTGCGCGACGAGCAGGACGCGCCCGACCTGTTCATCGAGCACGCCGAACGCGGCTGGCTGGCGCTGGCCGTCGTCGACACGCCCTTCGACGCGCTCGATGCGCGCCAGCTGTTCGCCAGCGACGCGCGCGGCGCATTCGACGCCCAACTGCGCGGCTGGCGCACGGCGCTGCCCGCTGCATTGCCCCTGCTGGTGCTGCTGTGGGCGTGCAGCGAGGACGAAACGGCGCTGCTGGCGGCGCAACTGCAGGAGGCGCCCGAGGTGCGCCTGCTGTCGCGCGAGCGCTATCTCGAGCGCGGCGCGCCGGGACTGGCTGCACTGCAGCGGCCGCTGGCAACGGGCGACGAGGAGGAGCTGCGCGCACGCTTCTTCCCGGAGTCGCTGCTGCCGCTGGCGCCGGTGGCGCGCAGGCGCTTCCGGCGCAGCAATGGCGCCAGCCTCGGCGGCCTGTTCCTCGACGCGCAGCAGGAATGGGCGGCCAAGCTCGACCTCGAACTCCCCGACGAGCAGGCGCAGGCCGCGCTCGACCTGAACGTGCGCCTGGTGAACGGCGTGGCCGGCAGCGGCAAGACCCTGATCGCCCTCAGCCGGGCGCTGCTGCTGGCCGAGATGCATCCCCGGGAACGGGTGCTGGTCCTGATCCATAACACGCCGATCGTGGCCGACATCCGCGAGCGCCTGCACCGGACCCGCGGCGCCCTGCCGGCCAACCTCGAGATCACGACCTATTCGGCCTGGGTGCACCGGCAATGGCGCAAGCTGTACCGCATGCCCCTGCAGATGCCGGGCGACCCCGACTACCTGGCGGGCCTGGTGCGCAGCCTGCGCCCGCGCTGGCCGGAGCTGAAACTGCCGGACGCGCAACTGGTCGAGGAATTCGACTTCCTCAACGAGATGCTGGTGGCGAGCGAAGCGGAATACATGGACACCAGCCGGGCCGGACGCGGCTTCGCCCTGCGCGCGAAGGAACGCGCCGAGGTGTGGGCGCTGTTCATGGAGGTGACCGACGCGCTCGCGGGCCAGGGCCTGCGCATGTGGAGCGCGGTGGCGGCGGACGTCTGCCGCGCGCCCGGCCATGCGGCGCTCGAGCGTTACGAACACATCCTGGTCGACGAGGCGCAGTTCTTCGCGCCGTCCTGGTTCCATACGGTCAAGCTGGCGCTGCGCCCGGGAGGGCGCCTGTTCCTGTGCGCCGACCCGAACCAGGGTTTCATGAAGAGCCGCCTGAGCTGGCGCAATGCGGGGCTGGACGTGGCCGGGCGCACCAAGAAGCTGCTGCGCTCCTACCGCACCACGCAGGCCATCCTGCACACGGCCGGCGCCCTGCTGGCGCGCACCGTGCAGGCCGATCCCGAGGATTACCTGGAGCCGGATTTCACCGGTATGGAAGAGGGCGCCGCGCCGATCCTGCTGCGCGTCGCCTCGCCCCAGGACGCGGTCGACCGCGCCGTCAACGAAATCGTGGCGCTCAGCGGGGAGCACCGCCTGCCGCTGTCGGCCTTCCTCGTGATCTATGGCAGCGACACCCCGAAGCAGCTGCTGTACCGGAGACTATGCCGCGCGCTCGGCGCCGGCCGCGTCTGGTGGCTGAACAAGGACAAGAAGCAGCCGCCCGGCGGCTACGGCCCGGACTACCTGCGGCTGGCCAATTTGGAGACCGCGACCGGGCTCGAGGGCGGCGTCGTGTTCCTGCTCGGGATGGAAAGCCTGCTGGCCGTCGGCGACGGCGCGCGCGAGGCGGACGCCCGCAAGCTGTATATGGCGATGACGCGGGCCAGCCACCGGCTGGTGGTGCTCAGCACCGAAGACGTGGGGCCCGATGCGCAGGGGTTGTTCCGGGCGGGGGCGTGATGTGCGTGGCTGCGCATTGGTTGGTTGAACGCGTGGGCAAGAAACTTGCCCACCCTACGTCCCTCCGCGATATGTCCATGAGCGCTTATCGAAGGGACGTAGGGTGGGCGGCTCTACCCGAACGGTAGTGATCCCGCGGCATCGGCGCCGCTCACGCGTTCAACTGCATCCCGATCAGCCAATCAGGCTGCTCAACGCCCCGCTGCAGCATTGTCCAGTTCCGTCAGCTGTTTCAAGCGGCGCGCGGTCAGCAGGGCGCGCCAGCCGGAGCCGGGCACCTGCGGGTGGCGGATCGAGCCGAACAGTTCCATCGCGTCGCGGTAGGCGAGCCAGGCGCGCTGGGTCTTCTCGACCCCGGTCTTGCGGATCGTGCCGAGGTAGGAGGTGCTGGCGGGACGGGTCAGCATGAAGCGGCGATAGGTCTCGTTCATCTTGTCTTCCAGCGCGGCGAACTCGGCCTCCGAGTAGCGCGGGGCCTTGCCCGTTTCGGCGTCGAGGACGTCCGCGCTGAAGGCGTCGAGTTCGGCGGCTTGCGTGTCGAGCTGCAGCGAGCGGGTGGCGCCGCTGCCGGCGTCGGTTTCGTAGTCGACCCGGTGCTGGGCGAAATACTGGGCGGCCTTCAGCGCCATCTCCAGCCCCAGCTGTTCCTTCTCGCTCCAGCCGCGTGCGATGGTGGCCAGCTGGGCCGCGCGCGATTTGTCGCGCTGGCGCTCGCGCACGGCCGCGCACTGGCCGCGCATGTCGGCACTGGCGACGTCGTCGCAGACGTCGAGCGGGGCGCGGTCCTCGCCGCCGGCACGGCGCCGCACGTGCTGCACCCGCGCCTTCATTTCGTTGACCGGGCTCTGGATGCTGCAGGCGTACTTGAGGGCCAGGTCGAAGTTCGGCGTCATGGCGGCGCCGTTCGCATACAGCATCATCAGCACCCCGTTCGCCCTGGTGCGCACGGCGCAGGCATGCACCTTTTCCCATTCCGCCTTGCTCGCATCGGGCTGGTTGAGCGCGTCGTAATACAGGGCGCCGGCGTCGCAGCCTTCGGTCTTGCCGGCGCGCGCAGGCTGGTGCTCGCGCGGGGGCTTGAGTCCGGCCACGCGCAGACATTGCCGGTACCAGTCGCTGCCGCGTAACACCTCCGGCGGCGCGCCGTACACGTTCGGGTAGGGCGCTGCCTGGACGGCGCCGGCCAGCAGGCCCGCCACGAGAAACGGCCAGTACGCACGAGACATCGCAATCTCCTCAAAAGTTTCCTGTTGGAAGCTTTAACGCTACCGCGAGGCGAGCTCGTCGGTGGTGAGATGGCGCAACCGGTCGTGGCAGCCGGCACGGATCGCGCGGCCTCCCAGTGCTCGTCCGTTACCTACTTTCTCAAGGGTTTTTACATTCCGTAACGGGAGTTTTAGCGCTTTTTCATGGGAAATAAAGTGACTGCATGCAATAGGTTTAACACCCCGTGCAGCTCTGCCAATTACTTGATTTTTCGACTGTGATCGTGACGCAACGCGCATAAATTTTTTCCGTACGGCAAACCAAAAGTGCGCTTCGGATGCGTAAAATTGCCGTCCATCAGCTTCCTGACGCCAACTTTTCGAGGTTGGCGTTTGTTTTTTCTACCCCTGTTAGCAGTCAGTTACGAACGGCAGAGCAAGAGAACTCTTCCGACCGGAGACATCCGACAGCGCGAACGCTGCGGGAAACATGACGCACCAGGCACCCATTCAATCGATTTAGGAAAAATGCAAACTTCTGTTACCGCTAGCCCCGCCCCGATCTCTACGTCGCGCCGCTCGGTTCTCATTCAAGCCCAGGACTATGCCCTGCCTGTGTTGTTCGCCCTGTTCGGCCTCGTCATGGGCTCGTGGGCAGGCCGTATCCCGGCCCTCGCCGAGCGCGTGCACGTCTCGCACTCGGCCCTGTCGATGGTGCTGCTGTGCGGCGGCGTCGGCGCCTTGTTGTCGTTCCCGGTGTCGTCCTTCCTGATGGGGAAGTTCGGCGCCCGCAAATCGCTGCTGATCTCGGGCCTGGCCCTGCTCGGCGTGCTGGTCTCGATCGGCATGGCGCCGACCGTCTCGCGCCTGATGATGGCCGTGCTGATGCTCGGCATTACCGCCAGCGTGTATGACGTCGCCATGAACTCGGTCGCGTCTAAGCGCGAAAAGCAGACCGGCAAATCGGAAATGTCGATGCTGCACGGCCTGGCCTGCGGCGGCGGCCTGGCGGGCGCCACCCTGGGCAGCCTGATGGCCAGCCTGAAAATCGCACCGGCTACCCACTTCATCATGCTGGCCGGTCCGCTGGCCATGGTGCTGTGGGGCGCCTACCAGATGCTCGACGTCGACAACAACGTCGAGAAGGTCGAAAAGAAGAAGTTCGCCCTGCCGCGCGGTCCGATGGCACTGCTGGGCCTGCTGGGCTTCCTGGGTGCGATGTCGGAAGGCAGCATCGCCGACTGGAGCGGCGTGTTCCTCAAGGAGCATTTCAACGTCAGCGCCGGCATGGCGCCGCTGGGCCTGACCTGCTTCTCGGCGATGATGCTGGTCTCGCGCCTGGTCGGCGACAAGCTGAAGGTCCGCTTCGGCGCCCAGCGCCTGGTCACCACCGGCGCCATGATCTCGAGCGCCGGCCTGTTCTTCGCCGTGCTGTCGCCGAACGCGTATTTCGCACTGGGCGGCTTCGCGGTCGCCGGCCTCGGCCTGTCGCTGCTGTTCCCGTTCGTGTTCAGCGCGGCCGGCGCCCAGGGCCCGGTGGCACTGGCCGGTGTCGCCAGCATGGCCTATAGCGGCACCCTGATGGGTCCTCCGGTGATCGGCGCCATCGCCCACCACGTCGGCATGCAGATGGCGATCGGCTATGTCGGCGTCCTGTCGCTGGGCATCGCCTTCGTTGCCAGCCGCAGCCGCCTGCTGAAGTAAGCACCGCTAGGCAGTAGAAAGCTGAGCCGGCCTGTGTGCCGGCTCAACCTCCTTTAGCCACTGCCGTGGCGACACCCCCACCATCCCCGTAAACGCCCGCGTGAATGCGGGCGCGCTCGTGTAGCCGGCCTGGGCACTGACCACCTTTACCGGCATCCCCTTGCGCAGCAGGTCCTGCGCCAGGCCGATGCGCCAGCGCGTCAGGTATTCCCCTGGCGGCATCCCCACCACGTTACGAAAATGCTCGGTAAAGCGGGCGCGCGACATGCAGGCTTCGCGTGCGAGCGTCTCGAGCTGCCAGGGTTCGTGCGGACGTTCGTGGATCGCGCCCAGCGCCGGCGACAACTGGCGGTCGGCCAGCCCGGCCAGCAGGCCGATCGACAGCGTGCCGTGTTCGAATTCGTGGCGCAGCACCTGCACCATCAGCACGTCGCACAGGCGGTCGAGGATGACGTCGCGCCCCTGGCTGGACGAAGAGGCTTCGGCGAACAGCAGCTCGAGGGTGTGTTCGAGCGCGCGCACCTTCGAAAAGGGCAGGTACAGGCGTTCGGGCAGCGCGCGCGCCAGCGGATTGGCGCCGCCGTCCTCGAACGAGATGTGGGCGCACAGCAGGTTCGCGCTGGCGCCCTCCGGGACTTCCAGGGTATGGGCGCTGCCGCGCGGGTAGTAGACCATGGCCGGCCTGTCCACCCGCAGCGGCGGCAGGTTCTCCTGGCGGAAGATCACGGGGCCGCAGCGTACCAGGTGCAGCTGGCCTGCCGAGCTGTCCTCGGCAAACGCATTGGCATCGCAAAAGACCCCATTGAAAAACACCCGGGCGCGGAACGAGTAGCGGCCGACCAGTGACGAGATCTTGTCCATAAGCTCCATTCTTGGATGTGCAGCCTATTCTGGACGATCTGCAATCTTTTGAGAAGCGCAGCACGTTTCGTCACGGCCTCCTACCCGTCGGGCCAGAGCTTGGCGTGCAGGGCGGCGATCTGTTCCGGCGGCAGGCGCGGCACCCGGTCGATCGTCATCAGGCCGTTCTGCTCGTGTTCGACGTCGGTCAGCTGCGTATAGCACAGGCCGGCAAGGAAGGGCAGCGAGGCCAGCCCTTCCATCAGGGTGCGGTAGCGCTGCGCCAGTTCGTCCTCGTTGCGCACGTTGCCGTAGGCGTCGTACAGGCGGTCGCGCCGCCGTTCCGGCCGGTCCGGCGCCATCAGGTAGCCGCCGACCTCGGAAAACACGATGGGCTGGCCGCGGTACTGGGCGCCGGGCAGGAACAGCGCCTTGGCCTTGTGCCAGCCCGTCTCCGGCGGCAGGCCGGTCAGCAGCGTGCTGGCATAGCGTTCCAGCAGCGCCTCGACCGGATGCGAATAATCGTGGATCGTGCACACGTCGGTGACGTCGGTATGCTGCCAGCCGTCGTTGTCGATCACCGGCCGGGTCGTGTCGACCAGGCGCGTGCGCGCCACCATCCGTTCCAGGAAATCGTGCTGGTGCGGATGGCGCATCAGCTCGGGGAAGCCGAAGCTTTCCACCACCGGCACCCAGGCCACGATGGAGGGGTGGTTGGCGTCGCGCATGACGGCCCTGAGCCATTCGATTTCGAGGCGCTCTTCGGATTCTTCCGACCACGAGCGCGCATTCGGCATCTCTTCCCACACCATCAGGCCGAGCCGGTCGCACCAGTAGAGCCATCGTTCGTGCTCGATCTTCTGGTGCTTGCGCACGCCGTTGAAGCCGAAGCGCTTGGCCCAGGCCACGTCCTCGCGCAAGGCCTCGTCGGAGGGGGCGGCCAGCAGGGTGTCGGGCCAGTAGCCCTGGTCGAGCGCCATCAGGAGAAAAATGCGCTTGCCGTTCAGGTGGAACCAGCCGTCCTTGAGTTCGATCGAGCGCAGGCCGACATACGATTCGACGCTGTCGACCAGCTGGCCGCGGTGCAGCAGGCGCACGCGCAGGCCGTACAGGTGCGGAGAATTCGGCGACCAGGGCTTGGGATCGGGGATGCGGGTGCGCAGCTCGAGGCTGGCGCCGCGGCTGGCGGTGCGGGTGCTGGCGCAGACCCAGGTCGAATCGGGGTCGTCCAATACGTCGAGCTCGGCTTCCCACTCGCTGAAGGGGCCGTGCAGGTGCACCGTCAGGGCGAGCGCGCCGTCCGGATCGGCTTCCAGCACGCGCAGGTAATCGATGCGCAGCGGCGCCACCGGCTCGAGCCAGACGTTCTGCCAGATGCCGCTGGTGCAGTAATAGTAGATGCGCACCGGCGTGCCCGAGGCCGACTGCTTGCCGCGCGGCTGGTAGGGATCCTGCCGGTCTTCGACGCGCACCGTCACGCGGTTCTGGCCGGGGCGCAGGTAGGGCGCGATATCGAACGAGAAGGGTACGTGGCCGCCGCGGTTGCGGCCCGCCACGCGGCCGTTGACCCAGACGTCGGCCCGGTAGTCGACCGCGCCGAAATGCAGCAGCAGGGCGCCGCTGTCCCAGCCGTCGGGCACCTCGAAACTGCGGCTGTACCACATGATTTCGTGGATCTCGCGGCTGCCGATGCCGGACGTCGCGGATTGGTAGGGGAAGGGCACGAGGATCCGCCGGGGGAGTTCGCGGCCGTCGAACCAGCGTTCGGACAAGCCGGCGTTGGCGTCGTCGAAGGCGAACTCCCACCAGCCGTCGAGGCTGGCCCACTGCTGGCGCACCATCTGCGGACGCGGATAGGGCGCGCTGGGGGTGTCAAAGCTGCGCATGATAGGGGCAATACAGGGGTGGGGAAGGGGACTGATTTTGTTTTGCGCTTGAATAAAGTGTACACCCGAATCGCATCGAACTTTCAAGCCCCCGCAGGTCTCCAAACATGAGTTCACAACGCGGTTTCTCAGGCGGAGGCGGCCATGGCGCACGGACTCGATGCACGCTCGATCACCCTCTATCACGACGCATTTTTGCAGGTCGCGCAGCACGCTGCCGACGCCTTCGACACCGGCGGCGAAGCCTGGCGCGCCATCGCGGCGAACCACCGATTTAATTGTTTGCTGTGGCGCGAAGAAGACAAAGCCCGGCGCCAGGATGTCCCCGCCGCCGACATCGCCGCCGGCAAGCGCCGCATCGACGCCTACAACCAGCAGCGCAACGACGCCGTCGAGGCCATCGACGAAGCCATCCTTGCCGTGCTGGCGCAGGCCGGCGTCGCGCCGAGGCCCGACGCCCGCCTGTCGAGCGAGACCGCCGGCGCCATGATCGACCGCCTCTCGATCCTCGCGCTGAAGATTCACCACATGCGCGAACAAACCTTGCGCCTCGATGCGGGAGCGGCCCACGTCGACGCCTGCACGGCCCGGCTGGGGCGGCTCGTCACGCAGCGCACAGACCTGTCCGGCTGCCTCGACCGCCTGCTGCTCGAAGCCGGCGACGGACGCGCCTACTTCAAGGTGTACCGCCAGTTCAAGATGTACAACGACCCGGCGCTCAATCCCTGGCTGTACGGAGACGCGCGCGCTTCACAGGCGCAGGGGCGGACCGCATGACGGCGGCGATCGATGTCCTCATCCCCACCTGCGAGCGGCCGGCCGCGCTGGCGGTGACGCTCACGGCCCTGGGCGCGTCCGGCGGGCCGCCGCTGCGCATCGTCGTCTCCGACCAGTCCGAAAGCGCGGTGGCCGTCGAGCAGCCCGAGGTGGCGGCCGTGCTGCGCTACCTGCGCGCGCGCGGCATCGCCGTCGACACCCACCGCCACCTGCCGCGACGCGGCATGGCCGAGCAGCGCGCCTTCCTGCTGGCGCAGGTGCAGGCGCCGTACTGCCTCTACCTCGACGACGACGTGATCGTCGAACCGGACCTGGCGGCGCGCCTGCATGCCGCGATCCTCGGGCAAGGCTGCGGTTTCGTCGGCAGCGCCGTGCACGGACTGAGCTACCTCGGCCAGGTACGGCCCGGACAGGAGCAGATCGAGTTCTGGGAAGGCCGCGTGCAGCCGGAAACGGTCCGGCCGGGCATGCCCGCCTGGACGCGCCACCACCTGCACAGCGCCGCCAACCTGTTCCACGTGCAGTCGCGTCACGCGGGCGCTGCCGGTGGTGCGCCGGACGGTGCTCCAGAAGTTGCTCCAGAAGGTGCTCCCCAAGGTGTTCCCCGAGGTGCTTCGGAATCGCGCCTGTACCGGGTGGCCTGGATCGGCGGCTGCGTGCTGTTCGACAGCGCCAAGCTGCGCGCATGCGGCGGCTTCGAATTCTGGCCGGGGCTGCCGCCGGGCCACTGCGGCGAGGACGTGCTGGCGCAACTGCGCGTCATGGAGCGCTACGGCGGCTGCGGCATCCTGCCCTCCGGGGCCTACCACATGGAGCTGCCCACGACCGTCACTACGCGCGAGGTCGACGCACCCTACGCCCTGCTGGGCGAGGCCGCGGCGGTGGACGCAGCGCGCGGGCCCGCCGGCGTGGTGGCGCGATGAGCGGGCAGGCTGGCGCGTCGCGCCCGGTCTTCGGACGCAAGATCGCCGTCTTGCGTCCGAACGCCGTGGGCGATTTCGTGTTTGCGCTGCCGGCGCTCCACGCGCTCAAGCGTGCCTATCCGGATGCCGAACTGGTCCTGCTCGGGCTGCCATGGCATGCCGTCTTCCTGGCCGGCCGACCCGGGCCGGTGGACCGCGTGATCGCGGTGCCGCCGATGGCCGGTATCGGCCTGCCGCCGGACGCGCCCGACGACGGCACGGCGCGGCGCTTCGCCGCCGCCATGCGCGACGAAGCCTTCGACATCGCCTGCCAGATGTACGGCGGCGGCAGGTATTCGAACCCCCTGGTCGCCTCCTTCGGCGCGCGCCTGACGGTAGGTGCGCGCGCCGACGGGGCGCCGCCGCTGGACCGGACCGTGCGCCACGCGGAGCCGGGCAATCGCCGCCTGGCCCTGCTCGAGATCGCCGCGCTGGCCGGCGCCTGCGACCTCAGGCTGGAGCAGGAGCTGGCGGTCACGCAGGCGGACCGCGAGGAAGCGGCGCGGGTCGTGCCGCCATTCGCTGCGGGGACTGCATTGCGTGGGTATGCGTCGTCGGCATCTGCTGCCCGGGAAGGACTGCGCGCGGGGCAGTTCGGGACTGCCGCAGGGCCGGCGGCCAGGGAAGCGGTGACGAGGGAAGCGGCGGCGGGGCAGGCGCCTGCCCGATCGACGCCGCCGCTGGTGCTGCTGCAGCCCGGCTCGACCGATCCGCGCCGCTGCTGGCCGGCCGCATCGTTCGCGGCCGTGGGCGATGCGCTGGCGCGCATGGGCGCGCAGGTCGCGGTGAACGGCACCGCCGCGGAGGCGCCGCTCGTGCGCAGCGTGATCGAGGCGATGCACGCCCCGGCCATCGACCTGTCCGGCAAGCTGGGCCTGGGCGGACTGTGCGGCCTGGTCGAGCGTGCGGCATGCGTGGTATCGAACGACACCGGCCCGCTGCACCTGGCGCTGGCGATCGGCACCCCCGCCGTCGGCATCTTCTGGTTCACTAACCTGATCGACGGCACCCCTCTGCGCCCGGCCCTGCTGCGCGCCGCGCTGTCGCTGCGCCAGGATTGCCCGGAATGCGGGGCATCGAATCTCACCAGCCGCTGTGCCCACGACGCCAGTTTCGTGGCCGACGTGCCGGCCGAGCAGGTGATTGCGATGGCGGAAGACTTGCTGGTGGCGGGCACAGGCGCAGGGTCGTGAGCGCGATGCGAAGGGGGGAACGTGCCGATCCAGGTATCGCCAGCGCAGGATGGTAGGGTGGTCGGCTCCACCCTGGTGCAGGATCATACGCAGCGCCTGCGCCGCCCACGCGTTCAACCCCAGCAGGAATGACCGCGCAGCTCACATGGGCCGCCCGAACGCGTGAACGGCGTAGAGGTCTCGTCGATGCACGGTTCCGGGTCGCGCCGTCCACCCTACGGGTCTATTTACGCGTAACGGTGTGGCCACCCCCGGGTTTTACGCAGCACGAGTGACCGCGCAGCTCGCATGGGCCGCTTGAACGCGTGGGCGGCGCAAAAGTCGTGGCCATGCACGGTGCCGGATGGAGCCGTCCACCCTACCGGGCTATGGGGCAAGCGGTGTTGCGGATCGGCGGGCGGGAACGTTACCAGTAGGGCCACATCCCCGCCGTGCGCTGGCGTCCCGGATCGGTGCCGGCCAGCAGGGCCCGCGCGTGCTGGAGGACGGCGGCCGAGCGCTGGGCGTCGGGGTCCCAGATGCAGCGGTGCTTGTCGCGGTCGAGCGGGGCCCAGCGGGCGATGTCGGCCTTGCTGAAGATGACGACGCTTTTCAGGCGCAGGCCGGCGGCGATGTGGGACACGCCGGTATCGTTGCAGACCAGCAGGCGCGCATTCTTCATGAGCGCGGCCATGGCGCCGATCGAGATGGGCGCGGCCGCATTCACGGCGGGCGCCTGCATGTGGCTGGCGACCTCGTTCGCCAGCTCGGCTTCGTCGGCCGAGCCAGTCAGCACTACGTCGACGCCGAACTCGGCGGCGAGCCGGTCGGCCACTTCTGCAAAACGCTGGGCCGGCCAGCACTTGTCGCGCTTGCGGGCGCCGGGGTGGACGCAGATATAGCTGCCGGGCGCCAGGCCGGCCGCGATGCCGCTCGCCTCGAGTTCCTTGCGGTCGTCCGGGGCCAGCGGGAATTCGAGGTAGTCGCCGACGGCGCTGGCGCCGAGGCGCTCGACCAGGCGCAGCAGGCGGTCCGATTCTGCCCCCACCCGCGGATAGGGGAACAGGACGGTGTGTTCCGTGTTGACCGCGTCGCCATCGCAGTAGCCGGCCATCGCTTCGGCACCGAAACCGGCCACGATGTCGTTCGTCACGGCGCCATTGCCGTGCAGTTGCAGCGCCAGCGTGCAGCGCTGCGCACAGAGGCCGGCATAGAAGGGCGTGAGTTCTTCGTGGCGCACCGGCTGTTCCGGCAGCAGGGGATGGCCGGGGAAGGCCACGAAGTCGTCGACATAGGTCCGGAATCGCCTGGCGAACTGGCGTGCCCAGGGCAGACCCACCAGGGTGATGCGCGCATGCGGCAGCGACGCGCGCAGCGCCCGCAGCGCGGGCACCGCACACAGCATGTCGCCCAGGTGCAGCGCGCGGAACACGAGGATCGATTCGACCTCGCGCCGATGCAAGAGTGGACGCCGATACACCGTTTCCTCCGTTTGATGAGATGACGACATGGCCAACCGTCCCGTGAACCGGCCAGGACGCTCAAGAGCGCCTGGCAAAATCCTCTTCGCTGCGTCGCCGCGCCTCGCCATACAGGCGTACTGTCTTCGACGTCGCGCTTCGCTCCGAGGAGCTCACCTTCAACACTCCTGCAGGTTTTGCCGGGCGCGCTCAATGCCGCAGTAAACGGTCCAGCACGTTGCGGGTGATGCGCTCGACCCGGCGGTCGCGCCCGTCGGCCAGCACCTGCGCCCAATCGGTCGTGCCGGCCGAAAAAACGGTGCCGCCCCGTTCGAACAGGCCGAGCGTTGCCGCATGCACGCCTTCGCCGGCGGCGTGGCGTTCGCGCGGCGGCAGCTCCTGCCAGCGGCTGTCGAGCGGGCAGGCGGCCAGCAGCTGGTAGGCGTCCGGCGTGCCGCCTTCGTCCGCCCAGGCCGACAGGGTCGCCGTTCCGCTGGCGCGGTCGAAGGCGTCGAGCGGGGCGCCGTCGCATTCGTAGCCGGCCAGCGGCGGCCAGGTGTCGGCCCCGAAGGCGTCGCCGCGCGCCAGGCCGGTGCCGGCGAATACCCAGTGCTCCGGCTGCTGCACGATGAAGCCGGCTGTGTGGCGTGCGCCGTCCCACCAGCCGCCGCCGTGGCGGTAGCTGACGCCGGCGAGCCGGTCTTCCGGCCTTCCGGCGCCGCGCGCCGGCCACCAGTGGTCGAAGGCGCCGCGCGGCCCGCCCTGGTGGCAGACGAGCGCACGGCCGTCGTCGACCAGGTGCATGCGCCACCAGCACAGGTTGGCGGCGAAGAAGGCGAGGTTGCCGCCGGCGGCGACGAAATCCTCGATAGCGTCGCGCGTGGGCTCGGTCCAGTATTCGTCGTGGCCGGCCGACACCAGCAGCCGGTAACGCAGCGGCAAGCCGGGGTCCAGGTGGATGTCGAGGTCGGTGCAGAATTCGGGCGTGTAGCCCTGGCGTACCAGCCAGCGGATGAAGCGCCCGTCCCAGTGGGCGAAAGTCTGGCGGCTGGAGCTGGCGTCGTAATGGTCGGGGGCGCCCCAGGTCGGGCCGCCGATGCCGCCGCCGGGCCGGCGCAGCGACACGCGGGCGCCGGGCGGGTCGAGCGAGCGCGGCGGATTGCAGTAGTAACAGCCGCCGCCGCTGAAGTTATAGGCGTGGTAGGTCGCCAGCGGCAGCTTGTAGAGCATGCCGCCCATGCGGTTGCCGTACGGGCCTGCGCCGCGCGGACCGCGCACGACGAACAGGGCGGCGGCGAAGTCGAGCGCCAGCGAGAGCGGCACCTTGCCTTCGGCTTCCTCGAGATGGGCGATGTAGACGCTGGAGGTCCAGTGCGCCGGCACCGGGAATTCGTAGGCCGGCCAGTCCCAGTCGTCGCCGGCGCCGCGTTCGCGCGCGCGCTCGCCCGGCAGCCAGGACGAGCTGTGCAGGGCCTCGAAACCGTCGCGCCAGCGGTAGAAGTGCACGCGAAAGCGCCGGCTGTCGGTGGCGACATGCAGCACCAGCCGCTCGCCGGGCAGCACGCTGGCGCGCTCGGGATAGGCCCGGATCATTCCGGCAGCTCCGGCTCGACGCGCTTGCGCACCAGGTAGGGCGGCATCGCCAGCGCATGCAGCGGCATGCGCCGGAACGAGGCCACCGCCTGCGCCGGCGTTTCGACGATCGGCTCGTCCTTGCCGTTGAACGAGGTATTGAGCAGCACTGGCACGCCGGTGCGCTCCATAAAGCCCGTCAACAGCGCGCGCAGCAGCGGGTCGTCGTCCGGGCCCACGGTCTGCAGCCGGGCCGTGCCGTCCACATGGGTGATCGCGGGGACAGTGCTGGCGCGACCTGGCCGTACGGGCGCGGCGAACTGCATGAAGGGAGAGGCGCCGGGGACGTCGAAATACGCGTCCGCATGCTCGGCCAGCACGACCGGGGCGAGCGGGCGGAACCATTCACGCTGCTTCACGCGGGCGTTGATCCAGTCGCGGACATAGCCGCGGCGCGGGTCGCCCAGGATGCTGCGGTGGCCGAGCGCGCGCGGGCCGAATTCGCTGCGTCCCTGGTACAGGGCCACCACCTTGCGCGCGCACAGCAGGTCGAGCATGCGCTCGCGCAGGGTGTCCTGGCTCGTAAAACGTTCGACCAGCAGGTCGGGCACGTCCGCCAGCGCCGCCGCGATGTCCTCGTCCCGGGGCTGCGGGCCGAGGTAGTCGTGGCGCCAGCGGTAGTCGCAGGGCAGGCCGGCCAGCTCGGTCAGTCCGTACAGGGCGCAGCCGAGCGCGGTGCCGGCGTCGCTCGGCGCCGGCGGGATGAACACGTTCCGGAAGGGCGTCTCGCGCAGCAGCCGTTCGTTGGCCGAGCAGTTCAGCGCGGTGCCGCCGGCGAAACAGAGGTTCTGCATGCCGGTGGCCCCGTGCAGCCAGCGCGCCACGGCGAGCAGGGCGTCCTCGAAGGCGCGCTGGCCGGCCGCGGCCAGGTTGGCGCACTCGGAGAAGCTGATGCCGGGCGTGCCGTAGCGGAAGCGCTCACGCTCGGCAAGCAGGCTGCGCCAGGCCGGCGGAATCGTGACCCGGCAGCCGTCGACCGCGAGCGGCGGCAGCTCGAATGCGTGCGCGTCGCCGTGCGGCGCCAGCCCCATCACCTTGCCCTCGTTGCCTTCGCCGGGGAACAAGGCCTGGGTGAGCAGGAAGTAGAACATGCCCAGGCCCACGAGGCGGGCGTCGTCGCGGTCCCACAGCTGCTTGGCGAGGCAGTCGACCCGTTCGCGGGTCGCGGTGTAGAACGAGGAGACCTCGCGCCAGTCGCCGGGGACGCCTGCCGCCCCGCTCCAGTGTTCGGTGAAGTCGGCGACGGGGCTGCCCTGGCCGTCGACGACCATGACGGCCGCCTCGCGGAAGGAAGAAGGGTGGAACACGCTGTACAGGTGCGCCAGGTGGTGCGAGATGCGCGCGCGCCGGCAGCCGGGCGCCAGCACCAGGGTGTCCTGCAGCTCGGCCTCGTAGTCGGGCAGGGCATCGATTTCGGCGTCGGACGAAAAGCATTCGACCAGCACGTCGATCGGACGCTCGAGCCCGGGCAGGGAAGGGAGGTAATGCCGGCGCAGGTCGCCCGGCTTGCCCCAGTGGTGCTTGTGGCGGGTGAGCCGTTCTTTCTGGATCGCCCACACCAGCTGCGAGCCGTGCATCAGGCAGATGCTGGCGTCCTGGGTGCGGTTTATACCGAGCACAACGGGTGCATCGTCCATCGTCTTCTCCCCGGTTGTCGTTCAAGGATGCAGCGATCAGTCAGCACTTTGAGCGCCATGCCGGGTGAATAGTTCGGACTGCTGGTTGCGGCTGACGCAGGTCCGGAAAACCGCGAAACGACGAAACTTGACGGCAAGATGAGGGTCAGAAGCGACAGCAGCCCTGCGGGAACGCGGCCTGCGGTCGAGGTCGTTGAGGCAGGCAGCAGGCGCAGGGCAGCGGCTCGCGGTATGATGGTCCACCTGCCATTCGACCATGACCGATATGCTGCGAACACCCCCGACCTTCACGCCGCTGATGGCGCCCCAGGCGCATGCTGACCCACTCACTTTCCTGTTCCATGGCGGACGCCTGCTGGTGCGCGAGCATGACCTCGCCTTGCCGGATGCGGCCGCGCTGGCGGCGCTCGGGCTCGATCCCGCGAACGTCCAGCCGGTCGGGCTGCTGGGCGAACGTTATTGCCAAGCAGGCTGGCGCGATGACGAGGCGGTACCGGAGGGCTATGCCTGGCGCGGGCTGCGTTCGCTCTTCTTCGGAGAGTGGGAAGAGGCGATGATGGGCGTGGCCGGGCGCGCGGCGCAGATCGCGGAATGGGCGCGTACGCACCGCTTCTGCGGCGCCTGCGCACACCCGATGACGCGCGTGCCGCACGAGCGCAGTTTCAAATGCGGCCATTGCGGGCACCTGGCCTATCCGCGCATCTCGCCGGCAATGATGGTCCTGATCCGCAAGGGAGACAGCGTGCTGCTGGCGATGCACGTGGCGTCGCCTGCCAAGCGTTTTACGCCGCTGGCGGGCTTCCTGGAGGCGGGCGAATCGATCGAGGAAGCGATCCACCGCGAGGTGTACGAGGAGGTCGGGCTGCGGGTGACGAACCTGCAGTATTTCGCGAGCCAGTCATGGCCCTTCCCGCATTCGCTGATGATTGCCTTTACGGCCGATTACGTGGGCGGCGAGATTCGCGTCGACCCAAGTGAAATCGCCGAGGCGCGCTGGTTCGGCCCCCATGACGAGTGGCCGGAGCGCGTGCCGCAGGTCTCGGTTTCGAGCGTGCTGGTCGACGCGCACCGGCCACCGGGGCGCTGATTCAGGACTGGTTGACTGCGGCCGGCATGGCGGCGCCAGTACGCACCTCGACCGCTGCCTGGGTGCGCACCGCATCGTCCGGGCGCGCGCCCGTGCCGCGCAACTGCACCGCGCGCTGGAGCAGGTCGAACCAGAACGGGGCGCCGAACAGGGTCGTCGCCGCCGTCACGATCCACCCCGCCGCCTGCAGCGCAAACGCACTGTTCAATACGGGCGGGAAGCTGGTCCAGCCGATCGGCATGGCCAGCAGCTGGCGCAGGGTTTGCGCGTCGAGCGCGCCGGGCGCGGCGCCGATGTGGGCCGCCAGCTGCGGCTGCTGCCACAGGGCCTGGAACAGGGCAATGCTGTCGATGTTGAACAGGATCGCCAGCAGCAGCGACAGCAGGAAGGAGATCAGGAGCTGGCGCCGTTTGTAGTTGCCCGACACGCGCTGCATGGCGTTGTCGAACCAGCTCGCCACCGCACGCTGGAAACGCTCGAGGTCGCCGCCCGCGCGCGCATGCAGGGCCTGCAGTGCGCGCCGTATCTGCGGATCGGCGACCGCGTCGATGTCGGCGCCCAGGCGCGCAAAATCGCCCGGCACCTGCTGGATGCTGTCGATCAGGGCGATCGCGAAATGCGCCGGTTCGATATAAGAAGGACGGCTTGCCAGCGCGCGTTCGCCGACGCGGCTGCCGTCGCTGTGCGGATTGACCAGCGGGTGCGCGTAGACGGCCTGCGCCAGCGCCTCGAAGCGCGGGTCGTTGAGCATGCTTTTGATACCCGCCAGCAGCGTGTTGGCGCGCAGCCGGAAGGCGGCCGCCAGCGCTTCCTGCACCGTGGCGACAATCAGCGCCACCGTGCCGTAACAGAACGTCAATCCGATTGCTACTTCCAGTACCGAGCTTCCGAACATAGGCCGCCTCCAGGAGTTAGGATCCTCCTTCACGCTAGCGCAAGGGTTTAGTGGATGAGTCCGGTTTGCTCAAGAAAAGGGCAGCAGCCGGTCGCTCCCGCCCATTTTCTATATACTGGCGGCAATCGCATTTTTTATGCGCATCGTTTAGCGCATTTTAGGATTCCCATGTCAGAAAAAGAAGCATTCACCGAACACGACTGGCGTCGCCTGCTGACCAGCCTCGGTGAAGATCCGAACCGTCCCGGCCTGCACGAAACGCCGGCGCGCGTCGCAAAAGCCTGGAAGCACTGGACCTCGGGCTACGACCAGGACCCGGTCCAGGTACTGAAAGCTTTCGAGGACGGCGCCGAGCAGTACAACGAGCTGATCGTGGTGCGCGGCATCCCGGTCTACAGCCATTGCGAACACCACCTGGCGCCCTTCTTCGGCAAGGCCACCGTCGGCTATCTGCCGAACGGCAAGATCGTCGGGCTGTCGAAACTGACCCGCCTGGTCGACATTTTTTCGAAGCGCCTGCAGGTGCAGGAGCGCATGACGATGCAGATCGCCAACGCGCTGATGGAAGTGCTCGAACCGAAAGCGGTCGGCGTCGTCGTCAAGTGCCGCCACATGTGCATGGAAAGCCGCGGCATCCGCACCCAGGGCGAGGAAACCATCACCTCGTGCATGCTGGGCGAACTGCAGCCGAACCTGGCGCTGCGCACCGAGTTCCTGGCGCTCGCACGCGACTGATTTTTACCAGGTCCGGGCCCTCGGCTTTGGCCAGGCCCACGCCTGTCGGGAACCTGTTCATAAACTTCGCCTCAAAGGGATTTTGGGGCGAACGACATGGCCAGGCCCGAATTCCCCAGTGACATTCCACGTGAGCAGTTCGAACTCGTACGCGACATGCTCGAAGCGGCGCGCCGCAAGACGCGTCCGCGCAAGCACGACCTGTACGACGTGTACTGCGCGGTGCTCTACTTCCTGCACACCGGAGCCGCCTGGCGCAGCCTGCCGCGCGAGTTTCCCCCCTGGCGCACCGTGCACGAATATTTCACCCAATGGACGATGGTGCGCGACGGCGAACGTACCCTGCTCGAGCAGACGCTCGACAAGCTGGGGCGCGATACGGAACTGGCGCAGCTGCACCGGCTGATGCGGCCGCGGTGAGGGCCGCCCAGGCGTGTCTGGCTGTGCAGCTGCGCCTGTTGGGTTGTATCAGTCGCGTCAGCATGGGCGCAGGGGTGATTGAGGCCAATGGCCTCAATCACGGGTCCACCGGACGGCTCCGCTCCGCGGCTGGCACTAACGCGTGGACGCCGTCCACGCGTTCAATCAGCGGACGCTTGGCCGCAGCAGTGTTTCCAAGGTGCGTTGAACGCGTGGACGGCATACCTGCCATATGAACGCTCACTGCCGGGTATAGCCGTCCACCCTACGACGTTGCGCGGTTGCGTCACATTCACGTGCTTTAGGAACATTGATCTGACTTTGAGCAGACACAGCCGTAAGCACGGCCGCTCTTGTCACATTCTGTTGCGATTTCAAAGCGTGCGCATCCAGCGGCTGAGCTAAGCTGGGATATTGCTTTTTTTGTAACGCAGCCATGTTCGACGCCCTGAACCACTCCCTGTTTTCGTTGATTAACGCCGCGCCCGGCCTGTCGGGATGGCAGCTGCACGGCGCCCTCTTTGCCGCCGAATGGCTCATCATGATCGTGCCGCTCGGGCTGGTCCTGATGTGGACCAATGGTGCGCCGGGCCAGCGCGATGCGGCCGTGCGCGCCCTGCTGGCCGCGGCCATTGCACTCACGATGAGCAAGATCATCGGCTTGCTCTGGTTTTATCCGCGCCCTTTCGTCGTCGGCATCGGCCAGACCTTCCTCGAGCACGCGCCGGACAGTTCCTTCCCGAGCGACCACGGCACCAGCATGTTCTCGGTGGCGATCGCCCTGATGCTGTGCCAGCTGCGCGAGGCGCGGCGCTTCGGCGCGGTGTTGATGGCGCTGTCGGTAGTGGTTGCCTGGTCGCGCGTGTTCCTCGGTGTGCACTGGCCGCTGGACATGGTGTGCGCCCTGGTCGTGTCGGGCGTGGCGGCGGTGCTGGCCAATAGCCGGGCAGGGCAGGCGGTGGCGGGCGCGCTTGGCGGGCTGATGCAATACGTCTACCGCCGCGTGCTGGCGGCGCCGATCGCCCGCGGCTGGCTGCGTCCCTGAAGTGTATTAAACGCTCAGGCTGGCGGCGTTTCTGCCGCCGCTTCGAAAATCAGTTTCTTGTTCTCGTCCAGGTGAAACAGGCCGAGCGGCTGCCCGGTCACCTGCTCGGGCGCGTCCAGCTCCCTGCACCCCTGCGTTTCGACGCGCCAGGCCTGTTCGCCGGCGCGCAGCGTGTATTCGTTCTCGCCCGAGGCGAACAGTTCAAGCTCCAGTTCCCCGATCGGCAATTCGCCCAGCGCGATGCGGCGCTGGCAGTCCGGCATGCGCGCCGCGACCAGCTCGAGCGTGACATCCTTTTTCCAGAACCAGTCCTGGGTCGCGCGCACCGTCAGGGCGTGCTGGTTGCCGTCGATGTAATACGTGGCCGAGTCGTCGACGCAACCGGCCAGCAGCAAGGGCGCGAGCAGGGCCGCGAGCAAATGAGATTTTCGCATGCAGGGTTCCGAGGTTCGGCGCGGCAAGTGCGGCGCCCCGGGGCAGTATAGAACGTGCCTTTCCCGCCGTGCAACTGAGCCGCGCCTGCCGGACTCCCCCGAATCGCGAATTCGGCGATGATGAAAGCCTTGTCGTCTCCATCAGAATCCCGATGAAACAGCCTGCCTACGAACTGCTCGACGCCGACAAGGCCAAGCCCGTCAAAATGTGGACCCGCGGCGTGCCGGTCGAAGCCGCCGCCAAGGACCAGCTCGCCAAGCTGGCGCAGATGCCCTTCATTTACCACCACGTCGCCGTCATGCCCGACGTCCATCTCGGCAAAGGATCGACCATCGGCAGCGTCATCCCGACGCTGGGGGCGGTGATCCCGGCGGCGGTCGGCGTCGATATAGGCTGCGGCATGATGGCCGCCAAGACCACGCTGCGGGCACAGGACTTGCCCGACAACCTGGGTAAACTGCGCGGCGCCATCGAACAGGCGATCCCGCACGGCATGTCGCCCAAGACGCGCAATGCCAAGGGGCGCGACGTCGGCTCCTGGAACAACCCGCCGCCGCCCGTCGATGCCGGCTGGGCCAAGCTCAAGGACGAGTTCGACGCCCTGTGCCGCAAATGGCCGAAGCTGCGCGGCACGAACAACTACAAGCACCTGGGCACGCTGGGCAGCGGCAACCATTTCGTCGAAATCTGCCTCGACGAAGAAGGGGCCGTCTGGCTGATGCTGCACTCCGGCTCGCGCGGCGTCGGCAACGCCATCGGCACCCATTTCATCGAGCTGGCCAAGCAGGACATGCGGCGCCACATGGTGAATTTGCCCGATGCCGACCTCGCCTATCTCGAGGAGGGCACCCAGCACTACAAGGATTACGTGGAAGCCGTCGGCTGGGCCCAGAAGTTCGCGCGCGTGAACCGCGAAGTGATGATGCAGAACCTGATCCACGCGGTGCGCGGCGTGATCACGAAACCCTTCGAGACCCATGTCGAAGCGGTCAATTGCCACCACAACTATGTGCAGCAGGAACGCCACTTCGGCCGCGACGTGATGATCACCCGCAAGGGCGCGGTCTCGGCGCGCGCGGGCGAGCTCGGCATCATTCCCGGATCGATGGGCGCGAAAAGTTTCATCGTGCGCGGTAAGGGGAATCCGGAAAGTTTCAATAGCTGCAGCCACGGCGCCGGCCGCGTCATGAGCCGCACCGAGGCCAAGCGGCGTTTTACGCGCGCCGACATGGAACGCGCCACGCAAGGCGTCGAATCGCGCAAGGACGACGGCGTGATCGACGAGATTCCGATGGCCTATAAAGACATCGACGCCGTCATGCAGGCGCAGAGCGAGCTGGTGGAGGTGGTGCATACCCTCAAGCAGATTGTGTGCGTGAAGGGGTGAGATTCGCGAAGGAAGTAGGGTGGACGGGTCTCCCGTCCACGCGTTCAACGAACGGTTGATTGGCCTGGGCGTCTGTAGCGACCGCTCACCTGATAGGTGAACGCGTGGACGGGAAGACCCGTCCACCCTACGGTGTACTGACCCGTTTCGCCTGCAAACTCGCAATCCCCGCCAGCGACGCCGGCAAATCGAATTCATGCTCCGGCTCCACCTTGCGCAAGGCCTCAATCGGCGCATAGCCCCAATGCACGGCCGCAAAGGCGACCCCCGCCTTGCGTGCGGCCTGGGCATCGGTTTCCTGGTCGCCGATATACAAGGCGGCGCCCGGCGCCACGGCGGCGCGCTGCAGCACCTTGCGGATGCGCGCGGTCTTTCCGAAGATCGACATGCCGCACTCGTACTGGCTGATCAGGGCGGCCAGGTCCGGTCCCAGCACGCGGCGCACGTTGTCTTCGGAATTCGACGAGACGATGGTCAGCCCGACCGCGCCGCGCGCCAGTTCGCGCAGGGCGTGGTCGACGTGCGGGAACAGCCGGATGCGGTGCGCATTCTGGCTCATCAGCGTTTTAAAACTGGCGGCGGCCAGCGGCAGTTTCCAGGCCGGCATGCCGACGTGGCGCATCATGTCGCGCGTGCCGTAGTGGCGCAGGCGCTCCACCTGCGCCAGGTCGATGCGGCGAAAGCCGTGCTCGTCGGCGATCTCGTTGAAGACGCTCAGGAAGAACGGAAACGAGTCGGCAAGCGTGCCGTCGAAGTCGAAGATGGCAAGGCGATAGCTCATGCCAGCAGGGTAGCGGAGCCGCCGCATGCAACACAAGCGTTGCAGTGGACACATTGGCAAAATTGCCACACTCGAGGGCGCGTGTTCACCCCTGAGTGCGTTCCGGCACCACGAAAGCCAAGCTTTCCTCGAAGGAGCGCAGCACCATGTCGACGTGCTCCTGCACCGCGGCCTGGTTGACCTCGCCGTCGGCAAACGGCAGGCGGATCGTGACCAGCAGCGCGTCCGGCAGCCCGGCGCGCAGCTCGCCGGCCACGCGCTGCCATTCTCCGAAGGTCGCCTCGACCGGATAGCCGAGGAACACGGTCGAGACGAGGTCGGCCTTGTCGGGGCCGGGATTGTCCTGGCCGGCGCCGAGCACCACGCTGCGCGCATCGACGCCCAGCTCGCGCAGGGAGCGCACCAGCAGCTCGCTGATCAGGTCGTCGCGTTCGGTGCCGAGGCCGGCGCACAGCACGACCGAATGGGCGGGCACGTCGAGCGAGCCCTGCCAGCGTCCCAGGCGTTCCTCGCGCATCTTGCGCAGGTGGGCGCCGACGTTGGCGTCGAGCAGCGACACGCGTCCTTTGCGGCGTGACGGCGCGCCCGAGACCGGCGTCAGGGTGGCGGCGACGTCGGCGATGGTGCTGCGGATGCGCGCTTCCTGGGTGGCGTCGATCTGCCCGCTGCGCCCCTCGGTGGCCGCCAGCGCAACGCCGGGCAGCAGGATCTGGTCGCAGTAGCGGGCGAAACTGTGGCGGCCAAGATACGACTTCGCATCGGACAGGATGGCGTGGCGCTCGCCGCCCAGCGCGCGCTGGTAGAAGCGCTGCGCCACGTTCACGTTCGGCACGTCGCCCAGCAGGATCGTCACCGGCTCGAGCGCGCGCACGTGGCGACCGGCCACCACCAGGCACAGCGTCAGCGGCGTCGACAGCAGCAGCCCGACCGGGCCCCACAGCGCGCCCCAGAACAGCGCCGAGACGATCACGGCCAGCGGCGACAGGCCGGAACTGTGCCCGTACACCTTCGGCTCGACCACGTGCGCCACCACCAGTTCCAGCGCCACGAACATCGCCAGGCAGGACAGCGCCAGCGTCCAGCCGGGGTCGATCGCGGCGACGAAAATGGCGATCAGGATGCCCGCCACCAGGATGCCGAGGTAGGGCACGAAGCGCAGCAGGCCGCTCAGGGCGCCCCACAGCGCCGCGTGCGGCACGCCGAAGGCCCACAGCAGCACCCCGGTCAGCACCCCGAAGGTCAGGTTGACGACGAACTGGGTCAGGAAGAAGCGCGACACGCCGCGCGTGGCGTCGGACAGGGCGCGCACCGTGCGGCTGATCTCGGCCTGCCCCGCGAGCCGGATCACCCGGTCGCGCAGGGACTCGTGTTCCAGCAAAATAAAGACCAGCAGCACCAGCACCAGGCCGGTTTCGCCGATCGGCCCCCAGGCCAGCGCGAACAGGCGCGCCACCGTGTCGCGCGTGGTGGCGCGCGGCGCCCGGATTTCCACCGGCAGCGGCTGGTTGGCGCTGGTCGTCAGGGTGCCGCGCCGGACCGTGACCGGCGGCGCTGGCGGCAGCACCTGCGGCGCCACCGCGCTCAGTTCGGCCTCCAGGCGCGCGAACGGGCGCTCCGTCATTTCGCGCACGCTCTCGACCTTCGAGCGGATCGCCTTGCGGTACTGGGGCAGGTCGGCGGTGACGGCCACCAGCTGGAAAGCGAGGATGATGCTCACGCCGACGACGCAGGTGCCGGCCAGCAGCACCGACACCAGCGTGGCCGGCAGGCGTCCGAAGCCGACGCGGCGCAGGCTGCGGATCAGCGGCGCCAGCACCAGGCTCAGGATCGAGGCCAGCGCCAGCGGCTGGAGCACGTCGCGCCCGAAGTACAGCAACCCCAGCACGCAACTGGCGGTGACGATGGCGCTGGAAGTGAGGTTCTTGAACAGGGATGAGTCTGAGTCGCGCATCGGGCTGGTAAGTGGGCTGCGTGGGGTCGCTCGTTAGTCGATGCCGGCGGCCAGGTCGACCCGGTCGCGCCAGCGCGAGCAGTCTAGCACCAATGGCAACTCGGCAGTTCCCATAGGCATCAAGCCAGGTCCTGGCGAGCGTTTCCGTGTGCGTTCAACGCCGCAATGAGTTGCGGCGCATCCACCGGCTTGACGAAATGCTCGTTGAAGCCGGCCTGGCGCGAGGTTTCCACGTCGCTCACCTGGCCGTAGCCGGTGAGGGCGAAATAGGCCGCATGCTGCAATGTCGGCTGCTCCCGCAACTGGCGCGCCAGGGTATGGCCGTCGATCAGCGGCATGCCGATATCGAGGATGAACACGTCGGGAGGAGAAGCCAGCGCCGCGGCCGGCGCCAGGCGCGGATCGTTGAGCGTGTGGACCTCGTGACCGGCCGCTTCCAGCAGGGTGCACAGGGTGGCCGCGGCGTCTGCATTGTCGTCCACCAGCAGGATGCGCAGCGGTTGTCCCGGCGTGGCGGCCGCCGGCGCCGGCGGCACGAACACGGTACGCGGCGGTACCGCGGCGGCGGGCAGCTCCACGATGAAGGTGCTGCCGCGGCCCGGCCCGGCGCTCTGCGCCTCGACCCGCCCGCCGTGCATGCCGACGATGTTCTTGACCAGCGCCAGCCCGAGCCCGAGACCGCCCTGGGCACGGTCCGGCGTGCGCTTGCCCTGCACGAACAGCTCGAAAAGGTGCGGCAGCAGGTTCGGTTCGATGCCGTTGCCGTTGTCCGTCACCGTGATGCGCGCCCGGCCATCCCTGGCATCGACGGCCAGCGAAATGAGGCCGCCCGGCGGCGTGTACTTGGCCGCATTCGCCAGCAGGTTGGCGGTAACCTGGATCAGGCGCGCGCGGTCGCCCAGCACCGTGGCCGGGGCCGGCCCCAGCTGCAGCGCCAGCGTATGGTGGCCCGCTTCGATCAGCGGATGTACCTGCTCGGACGCGCTGGTGAGCACCGACTTCAGGTCGACCGGCGCCTTGTCCAGCTGCACCATGCCGCGCGTGACGCGCGAGACGTCGAGCAGGTCGTTCACCAGCGTCGTCATGTGGCTGACCTGGCGCGAAATGACTTCGCTGTACTGGCGCACCTTGTCGGCGTTGTGCGGCATCAGGCGCAGCACCTGGGCGGCCGCGCTGATCGGCGCCAGCGGGTTGCGCAGCTCGTGCGCCAGCATCGCCAGGAACTCGTCCTTGCGGTGGTTGGCGGCCTCCAGCGCCTCTTCGTTGAGCTTGCCCTCGTGGATGTCGGTGTCGGTGCCCAGCCATTTCACGATGTTGCCTGCCTCGTCGTGCAGCGGCCGCCCGCGCGCCAGCACCCAGCGGTACTCCCCGCTGTGGTGGCGCGCGCGGTAGGTCATCTCGTAGGGTTCGCCGGTGGCGACGCTGTGCTCCCAGCGCGCGCGGCCGGCTTCCTGGTCGTCCGGGTGCAGCAGGTTCTCGGCCCAGGCCGCGCCTTCGGCAGTGCCGCTTTCCATCCCGGCGAAATGGTAGAACTGCTCGTTGTGGTAATCGATCGTGCCGTCGGGCTCGGCAGTCCACACCATCTGCGGCATCGCGTTGGTGATGGTGCGAAAACGCCGCTCGCTTGCGCGCAGGTCTTCCTCGAAGCGTTTTCTCTCGGTGACGTCGCGCGTGGTGCCGGCCACCGCCTCGACCTCGCCGTCGGGCCCGAGGATGGGCACGAAAATGTAGTCGTAGATGCGGCGTCCGAAGGTGCCGTTGAAGGGCACCTCGCCGCGGATCGGCGCCTTGGTCGCTTTCACTTGTTCGATCTCGCGGCCGTGCATCTCCGCGTGCCAGGGCTCGTAGCCGAGCTCCAGGCAGGTCTTGCCGACCGATTCCTCGAGCGTTTTGCCCCACATTTTCAGCAGGACGGCATTGGCGTAGGTGAACCGGTGCTCGAGGTCGAACACATAGGCCAGGTCGGGCGAATTCGACAGCACGGTCTCGTACAGGCGGCGCTGGCGCTCGGAGGCGGCGACCATGGCGGCCAGTTCGCGCTCGGCCTGCGCGTGGCGCGCACCGGTTTCCTGCTCGTGCAGGTGGCGCTGCGTGAGGAGGGCGAGCAGGTCGGTGAAGTAGCCGATTTCGCGGCTGAGCGCGGCGTCCGGCACCTTGGGCGCGCCATGGAAGAAGGCAAGCGTGCCCAGCACGCGGCTGCCGGGCGAATGCAGGGGGAAGGACCAGCAGGAGCGCACGCGGTGGGCGGCGGCAAGCTCGAGGTAGGGGCGCAGGCGCGGCTCCACCAGCACGTCCTCAACGACGACGACCTGGCCGGTATGCGCGGCGCGCCCGCAGGAGGCCTCTTCCGGACCCATCGGCAGGCGCGCCAGCGCCTCGGCAAAGGCGGGCGGCATGCCGGTGGCGGCCGCCATGCGCAGCTGGCTTGTTGTCTCGTCGACCAGGTAGACCGAGGCCCAGCTGTCCTCGCCGATCACCCGGCGCGCCTCGTCGAGCAGGCTTTGCAGGATGGTGTCGTACGACGCTCCGCGGACGGCTTCGGACAGGATGTGTTTCAGACCGTCGAAATCCAGGCTGGCCTGGTGTGGCTTCATCGGGGCGCCGTTTGAGTATGATCAAGGCATCGATTGTAGCCCAGCGCCCCCGCGCGCCAGCCGGCCCCATGCGCTGTGGTGCGCGGCCTAGGCGGCCTGTTGCAGCTGCGGAATCAGCGAGCGGTGCGCGGCGATGCCGGCCATGGCGCCATCGGCCACCGCAAAGGCGACGTTGCCGGCCGGGCGCGCCATGTCGCCGCAGCAGAACACGCCGGGCACGCTGCTCGCCTTCATCGCATCGGTGCGCACATACGGGCCGGCAGGCCCATCCTCCACCGCACAGCCGAGCTCGTGTGCGATCGTGCTCGCAGGGAGCATGCGCGGCGCCACGAACAATCCCGCCATCGGCAGCACCCGGCCGTCGGCCAGCACCACGTCGGCCCGGCCTTCGATCCGTGCGACCGGCGTGCGCTCGATCGTCACCTGGCGCGCATCGAGCGCCGCCAGTTGCGCCGCATCCGGCTCGAAGCTGCCGTTCAGGAACAGCGTCACCCGGCCCCAGTCCGGCAGCATCAGGGCGTGGTGCATCGACAGCGCACTGGCGGCCAGCACGCCGATGTCGCCGGCGTCGAGTTCGTAGCCATGGCAGTAGGGGCAGTGGAAGACGCTGCTGCCCCAGCGCTGCGCCAGCCCCTCGACAGGAGGCAGCTCGTCGGCGACGCCGGTGGCCAGCACCAGCCGCCTGCCGGAGACGATCTCGCCGCTGTCCAGCGTCACGCTAAAACCTTCGCCGCGGGGCAGGGCGCCGGCAGCCTTGCCCTCGATCCAGGTCAAGTTTGGATAGTTCAGCAACTGCGTGCGTCCCTGGGCGGCGATGGCGGCGGCCTCGCTGCCGTCCTGCGTCAGGAAACCGTGCGAGTGGCCGGCGAAGCGGTTGCGGCGCTGGCCAGCGTCGATCACGAGCACGCGCCGGCGCGCGCGGGCCAGCTGCATGGCGGCCGACATGCCGGCATAGCTGCCACCGATGACGATGGCGTCGAACTCAGTCTGTTGGGTGTGCATGGTGTCCTCCTCGGTGTTGGGCGTACTGCGCATTGAACTGTTCGGACAGCGTGGCCAGTGAGACTTCGCCCAGGCGCCGGATCAGCAGGGCCTCGGCTTCCTCGAAGGCGCTTGCCAGCGAGGCGTTGACGACCTGCTCGACCAGGCAGTCGGGCTCGTCGACCCGGTTGCCCATCGCGAAGACGGTGGGCGCGCCGACGGCTTCATAGATGTCGCGCAGGCTCACCTGGCGCAGGTCGGCCGTGATCACCCAGCCGCCGCCATGGCCCTTGCCCGAGCCGACATAGCCGCGTTCGCGCAGGCCGGCCAGCGTGCGCCGCACCAGCACCGGGTTGGTGTGCAGGAAGCCGGCCAGCTCGTCGGAAGTGAGGGGCCGCCCGCTGTGGGCCATGTGCAGCAGCAGGTGCAGGATCGAAGAAAGTCGGGAATCGCGTCTCATGTAACTTATGATAGTACATAACTTCAAAGGCTGCTTGAACCCGTTTTTTCGCGCCTGGACAGTGGCATTTTCAATGGTGTGTTCACATGCCATGAACAGCCTTACAATCTTGTTACCTTTATATCTGCATTTCCCTCACATCCATGGCCCAAATTCATCCTGCCGGCTGGCGCGAGATGTCCGTCACCGGAAATGCAGCACGCGAGATCGAAACCCTCGCCCTCCTCGAACAGCGCCTGTCCGACACCCCCTACCACGTCTACCACGGGGTGCACTGGACGAATGTGGAGGCGGGCTTCTCGGTGTACGGCGACGTCGACTTCATCGTCGTCGCGCCGAACGGGCGCCTGCTGCTGATCGAGCAGGTGGCCGGCTTCCTCAACGAAACCCGGGACGGGCTGCTGAAGAACTTCCAGGGCAAGCCTCGCAAAATCCACGCCCACATCCTGCACACGATCGAGGGCCTGACCAGGCGCTACCAGGGGGAACTGTCGATCGACTACCTGCTGTACTGCCCCGACTACACGGTGCGCGACCCGAACCTGGCCGGCATCGACCCGCGCCACATCATCGACGCCACCAATAAGGGGAAACTGGCACGGGTGATCCGCGAGACGCTGCCGGTCACGGAGAAGACCGACGAATTCGACAAGGTCACGCGCTTCCTCGGCGACACCCTGAGCCTGCGCCCCGACCCGAGCTCGATGATCGGCTCGGCCACGCAGATGGTGACGCGCCTCTCGGGCGGCCTCGCCACCTGGGCGCGCCGGCTCGAATTCGAACCCTTCCGCCTGCGCGTGGTGGGCACGGCCGGCAGCGGCAAGACCCAATTGGCGCTGGCCGAATACCAGGCCGCCATCGACGCCGGCCTGCGCCCGCTCTACGTCTGCTTCAACCGCCCGCTGGCCGATCACATCGAGCGCCTGGTGCCGCCGGGCGGGCGCGTATCGACCTTCCACATGATGTGCGACGCCTACATGCGCGCCCAGGACGTGACTCCCGACTATTCCTCGCCCGAGGTCTGGAATGACATCGAAACCGCGCTGGCCGAAGTCGCCCTGCCGGAAACCTGGCAGTTCGACGTCCTGATCGTCGACGAGGGACAGGATTTTTCGCTGGCCTGGCGCGACATCGTGCTCGGCATGCTCAAACCCGGCGGGCGCGCCATCTGGCTCGAAGACCCGGACCAGAATTTATATGGGCGCCAGATGGTGCCGCTGCCGGGCTGGGTGAAGCTGCATTCCGACACCAACTACCGCAGCCCGCGCCAGATCGTGCAGATGCTCAAATCGATCGGCGCCGCGCGCGACCCGGTGGAGGCGGGCAGCCCTTTCAAAGGGGCCGACATCGAGGAATTGACTTATCCGGAAGGCGACGTCGAGGCCATGCTGGCGCAAACCCGGCGCGCGGTGACGACCTGCCTGGCCGCCGGCTTCGGCCGCCACGACATCGCCATCTGCTCCTTCCGCGGCCGCGAAAAGTCCGCCATCCTCAACCTGGATAAACTGAGCGACGCCCACACGCTGAAGTCGTTCACGGGCGAATACGATTTGTTCGGCAACCCGGTGTTCCGCGAAGGGGGATTGCTGGCGGAGTCGGTCTACCGCTTCAAGGGCCAGTCGGCGCCGGCGCTGATCTTTACCGAGATCGACTTCGAGGACATGACGGACCTCGTGCTGCGCAAGCTGTTCGTGGGCATGACGAGGGCGAGGCTGAAACTGGTGCTGGTGATGAGCGACCGGGCGTCATTGCAGTTGCTGGACCGGATGTAAATCTTCAAATACCGGCCGCGTCGTCCATCGCCGGCGCGCCAGGCGCATCGGATTTGGCCACCCGCACGCAATTGCGCCCGCCGTGCTTGGCCTCGTACAACGCCAGGTCGGCCGCGTGCACCAGCCCCTGCATGTCGTTGCCGTGCTGTGGATACGAAGCCACGCCGATCGAGGCCGTCGCGCCGATGCGCTGGCCGTCGTGCAGCACGTCCCCGGCCGCGATCGCCACGCGGATCGCATCGGCGCGCTTGATGGCGTTGTCGGTCCCGCATTCCGGCAGCAGCACCACCATCTCTTCTCCGCCCATGCGGCAGGCCACGTCGCAGGAGCGGATGTTCTCGCGCAGCGTCAGCGCCACCTTGCGCAGGATGGCGTCGCCGGCCTCGTGGCCGTAGGTGTCGTTGATGCGCTTGAAGTGGTCGAGGTCGAGCACCAGCACGCTGATCGGCGTGCCGCTGCGGCTCGAACGCGCCAGCTCGCGTTTGAGCACCTCGTCCATGTAGCGCCGGTTATACAGCTGGGTGAGCGGATCGATGATCGACTGCTGGCGCAGCGACACGCGCAGCCGCACGTTGCTCAGCGCCAGGCCCAGCTGCTCGGCCAGCTGGCCGATCCACGCGCGCGGGGGGGGGGGGGGGGCGGCGCCCGGCGCCGCGGCCCCCCCCCCCCCCGCCCTCCCCGCACCCCCACCCCACCCCCCCCCCGCCACGCCCCCCCCCCCCCCCCCCCCCCCCCCCCCCCCCCCCCCCCCCCCCCCCCCCCCCCCCCCCCCCCCCCCCCCCCCCCCCAGGCTGGCGCCGGTCACTGTCAGGCAGCCGATCACGTCGCCCTGCGTTACCAGCGGCAGGCACAGGCGCGCCACATCCGCCTTGCCGCCGTGGCGGCAGGCCAGGCCATGGCCGCCGTCGTAGGCGTGCGGGCTGCCGCGCCGCAGCGCCCAGCAGTCGAGCGCCTCGATCAGTTCCGGCTCGTCCCGGAAATCGCCCCAGCCGGCCTTGCGCTCGAGGATGTCGCGCGAATTGTTGTACAGGTAGAGGCTGCCCGACACGTTCGGCAGCAGGCGCGGCAGATAGCTGGCGATGACCTCGGCCGACTCGTCGACGGTTTCCGCCAGCTCCAGCGAGTGCATCAGCTCGGCACTGCGGAAGAGCAGGTCGTTCTGCAGCGAGATCCGCTCGTTGGTCAGCTGGGCGCGGTCGGCCGCGTCCTGCGCCTTGTGCTCGGCCGTGTCGCGCTGGCGCAGGACGCGCGAGGCGGCGACCAGTACGGCGCCGAGGAAGAGGATGTTGGTCAGCGTCGCCACCAGGCTGGCGTTGGCCGCCAGCCTCGAGGTCGCCAGCAGCTGGTCGGCGAGTTCGGTGCGGCGCTGGGAATAGATCGACAGTTCCTTGCCGATCAGGCTGCGCAGCAGGTCCATCTGGGCCTTGCCGGTACCGGCCAGCACCAGGGCCTTCGCTGCCTCGAAACCCTGGTTGCGGCGCAGGGTAATCGTCCACTCGACGGTCTGCATCTTCGCAGCCACGGCGCGTTCGATCGTCCTGGCGCGTTCCACTTCCTGCGGACTCGTCATTTCGCGGCGCAAAGCAGCCTGGGCGGGCAGAATCGCGTTCACTGCGGAGTGGTAGGGCTCGAGAAAGAGTTCGTCGCCTGTGACCACGAAGCCGCGCTGGCCGGTTTCGGCGTTGAGCAATTCTTCCAGCAGCTTCAGTTGCAGGCGCTCGACATTCGACGCGCTGCGCAGTTCCGACATCACGGTCGTCACCTGGTGGTTGACGAACATCGGCAGCGCCGCCACGGTCGACATGACGAGGATGATCGCGGCGGCGGCAAATTTGAGCTTGGATTCGAATTTCATCTGCTGGGGCCGGAGGTCGGGGCATGGCCACTGCCAAGTGACCACCGGTCGGTACACGGAACGGCAAGGTTACCACAGGAAAACTCACGAATTCCCACGATATGGCGCGTGGTATCGATCCGGCAAGCTCGGCTATGATGTCGCCCGGTCGGCAATATCAGCAGCAGTCTGCTTCGGTAGCGTCGGGAAGCGTTGTTGAGGTTGCCAGGCGAGGATGTGGATGAAAGCAAGTGTTGGAGCAGTACCCGCGATGGAGCGGGCGGAGTTTGGCGTTATCAATCTGTTGAAGGCGGTGGCGGCGCAGCTGATCGTGCTGCACCACCTCGCGTTTTACGGGCCGATGGCGGACCACGCGCGGCCCCTGATGCCGGACGTGATCGACTGGCTGGCCGGGGATGCGCGCATCGCCGTGCAGGTGTTCCTGGTCGTCGGCGGCTTCCTGGCGGCGAAGTCGCTGTCCCCGCAGGGCTACCCCGGCCTGAGCGACCCCCTGGGCAAGATCTGGCGCCGCTACCTCAAGCTGGCGCCGCCCTTCATGGTGGCGATGCTGCTGGCGGTCGGCGCATCCGCACTGGCCAGCACTTGGATGGCCCACGATTCGATATCACAGCCGCCGAGCGTGGGGCAACTGGCAGCGCATGCGCTGTTGCTGCACGACGTGCTCGGGTATGAGGCACTGTCGGCGGGGGCCTGGTATGTGGCGATCGATTTTCAGCTGTATGCGGTGATGGGTTTGCTGCTCTGGTTGTGTGGGCGGCTTGCAGGGGAGCGTGTGCGGCCGTGGCTGATGCCCGGGGTGATGACGATGGCTGTCGGGGTTTCGCTGCTGTACTTCAATCTGGATTCGGACTGGGACGTTTGGGCGCCGTATTTTGTTGGGAGTTATGGATTGGGTGTGCTGGCGTGGTGGGCGGGCGATCCGGTGCGTCGTCCGCGTGCGGTCGTGGCGTTGTTGCTGATGATTGCGGTGCCGGCGCTGGTGGCGTTGATGGTTGAGTTTCGGAGTCGGATTGCGGTTGCTTTGGCGGTGGCGTGTGTGCTGATTCTGTTCGGTCGCGCGAAGCCGCGTGCTGGGGCGGGTGGGGTGTGGTCGTTCGTGAACGGCATGGGGAAATTTTCTTACTCGCTGTTCCTTGTCCATTTCCCTGTTTGTCTAGCGGTCAACGCGTTCTTCACTGAGTTTGTCACGGCTGAAGCAAATTTTCAAGCGGTGGGTATGCTATTTGCCTGGATGGCAAGTTTAGTAGTTGGCGCGGTGTTCTTCTGTCGCGTTGAACTGCCGTTAGGCCGCCTACATTCTGTAGGCCTTTCGTCCCGTAGCAGTAGCCAGCTCGGCGCACGGCTGCCGAGCCGATACACATAGGACAAATGCTTCTTGCTAGACCAAGTCAGTCCGCGTTTGGGGCGATCAGGACATGGAGATCGGTATCCATCGGCTCCGGCACTTCAATACGCAACCGTAGGAGTAAATGTGAAAAATACTCATCAAACGCCGAAACTTTCTTGAATAGTTTAAAAACTTCGGAGGTTTAATTAGATTAAGGCATGGCTAAATAGCTATGCCTTAATCCGTCTTAGTTTATTAATGCAGGGCTCTATAAAGCATGCCGCCAAGTTTATGCCCAAAATCTAGTGCGGCGTTTCCTACTGCAATAGCTGCCGCCGCTGCTACAAGAGGCGGAAAGCCTCCTGAGATATTTTCTACCTCGTAGTCATTCAATTCATAAAATTGGAAATTATGATTCTGCGCTACACTATCCAGAGCATTCATTTTAATTCCTTTCAAACGTTTAATCAAAACTCGCTTATTTTTCTTTTTTCTTATTTTTCTCATCCATATAGCCTGCCGCTGCCCCAATTGCTATTAATACGACTACGACTACGACTACGGCTACAACAGCAGCACCGCCACCGGAAACTTCATCAACTTCTTGCATACTCAGCTCTTGCATATATTCTCCTTAAAAATTTTTAAGTATTAATTAAGAATTTTGTAAGCGAACGCGCCAATTTTCTGCCCTAGCTCTAATGACTGATTTCCTAAAAATATCGATAGCGCCGAAATGATGACGGCGTGGTAAGGTGTAGGCAATCCATTAAACGCTGAAAAAAATTCTTGAAATGATTGATTCATGGTGGCAATCTCTTTAAAAAGTTCGAGACAAATAATAGATTCAGCATGTGTAGAGCTATTATTAACCATTACTCACAAAACGCTTTAATAGCAGTATAAATAACATGCATGCTTTCCATTTCGGAGATGTTTAGATTTCTTTATCAGCTGCCATTTATGAAGTATAAAATCCTTCAAGCCGGCAAACTCATAATATTGCACTGGTAGAAACTTAAGTTGCAATCAATCAATATTCTTGGATTTTGCGGCGTTCATTTGGAAAATTTTGATTTTAGTTAAAAATTCGCATTCGACGCGACGTGGTCTATTGGCAAGATAGATTTTAATGATTTGGCTCATCACCGTCTCAAGCTTATACTCAGAGGTCGTTGCTAACCTAAAAATCACAGACAATTATTAGATGTAATTGAAAAGTGAATGCTGGGGCCGCTGTCCAGTGGGCACTGGGTAAATCGCAGAGCTTGTTTTTTCTCAGTAAATCCTTGATCAGGAATTAACCGTATTCTAAAGGCTTGCTGCATTGTAATAAGGCAATACATCCGATGCCGTGGTCGATGTCGATGGAAAGACCGGAGCTATACAATAGAGCTAGTCAGGAGCGGCGCAAGCACACTTGATAAAAAACTAAAGATGCAGAGCCGTAGCCAGAAATGGAATGCCGCTGCCGGGCTCAATGGTCAGTACTAGAGGCAAGGCGACGTGACTTAAGGAAGCTCAGATCGAATTTATGAGATGGAGATATCTGCATTTACCAGTACTGCCGAAATATAAACGTTAGTGTGCTCAGCATCACTATTACTCTAGCTATAGCGTGGACGCGTTTAGTCGGAGTTTGACACAGTTAAACCGAGTTTTTAACCAATTACCGTTGGAGTCACATGCAAGGAGAGCGGGGACACTACCTCGCCAATAAGCCACAGTGATCTGGCGCTTCGAACGCGGATGACCCGAAAATGTGGTTTGGATAAAGTCGCTTAAGTAACAGAGCGGCTAAAAACCGAACACGATGTCTCGGGTAGTAAGATATCGGAAGAGCATGCTAGCGATGCTGTGTTTACCGGATAAACTATTTTGAAGAGCCATCCTCAGCTCAGATTTTTAACGGATCAGACATCGGCAATCTCTATTTGGCAAGATTCTAATTTTCTGCAAGTGTAAGCGTGCATGATTAATTTGTGTTAAAGCTTCCCGCATTCTTTTTCTCCATTCCGAGTAAATTATGCCGCGATAACTTCTTCGTCTTCATGCAAATTTTCGAGATCGCTCTGCAAGTGGTCCTGTACAATCCTTCCCTGTTGTATGACAACTACCCGCTGTGCCATAGCAATCGTTTCAGGACGATGCGCCACAAGTATGCGAGTGAGGTTGAGTGTTTTGATGGCTGCATTAACTGCATGTTCGTTCCACACGTCCAAGTGACTAGTAGCCTCATCGAGTACAAGAATTTTTGGGTCTTTATAGAGTGCACGTGCCAACAAGAGCCTTTGCTTCTGACCGCCTGACAAACCGCTGCCGATGTCGCCAACCAGCGTGTTATAGCCCATCGGCATTGAACCAATTTCTGTATGAATCGCTGCCAACTGCGCACACATTTGGACCCGTTCCAAGTCAGCTGTAGGAGAAAAAAAGCTGATGTTGTCTGAGACTGATCCTGCAAACAGCCCGTCGTCTTGCATTACCGTGCCAATAAGGCATCTGAAAGTGGCGTTACCCATCTGCGACAACTTCATCCCATCGATTAGGATGTCACCTTCGGTTGGATCGAGCAGGCCCAGCAATAATTTCATAAGTGTAGTCTTACCGCATCCTGAAGGACCAGTTATGGCAATGCATTCTCCGGCAGGAATGAGTAAGTTGAAATCCTTGATGATGAAAGGTTCGCCATCACCATAGCGGAAGGAAACGTTACGGAACTCGATTGATGGGTTAAAAGCATCGGTATCAACCTCAAACTCCTGCTTGCTCGCCTCCGGCTCTGTCATCACAATGTCTGCCAATCGGTTGCCATGAAGACGTAGCATTGTAAGCTCAAACACCTTATCAACCAGGCTCGTCATACGGGAGCTAAATTGGTCCTTATAACTAATGAATGCGAATAACATTCCAACAGATAACATGTTATCTAGTACTAGCGTTGCGGCGAGCCAGATCACTAATACGCGCTCGCCACTAAAAAGGAAGGTGTTCGCGCTTTGATAGGTTACGCCCAATTTGGCAATACGTAAGTCGGCATTAAATTGTTCGACTAGCGCGTTTGTCCAGCTGGCACGTCGCTCTTCGCTTCTTCCGAACAGACGGATGCTTTGGATGCCGCGAACCGATTCCATGAAATGTGTTTGTTGTTTCGCAGCATGGATGATTTGCTCCGCCGTTGCTTCGCGCAATTTGCTAAAGATGGCCAAACGCAGCAGAACATATAACATAACGGCGATACAAGCAATAGCCGTTAATTTGGGGCTATATAGAAACATCATAATGAGAGTGCCTACCACTAGAATGCCGTCGATGATTCCTTCAACAAACTGCGTAGTTAGACTGCGCTGAATAGTTTCGATTGAGCCGAATCGCGACACGATATCTCCAGTGTGACGTTTCTCGAAATAAGGAAGGGGAAGCTTCATTAAGTGATTGAAAGCGTTTCCAAGCCATTGGAAATTTAAGTCCATCGCTAGTGAAGTGGTAATCCATGCGCGCACGCCTCCAATCGCCGTCTGTAACATTACTAGCAAAAAAAAGCCGCAACCAAGAATAGTTACTAGGTCCCTGTCAGATGCCAGCAAGGCTTCATCGATTACCCACTGCATATAGAAGGGCGCGACGAGTGCACACAATTGCAGCACCAAGCCAAGAAGCAGTAATTGAAGCATGCCGCGACGCAACCCAGTAACACGACCCATTAATGTCAGTAGAGGGAAGTTTTGCGTTTCTTCTTTCTTGACGAATTCTTCAGTTGGCTTGAGTTCCAGCGCTACGCCAGTGAAATGCTTAGAAAACTCTGCGAGCCGGAAGCGCCGAACGCCTACGCCGGGATCGTGAATCACTGCATGGGTATTCGTTACCTCTTTAAGCACAACGAAATGGTTCATATCCCAATGCAGCAAGCATGGTGTCTTGAGTTGCGGCAGATTTTCCATTTCAAGCTTCAATGGGCGGGGTTGCAGCGCTAACCCTTGGGCCATGGTCATGACACCCTTGAGCGTTGCCCCTTTTAGAGACACGGAGAAGCGGCGGCGTAAGCTAGCTAAGTCTAACTTATGGCCGAAGTAGCTAGCCACCATACATAAACAAGCAAGCCCGCATTCGGCCGCCTCAGTTTGCAAAATAACCGGCAGTTGACTGCGGCGCCAAAAGGAATACTGCAGGGGAGCATTGGGTTTCATGTGTTCTCTGGAGTGTAGGGCTGCTGCCGCATAAGGTCCTTCTACTGGCGGCCGGTAATGCTAAACAGCGGTTCTAGGATCCATTCATACAGACGACGATGGTCAAGATGAATACTGGCATCAACCACCATTCCCGATCTCAGCGGTAGATGTTTGCCGTATGCCTGAATCGTTTGGGAATCCAGGGTTAATCGAATCCGGTAGAGAGGTTCTGGCGAAGCGTTCTGCGGTAAACCTAATTCCTGGGGCAACATCGAGGTGTCTGCCACATCACGCACTCGCGCAGAGTACTGACCGAATTTTTGATAGGGATAAGCTTGATAGCGTAACAAGACCTGCATGTTGGGCTTAACGAAGCCGATTAACCGCGAGGGTACGTAGATTTCGGCTTCTAGTTCAGCACCCTCAGGCAGCATCGACGCAAGGGTAACGCCTTGAGTGATCGTTTGGCCCACTTCCGTAGCAAGAGCCGCGACGATACCATCCACAGGTGCGCGGACGAGTATTTCGCGCCGTGCTTCGTTCTCCGTCAGGTTTTGCTCGAGTGAGAACGCGTTCCTGTCCATCACGCTGACTTCACGCTGTGCTTGCAACTGAAGGTCATTTAGGTCAGCTTGTGCAGCCGTTAATTCACGGTGGTTGGCAGCATGCATCCGCTCGAGATCGGCAAGGCGTTGGCGCTGGTCTAGCAACTCGCCCTGTTTATCCTGTAGCTGAGCAGCAGAGATATATTTTGTTGCTTCCAGTTCGGTAAAACGATTGAACGCCTGCTCGGCTAGCGATACTCTGCTCTTTTGCAAGTCAATTTGCCCGATTGTGTGCTCGCCTTCTGTCAGAATGTCGCGAACGCGCTGCCGTGCAGCTGCGATGCGTTGTGCTCCCTGCAGTTGCGACTGTTTTAGTTCAACTCGCAGGCTAACGAGCTGGCGCTCTAGCAAAGACGAAATTTTCTTCTCGGTAGATTCGCTCGTTCCGCTACTGCGTTCGCCGGAGAGTACGAACATAATTTGGCCTGCCTTGACTGCTTGGCCTTCCTTGACGCGCATTTCAGTTACAACGCCACGCTGAACCGGCGTGACGCGAATTACCCCAGCAGTCGGCAGTAACACTCCGGTCGCTTGAGCCTTTCGTGTCGTGCTGAAAAGAACAAAAAATCCGATGATGCACAGCGCAATGCTGACAAATACTGCCGTGAGAACGCGGTGACTAACGGGGTTTGCGAGAATCACTGTTCCGTATTGCCGGGCTTTCACATGCTCGATAGCCTGGGAGCGAAACAATGTACGGCTAGCAATTTCCTTCTGTGTATCTGACGATTCCGAGACTTGATCCATGCTAGAGGAATTTAAGCTATTGATAGTGGGATTGCACTTTGGAAAGATACCTACATCTACAAGAAGCTAACTAGAGCTGGCGCAAATTGGCTGCAGCCTAGATACATGGCATAAAAATGCCAACGCTAAACAAGGCACATCGGCGACAATCTGCAGCTTTCAGAATATTTTTCGACCTGGCAACGTTCGTTTGGTAGCATCTCGAAATGAACGCTACTCCTGCCTACGAAACCGCTCCCCCACGCATCCGCCGCAGTCAAACCTTGGCCCTCGTGCTCTTGGTCCTCACCGGCGTCATCAACTACCTGGACCGAGCCACCCTGGCCGTCGCTAACGAATTCATCCGCGCAGACCTCGGCCTCTCGCTCGGCCAGATGGGCTTGCTGCTGTCGGCTTTCTCCTGGAGCTATGCGCTCTGCCAGTTGCCAGTCGGCGCGCTGGTCGACAAGATCGGCCCACGCTGGCTGCTCGGCATGGGTCTCGTGGTCTGGTCGCTGGCACAGGCAGCAGGCGGACTCGTCTCGACCTTCGGCTGGTTCGTCATCGCCCGCATCGTGCTCGGGATCGGCGAAGCGCCGCAGTTCCCGGCAGCGGCGCGGGTCGTGAGCAACTGGTTCCCTTTACGAGCACGGGGTGCGCCGACCGGGGTCTACAACTCGGCATCGCCGCTGGGTGTCGCGCTCGCGCCACTGCTCCTGTCGCCGTTGATCGCCGCGACGAGTTGGCATTGGGCCTTCTTCGTGACCGGTGCGATGGGTATCGTGGCGGCGGTAATTTGGGTCGCCCTGTATCGCGATCCTGTGCGTTCGGAGCTGAGCAAGGAAGAGATTGCCTACCTGGACGCGGGGCAGACGAACGAACCCGCACCGAAAACAAGTTTTGCCTCCTGGCGCGCGCTGTTCCGGCACCGCGCTACCTGGGGCATGCTGTTCGGTTTTAGCGGATCGGTCTACCTGAACTGGGTCTACTTGACCTGGCTGCCGGGCTACTTACGCACCGAGCGGCAGATGGATATCGCCTACGCCGGGCTCGCGGCCTCGGTTCCTTTCGCCTGCGGTTTCGCAGGCGCATTGATCGCCGGCTGGGCGTCCGATCGTGTGGCCCGAAATTCCGCTTCGCCGCTGTCCGGCCGCCGCAAGGCGGTAGTCGCAGCGATGCTGGGCATGGTGGCGTTCACGATTCCGGCGGCCCTGGTTGAAAGCAATACCGTCGCCATCGCCTGCATTTCGATCGTGATCTTCCTGGCTAATGCCGCGTCGGCCTGCTCGTGGTCGCTCGTCACCGTGGTGGCGCCGCGCAGCCGCGTCGGGTCGCTGGGCGCGATCCAGAACTTCGGTGGATTCATTGGCGGCGCGCTGGCGCCGATCCTGACCGGCTTTATTGCGCAAACCTGGTCCTTCGTACCGGCCTTGCTCACGGGCGCTGGCATCGCCTTCCTCGGTGCGATGTCCTACCAGTTCCTGGTCGTGCGCGCGATTCCTGAACAGGAATAAGGCATAAAAAAGCCAACCTCGAAGGTTGGCTTTTTTTATTACTGCTTATTACTGCGTTCGTGAATCAGACGTCGATATTCCCCGCCTGCAGCGCATTGCTTTCAATGAAATTACGACGCGGCTCGACTTCATCACCCATCAAGGTCGTAAAGATCTGATCCGCCGCAATCGCGTCCTCGATCTGCACCTTCAGCAGGCGGCGCACGGTCGGGTCCATCGTGGTTTCCCACAGCTGTTCCGGATTCATCTCGCCCAGACCCTTATAACGCTGCTTCGACACGCCGCGTTCGGCTTCTTCGCGCAGCCAGATCATCGCTTCGTGGAATTCACGTACGGCGAATTCCTTCATCTTCTCGCCTTCGCCGCGGCGCATGATGGCGCCTTCGCCCATCAGGCCCTGGAAGGTGGCGGCGGCGTTAGCCAGCACGGCGTAGTCGTTGCTGAGGACGAAGTCGGCGTCGATCGAGGTCACGTACACGTTACCGTGGCGCATGCGCTCGATGCGCAGGGAGTGCTTCTCCGACAGTTCGTCCGAACGCACGACCACGCGCACGGCCGGGTCGTTGATCGCCGCTTCCATCGTCTGGGCGGAGACGCCGGCGTTTTCCAGCGTGCTCATGTCCAGCGTGACGCCGCTCATGATGGCGGTCAGCGCAGCGCGGTCGATCACGCGGGTCAGGCGCATCATGATGGCGTTGGCCAGGTTGTACTGGCGCACCAGTTCCGACAGGGCTTCGCCGTTGATCGGCTCGGCGCCTTCGCGCGGGATCAGGGAGGCGCCGTTGAGCGCCACCATCATCATGTAGCTCGCTTCCTCGACGTCGTCCTTCAGGTAGCGTTCGTCGCGGCCGGCCTTGACCTTGTACAGCGGCGGCTGGGCAATATAGATGTGGCCGCGCTCGACCAGCTGCGGCATCTGGCGGTAGAACAGCGTCAGCAGCAGGGTGCGGATGTGGGCGCCGTCGACGTCCGCATCGGTCATGATGATGATACGGTGGTAGCGCAGTTTGTCGACGTTGAATTCGTCCGGGCCGATCGAGGTGCCGAGCGTCGCGATCAGGGTCGTGATCTGCTCCGAGGACAGCATCTTCTCGAAACGCGCCTTTTCCACGTTCAGCACCTTGCCGCGCAGCGGCAGGATGGCCTGGAACTTGCGGTCGCGGCCCTGCTTGGCGGAACCGCCTGCCGAGTCACCCTCGACGATGTACAGTTCGGCCAGCGCCGGGTCGCGTTCCTGGCAGTCGGCCAGTTTCGAGGACAAACCCAGGCCGTCCATCACGCCCTTGCGGCGGGTCAGGTCGCGCGCCTTGCGTGCCGCTTCACGGGCACGGGCGGCTTCCACGATCTTGCCGCAGATGATCTTCGCGTCGTTCGGCTTTTCGTTCAGGAAGTCGGTCAGCGTTTTCGCGACGATTTCCTCGACCGGGCCGCGCACTTCCGACGACACCAGCTTGTCCTTCGTCTGCGACGAGAACTTCGGCTCAGGCACTTTCACCGACAGCACGCAGGTCAGGCCTTCGCGCATGTCGTCGCCCGAGATTTCGACCTTCGCCTTTTTGGCGAAATCGTTCTCGTCGATGTATTTGTTGATCACGCGCGTCATCGCCGCACGCAGGCCGGTCAGGTGGGTGCCGCCGTCGCGCTGGGGGATGTTGTTGGTGAAGCAGAGCACCTGCTCGTTGTAGGCGTCGTTCCACTGCATCGACACGTCCACCGAGATGTTGGTGCCGTGCTCGGACACGCGGTCGCCGGTTGCCTGGAACACGGTCGGGTGCAAGACCGATTTGGTCTTGTTGATGTATTCCACGAAGCCGCGGGTGCCGCCTTCGAAGGCGAACACTTCTTCCTTGCCGGTGCGGTGGTCGCTCAGCTTGATGTTGACGCCGTTGTTCAGGAACGAGAGTTCGCGAATGCGTTTCGACAGGATCTCGTAGTGGAATTCGACGGTCGTGAAGATTTCTTCGTCGGCCCAGAAATGCACTTCGGTGCCGCGCTTGTCCGTTTCGCCGATCACCTTGATTGGCGAGACTTCGAAACCGTCGACGATTTCGATTTCGCGGTTCTGCGGGACGCCGCGCACGAATTCCATCTGGTGCACTTTGCCTTTTTGGCGGACGGTCACGCGCAGCAGCTTCGACAGCGCGTTCACGCAGGACACGCCGACGCCGTGCAGGCCGCCCGACACCTTATAGGAGTTCTGGTTGAACTTGCCGCCGGCGTGCAGTTCGGTCAGGGCGATTTCGGTCGCCGAGCGCTTCGGCTCGTGCTTGTCGTCCATCTTGACGCCGGTCGGGATGCCGCGGCCGTTGTCGGCGATGGAGATCGAGTTGTCGGCGTGGATGGTGACGTGGATTTCGGTGCAGTAGCCGGCCAGCGATTCGTCGATCGAGTTGTCCAGCACTTCGAACACCAGGTGGTGCAGGCCGGTGCCGTCCGAGGTATCGCCAATGTACATGCCCGGCCGCTTGCGGACCGCTTCCAGGCCTTCCAGAATTTGAATCGAGGCGGCGCCGTATTCGTCCGACTGCATCGGCGACTGGGGCATTTCGTTAGTGTTCTCGGACATGGACTGCTTTCTCAAAAAACTGTGTATTCAGACTGCTCAGTTCGGGCCGCCCGCTGATTAAACAAGAGGCAGCCCGGGATGCATCATCTTTTAAATGCGCATCGGCATGACGACATATTTGAAGTCGCCATTGTCGGGAATCGAGATCAGGGCCGACGAATTCGAATCGCCCAGCGCGATGTTCACCTGATCGCACTTCAGGTTGTTCAGCACGTCGAGCAGGTACGTCACGTTGAAACCGATGTCGATCTGGTCGCCGCCGTAGTCGATCTCGAGTTCTTCGACCGCTTCTTCCTGGTCGGCATTGGTCGAGCTGATCTTCATGCTGCCCGGGGTGATGATGCAGCGCACGCCCTTGAACTTATCGCTGGTCATGATCGCGGCGCGCTGCAGCGAGCGCAGCAGTTCGTCGCGGCTGATCGTGAAGTCGTTCTTGTAACCCTTCGGGATCACGCGGGTGTAGTCAGGGAACTTGCCTTCGACCAGCTTCGACACCAGTTCGATGTCGGCGAAGGTCAGTTTCACTTGCGAGGCGGCGATGTCGAGGCGCACGGTCTCGTCGCTTTCTTCCAGCAGGCGCTGCAGTTCGATGATGGTCTTGCGCGGGATGATGACTTCCTGGCGCTCGAATTCCTGCTCGGCCTGCACTTGGCAGAAGGCCAGGCGGTGGCCGTCGGTAGCGACTGCGATTACTTTATTACCGTCCAGCACCAGCAGCAGGCCGTTCAGGTAGTAGCGGATGTCCTGCTGGGCCATCGCGAAGTGCACCATGTTAAACAGGTGCTTCAGCGTCTTTTGCGGCAGGGTGACCGAGGCGTTATACGTGTCGGCAACCGAGACGGTCGGGAATTCTTCGGCGGCCAGGGTCTGCAGGGCAAAGCGCGACTTGCCGCTCTGCACAGCCAGGCGCTTGTTTGCCAGCGTCATCGTGACGTCGCCCGACTCCGGCAGCGCGCGCAGGATGTCCAGCAGCTTGCGCGCGGCAACCGTGGTGCCGGTGATGTCGTCGCCGGAACCGATGTTGGCGTGCGTCGTGATCTGCACTTCGGTGTCGGTCGACAGGAAGGAGACGCTCTCGCCGTCCTTGCGGATGAGGATATTGGCCAGAATCGGCATGGTGTGCCGACGCTCGACAATACCGCTCACGATCTGCAGTGGCCGGAGTAGCGTGTCTCGGGTGGTTTTGACCAATTGCATAAATGTCCTCGAAAGGTTTATTTGATGAAAGTTTTACTACTGCACTATTTTGCCGTGTGCCGGGGGTAATTGCCACCCCCGGCTGAGCTCCCGCCGATCAACCTTTGAGGGTCTGTTCCAGCACGTGCAGTTCGTGGTTGCACTCGGGGTTTTTCTGGCGATCGCCGGCGATCTTGCGCACCGCGTGCAGCACCGTGGTGTGGTCGCGGCCGCCGAAGAGTTCGCCAATTTCCGGCAGGCTCTTCTGGGTCAGCTCTTTCGCCAGGTACATGGCGATCTGGCGCGGGCGGGCGATGTTCGCCGGGCGCCGCTTCGAGTACATGTCCGCGACCTTGATGTTGAAGAAGTCGGCGACCGTCTTCTGGATGTTTTCCACCGAGATCTGGCGGTTCTGCACCGACAATAAATCCTTCAGGGCTTCCTTCACGATGTCGATCGTGATGTCCTTCCCGTGGAAACGCGAATAGGCCAGGATCTTGCGCAGCGCGCCTTCCAGCTCGCGCACGTTCGAGCGCAGGTGCTTGGCGACGAAGAAGGCGACGTCGTCCGACAGGGTCACGCCCTCGGACTGCGCCTTCTTCAAGAGAATGGCGACGCGCATTTCCAGTTCCGGCGGCTCGATCGCGACCGTCAGGCCGGAGTCGAAGCGCGAGATCAGGCGGTCGTCCATGCCGGTGATCTCTTTCGGATAGGTATCCGAGGTGATGATGATCTGCTTCTTGGCGGCGATCAGGGCCTCGAACGCATAGAAGAACTCTTCCTGCGTGCGGCTTTTCCCGCCGAAGAATTGAATATCATCGATCAGCAGCATGTCGAGCGAGTGGTAGTAATGCTTGAAGTCGTCGAAGCCTTTCCGCTGGTAGGCGGTGACGACGTCGCGCACGTACTGCTCGGCGTGGATGTAGCGGATGCGCGCGCCCGGCTGGTCGGCCATGACCTGGTTGCCGATCGCGTGGATCAAGTGGGTCTTACCGAGGCCGACGCCGCCGTAGAAGAACAGCGGGTTGTACGACACGCCCGGGTTGTTGGCGACCTGGATCGCGGCGGCGCGCGCCAGCTGGTTGGCCTTACCGGTCACGAAACTGTCGAAGGTCAGGTCCGGGTTGATGCGGCTCTGCTCGCGTTTCGGCGAGTTGGCGATGTTCAGGTTCGGCTGGGGCTCGACGCTGGGCGCCGACGGGCGCAGCTGGCCTTCGGTCGATGCCGCCGGGGCAGGGCGCACTTCGGCCGGCTTCTTCGCCATGTTCAGGCGCGGGTCGAGCACGAACTGCACCTCGACCGGGGCTTCCCAGTATTGGCAGGCCAGCGCGGTGATGCGGTTGGCGAACTGCGTCTTCACCCAGTCGAGCTTGAAGCGGTTGGGCGCTGCAATGCGCAGCTTGCCGTCCTCGTAATCGAGGGCGACGAGCGGTTTGATCCATGCGCTGTATTGCTGCGGCGTCAGCTCGAGCTCCAGCTGCGCGGAAGCGGTCTGCCAAAAGTTTTCCATGTGTGCGGCTTAATGATACGTAACACGCTATTTTACCCGTTTTCTCGGTAGTTATCCACAGGCAGCGCGACATTTTCGCCGATCGGCTGGGGATAAAAGGCGAGTTATCCCAAGTGCGCGCGACAGTCGGAAACAACACCTGCCTTGACAGCCAAGTGTCAAGTAGGGTCTAATTCAGGGTTCCCTGTCCGCCGACCTGTCAGCCAAGTAATTGATGGTTGAAAAAATGCGGACGAGCTGTGGCGTAACGCTGGCTTAACAAACTGCGAACTGTCATTGGCGCCGATTCCTGACGTAAGACGTCAGACCCGATTTTGCATCCTATTTTGCTTTAAGCGAGACCACCATGAAACGTACTTACCAACCTTCCGTCGTTCGTCGCAAGCGCACGCACGGCTTCCGCGCACGTATGGCTACCCGTGGTGGCCGCCAGGTTCTGAACGCACGCCGCGCCAAGGGCCGCAAGCGTCTGGCTGTCTAAGCCAGTAGTGCCTGATCGACCGCGGTCAGCCATGACAGGCGAAGGTTCGCACGACTTCGCGCGCGCTCGTCGCATTCTAAAAACGGATGAGTTCTCATCCGTTTTTCGTTTGCGGCCGACGCAAAAATCCGCGCATTTCGTGCTCTACACCCGGCCCAGCCCGCTGCCTCATGCGCGGCTGGGCATCGTCGCGGCCAAGCGCTTCGCGCCGCGCGCCGTCACCCGCAATACCATCAAGCGCGTCACGCGCGAGCTGTTCCGCACGAACGAGATCCAGGCCGTCGACTGCATCGTGCGCCTGGCGCGCCCGGTCAACACCAAGGCCGGTCCGGCGACCAACAGCGCATTGAAGCGCCTGCTGCACGCCGAACTGTCGCGCCTGCTGGCATCGCAGCGCCCGCGGCGGCCCTCGGGGCCGGCACCGGCGCCTGCACCTTCAGTCTCATGAAAACCGTGCTCATCTGGATCGTGCGGGCCTACCGGCTCGTGTTGTCTCCGATGCTCGGGCAAAACTGCCGCTTTTATCCGTCCTGTTCCAGCTATGCCATCGAGGCGCTCCAGACCCATGGTGCGCTGCGCGGCAGCTGGCTGGCCGCGCGCCGCCTCGGCCGCTGCCATCCCTGGAACGCGGGCGGCGTCGACCCCGTGCCGCCCAAGGGGCGCAAGCATTCCCATTCAGCCGCTTGCGGTTGCAACCACTCCTGATCAATACCTCAATGGAAATCAATAAACGTACCATTCTGTGGATTGTCTTCACCGTCTCGCTAGTCATCCTGTGGAACAACTGGATGATGGCGAACGGTAAGCAATCGATGTTCTCGGCCACGCCGCCGGCCAAGGTTGCCACCGCGCCGACCACTGCCGCCGCTCCGAACGGCACCGCCGGCGTTCCCGCCGCGGCCGCCCAGCCGGGTACGGTGCCGGGCGCCGTTCCCCAGCCTGCCGCGCCTGCGCCGGTACGCGCCGAGCGCATCACCATCACCACCGACGTGGTGAAGGCCGAGATCGACACCATGGGCGGCGTGATCCGCCACCTCGAGCTGCTGAAGTATCCTGACCAGTACGACAAGACCAAGAACCAGGTCCTGTTCAACGTGGCCGGCAATAACGTCTACCTCGGCCAGACCGGCCTGATCGGTTCGACCCCGGCCGGCGTGTTGCCGAACCACAACACCGCGTTCGTGGCCCGTCCAGGCATGCGTACGCTCGACGGCAACAATTCGGTGCAGCTCGTGCTCGAAGCCGAGCAGGGCGGCGTGAAGCTGACCAAGACGCTGACCTTCAAACGCGGCGACTACGTCATCGACGTGCGCCACGATGTGACGAACCTGACTGCGGCGCCGGTGCAGCCTTCGCTCTACCTGCAGCTGCAGCACGACGGCAACAAGCCTCCGGGCGATTCCTTCTTCATGCCGAGCTACACCGGTCCTACCCTGTGGACGCCGGAAGACAAGTACCAGAAGCTGACCTTCGAAAACATCGAAAAGGGCAAGGCCGAGCACTCGACCAAGGCCAACGGCGGCTGGGTGGCGATGTCGCAGCACTTCTTCGTGTCGGCTTTCATTCCGTCCGAGAACGCCGCGCGTGAGATCTTCACCAAGAAGCTGGCAACCAACCTGTACGCGATCGGCACCGTCCAGCCGCTGGGCACCGTGGCGCCGGGCGGCACCGTCTCGAACACGGCGCGTCTGTACTCGGGCCCGCAGGACGAGAAGACGCTGGAAACCATCACCCCGGGCCTGGAACTGGTCAAGGACTACGGCATGTTCGCGATCATCGCCAAGCCGCTGTTCTGGATCATGGACCAGATCCACAAAGTACTGGGCAACTGGGGCTGGACCATCATCGCCTTCACCATCCTGATCAAGCTGGCCTTCTTCCCGCTGTCGGCAGCCGGCTACCGCAGCATGGCGAAGATGCGCGTCGTGACCCCGAAGATGCAGGCGATCCGCGAGCGCTACAAAGCCGACCCGGTCAAGATGCAGCAGGCGACCATGGAGCTGTATAAAGCCGAGAAGATCAACCCGCTGGGCGGCTGCCTGCCGATCCTGGTGCAGATGCCGGTGTTTCTGGCCCTGTACTACGTGCTGCAGGCTTCGGTCGAGATGCGCGGCGCGCCGTGGATCGGCTGGATCCAGGATCTGACCCAGCCTGACCCGTGGTTCATCCTGCCGATCCTGTACGCCGGCTCGATGTTCATCACGCAGAAGCTGAGCCCGCAACCGGCCGACCCGATGCAGGCGAAGATGATGCTGTTCATGCCGCTGGCTTTCTCGGTCATGTTCGTGTTCTTCCCGTCGGGCCTGGTGCTGTACTGGGTGGTCAACAACCTGGTGTCGATCGCGCAGCAGTGGGTCATCACCAAGAAGTACGAGACCGTCAAGAAGTAACGAGGTCAGGTACCAACAAGAAGCCCGTGGATTCCACGGGCTTTTTTTATGCAGGGCAGGTTCCTGCTTTAAATCATCTACAATTCGCGCATGAAGCTAGACACCTCACCCATCGCGGCGATTGCCACCGCACCCGGACGCGGCGGCGTCGGCATCGTCCGCGCCTCCGGCAAAGCGCTCGCTCCCCTGATCGAGACCCTGTTCCCGGGCACGGTCCTGGCGCCGCGCCACGCCACCTACATCCCTTTTAAAGCAGGCGACGGCGCGGTCATCGACCAGGGCCTGGCCCTGTATTTCAAGGGCCCGCATTCCTACACCGGCGAAGACGTGCTGGAACTGCACGGCCACGGCGGCCCGGTCGTGCTGCAGATGCTGCTGGCGCGCGTGCTGGAAGCGGGGAAGGAAGCCGGCCTGCGCCTGGCCGAACCCGGCGAATTCACGCGCCGCGCCTACCTCAACGACAAGCTCGACCTGGCCCAGGCCGAAGCCGTGGCCGACCTGATCGACGCCTCGACCGAAGCGGCGGCGAAATCCGCCTCGCAGTCGCTGTCGGGCGCCTTCTCCCAGGTGGTGCACCGCCTGGTCGAGCAGACGATCAATTTACGGATGCTGGTCGAGGCGACGCTCGATTTCCCGGAAGAGGAAATCGACTTCCTGGAAAAATCGAACGCGCGCGGACAACTGGCCGGCATCATCGATTCGCTGGAACACGTGTTCCGCCAGGCGGCCCAGGGCGCATTGTTGCGCGAAGGGCTGAACGTGGTGCTGGTCGGGCAGCCGAACGTCGGCAAGTCCTCGCTGCTGAACGCGCTGGCCGGGGCGGAGGTGGCAATCGTCACCCCGATCGCCGGCACCACCCGCGACAAGGTCAGCGAGACGATCCAGATCGAGGGCATTCCGCTCAATATCATCGACACGGCCGGCATCCGCGCCATCGACGACGGTATCGATGTCGTCGAACGCATCGGCATCGAGCGTACCTGGGGCGAGGTCGGCAAGGCCGACGTGATCCTGCACCTGTTGGATGCCAACCTGGGCCCGAGCGCAGCCGACGAACAGATCGTCGCCGCTTTCCCGGCCGGGGTGCCGGTGGTGCGCATCTGGAACAAGATCGACTTGTCGGGCCACCGCGCCGCGGTCGAGGGCGCGGCGGACGCGACCCACATTTATTTGTCGGCCAACGAAAAGCTCGGCATCGATTTGTTGCGCGCGGAATTGCTGCGCATCGCCGGCTGGCAGCAGACCGGGGAGTCGCTGTATCTCGCGCGCGAACGCCACCTGATCGCCCTGCGCGGCGCACGCCAGCACCTCGACCTGGCGGCCCAGCACGCGGCCCAGGACGACCAGTCGCTCGACCTGTTCGCCGAAGAGCTGAGGTTGGCGCAGGACCAGCTGTCCAGCATCACCGGGCAATTCACGCCGGACGATTTGTTGGGGGTGATTTTCAGCCGCTTCTGTATCGGCAAGTAGCGTCATCGCTGGCGATGACCCGCGAGGGCTCAAGAGCCCACCCTACAGAAAACAGGAACGCGCTTGCCGTGCTAGGCTCTCCTCAAGCAAACAGAGGAGCCAACATGCTTGAAACGAACCTGCGCACAAGGCGCAATCTGCTGGCGGGCCTGGCCGCGGCCTCCGCACTGACCCTGCTGGCCTCCTGCTCCAGCCTCCTCGGCCCGCGCGAAGTCGACCTGCCGCTGCACAAGCTGCAGGCGAGCCTGGACCGCCGCTTCCCCGTCGACAACCGCCTGCTCGAACTGTTCGACGTGCGCCTGTCGCGCCCGCAGCTGAACGTGCTGCCGGGCGACCGCGTTTCGCTGACGGTGGACGCCAGCGTGGCCCAATCCTTCCTGCGCAACCCGCTGGCCGGCACGCTGGCGTTTTCGGGCCGGCTGTACATCGACCAGGCGCGCAGCGGCGTCTACCTGGCAGAGCCGCGCATCGAGCGCTTTGCCGTCAGCGGCATCGACGAATCGGTGCAGCGCCAGCTCGCGCGCGCCGCCAACGGGCTGCTCGACCGCGCCATCCTCGACATCCCCGTCTACAGCTTCCGCATGGAAGACCTGCGCTATGCGGGCGTGCAGTACGTGCCGACCCGGATTGCGACCACGGCGAACGGCCTGCGGGTGTCGCTGGAGCCGGCGCAGCCACGCTGAGCCGGGCCTTGCAATCTGTTACACAAAAGACCTCTTTTATGCGCCGCGCACGATTGGATCATGGCCGGAATGCCCCATCCGTACTGCTATGATTTCCGCAGCTGACGCCGCCGCTGACATGCTTTTGACGTGCTCGCCGCCGTCATCCGGCGAGCTGTTGCAAGCTTGCCGCAACCGTAAAAAGGCGGCGACGAGGCATTGCGGCTGCGCCGGGTTGAGCGCACACTGAAGCATCAGGAACGGCTGTGGCAGCGCTGCCTGACAAGGGACTTCCGGTTGCGTTGGCTCATGCCTGGAATGTTCCGCTACAGTAATATTGCTTCACGGATCGATGTGTTGCAGCAGGAGGTGGACCTTGGAAACGATACAGAACAGTGTGATGAGCGACAGTGTGGCGCCGGATGCCATGTCGGCCGGCGCAGCTTCCGCCGTGCAGGCGCGGCCAACGCGGCTCAGCCTGCCGCCGAAGGGCTCGTGCTGGTACTGCGAAAAGCCGGTGGACAGCGTGCGCCGCTTCTGCGGCAAGGACTGTACCGACGCGTTCGACGAAGAAGCCGAATACACGCGCTGAACGTCTGACAATCTCGCCATCGCGGCGGCGCATCGCTCGCCGTAGATGGTGCCTTCGCAGTGGCGCCTTCGCAGTAGTGCCTTATCTACCGGCTGCTTTAGGCCGGTCCAGCAGTTCCAGTGCGCGCTCGTAATCGAATTCCATTACCGCCGCGCGCACGGCTTCATATTCCCGCTCTCCCAGTTCCGCCACCAGTTCGGCGCGCGCGGCCGCGACCAGGTCGATCGCGGCGCCGTCGCCGATGTCGAGCATCGCGCGCAGCCGTGCCCGCGCACCGGGCAGGGCAGGCACCGCCGCGGAGACTGATGCTTCCTCGGAGGGGGCCATCTCATCGAGTTCGCGCAGCACGCGCGCCAGTGCTTCCTCGGTGTGCAGGAACAGGGCGTCGACATGGCGTTCTCCGCCGCGCAGGGCGCTTTCGAGCGCCAGCGCGGATGCGTACAGCGCGCCCGCTTCGATCATCCCGGCCGCCCCCTTGAGCGTATGCGCCAGGCGCTGCGCGAGCGCCAGGTCGCCGCCGGCGAGTGCGGCGCGGATGGTGGGGCCGGCGTGGCGGTAGTCATGGCGAAAGCGCGCCAGCGCGCGCAGGTAGATCTGACGGTTGCCCATCAGGCGCTCGACGCCGGCTTCCAGATCGATTGCCGGCGGCGCACTGGATGGGAAGGTCATCGGCGATTTACAAGGTCGTGAACGACCAGGTGCGCGACACCGGTATGCCGCCGACCGTGCCGGTGAAGCTGACGTCGTAGACGGTGTTCGTGGCCAGCGGCGCGAGCGGCACGATTGCGGCCGACGAACGCCCGGTATGGGTGTCGTTCGCATTGGTCAGCAGCCGCACCGCCATCTCGGCACCGCCGCGCGGACGCACGCTGAAGGTGGTCACCAGGATGGTGCGGTCGATGTTGGCGTGCACGCTGATCGGATAGCCGACTTCATTGCGGTCGGGAACCGGGTCGGGAGACTCGGTATTGCTGAAGAAGTTGCGCGGAACGGCCGTCTGGCCGCTGAACGGCCATACTGCCACCTGCCCACTCGCCAAACCTGGGCCGAAGCCGTTGTTGGCGGTGAAATTGGCGGTGAAGTAATTACGACCCGTGCTTCCCGTGGCCGCGCCGGTGCCGATTTCCTTGAACACGGGTTCGAAGATCACGAACCGGTGATAGATGGCGGTGATCAGTTCCTCGGCCATGTATTGGCCCGAGCCGTTGTTGGTGGCGGAAATCACTTCGCCGAAGGCACGGCTATTGTTCGTATTGAATACGTAGCCTGCCGCTTGCAGGCGGTCGGACAGGGTGGCGCCGGTAAAGCCCGGGCGGCCGGGCGTCTGGTCGTGGGTGATGTCGTTATTGGTGCTCTGGTATTCCGAATGGCCCTGGGCGGCGGCGTCGACCACGGTATTGCGCGTCAGCGTCGTCATGCCGATCTGGGTGCGGCGGAAATTGATCCACTCGCGTCCGTCGAAAGCGATATTACCAGTCAGGACAGGTGCGCCGGGTGCGACCGGCGTCTGCGTGACGGGGGGCGCAGGGGTGAGCGGGTCGGGATTGACGGGCGCTGCCGGTTGCTGCGGGGGCGCGTTGCCGGTCGGCGGCGGGGTGACCGTGTCCGGACCGTCACTGCCACCGCCGCCGCAAGCAGCCAGGGCCAGGGCGGTCACGCATCCCGCCAACACCATCCTCACGCGCAGCAGCTCGCTCATCCCTGTACTCCCAATTCGTATTCGCGCCAAAGTGGCACATTCTAGGACAAAACCAATATGCATGACGTCAAGCAGCGTGCGCGACCGCAGGCGGGTGCCCTGTAGAATAGGGCCATCCTTCTCTTGCCCGGACACGAATTGAACCAGCCTCGACCCACCCGCCTTGCGCGCGCCAAATTTGCCCTGCCGAGTTTCGTGACGCTGCTGTCGATCGCCTGCGGATTCGGCAGCATCGTCATTACGGTCGACAACGCCCAGGTCGGCGCACCCGGCGACTTCCGGCTGGCCGCCATCCTGCTGGTGCTGGCCGGCGTGTTCGACGCGCTCGACGGTTTCGTCGCCCGCGCCACCAACACCCAGTCCGCCTTCGGCGTGCAGCTCGATTCGATCGCCGACGTCATGAACTTCGGCTGCGCGCCCGGTTTGCTGCTGTACTGCTACGGCTTTTCCCAGCTCGGAGAAGCCCACCCGACCATCGTGCGCATGGGCGGGCTGGCCTGCTTCATCTTCGTTACCTGCGGCGCGCTGCGCCTGGCCCGTTTCAATATCTCGGTCGGGCGCACCGATCCGCGCTACTTCGTCGGCATGCCGATCACCGCCGGCGCCGCCTGCGTCGCCTCGGTCGTCGTGGCTTGGCCCGAACCCGTCAGGACCAGCGCCGGCGCCTTCGCCGTGATGGCGCTGATGGTCGCGGTGGGGACTCTGATGGTGTCGACGGTAAGATTTCCTAGCAGCAAGCAACGCCTGACCAAAGGCATCTTAATCGTGATTGCCGCCGCCGTTCTGCTCCTGATCATGCTGCAGACGCGCTTTTTCGTGCTGTTCTTTCTGATCTACGTGAGCGCGACGCTGTTGCTGAACATCGGCTGGCGCACCGGCTGGCGCGGCGTTGCGCCGCCGGTGGTCTACCCGGACGAGAGCGAGGACGAAGAGAAGCTGTAAGAAGCTTTTAAGCGAACTTGTCGAGCAAGGCCGCGAGCCGAGCCGCGACCGCGCGTGCGTCGGCCAGGTCCTCGGCCGCTTCGCTGTGGGTCACGACGGTGGCGGTCAGCAGCTGGACGAAAGAGCGGTCGAGCGCCTTGCGCGCCGCCGCCATCTGCTGCGCCACCGCTTCGCAGTCGGCCGGCTCGGCCGCCAGCGCGATCAGTTTCTGGACCCCGCGCAACTGGCCCTCGATGCGGGCCAGGCGGTTCAGCAAATCCTTCTTCTGCTGCGCCGTCAGCGCGCTTCCCTCGACAATCTTGACCGGCTCCGCCATGGTGTTCCTCAGGCCACTTCGTGACCGCGCGCCGCGCGCAGGATCGCGAACCAGTCGCTGCGCTCGAGCGTGAAGCCCGTTGCGGCGACCGCGGCGGCGACGGAAGCGAGCTTGCCGCTGCCGGTCAGCGGCATCGGACGGCCAGGCAGAGCCATGATCCAGGCGAACACCACGCTCACAAACGGCTGCTGGACGCGGTCCGCAACTTCCTGGATGGTGGCGCGCAGGTTCACGCTGCGGGCGTCATCGGAGGTAAACAGGCGCCCGCCGCCCAGCGGCGACCAGATCATCGGCGCGACGCCCAGGTCCTGCAGGCCGTCGAAGGTCTCGTCGAACATCGGCGCCGTGTGCAGCGGAGAGAATTCGACCTGGTTGGTGGCCAGCGCCACCCGCCGGTTCAGCGACTCGAACTGGTGGCGCGTGAAATTCGACACGCCGACATGGCGCACCTTGCCGCTCGTTTGCAGGTGGATGAATGCTTCCGCGACCTCGTCGAAGTCCATCAGCGGATCCGGGCGGTGGATCAGCAGCAGGTCGAGGTAATCCGTACCCAGCTGGCGCAGCGAGTTGTCGACCGAGGCGAAGATGTGCGCGCGGCTGGTGTCGTAGTGCTGGATGCGGTGCTCGGGTCGCGCCGGCGACACCAGCTTGATGCCGCACTTGCTGACGAGCTCCATGCGCCCGCGCAGTGAAGGCTGGGCGCGCAGGGCTTCGCCGAACAAGGCCTCGACGCCGTAGTTGCCGTAGATGTCGGCATGGTCGAAGCTGGTCACGCCCATCGCGATGCATTCCTCGATGAAGGCGATGCGCTGCTGGACCGACATGTCCCACTCGCCGAGACGCCACATGCCGGCGATCACGCGGGACAGGGACAGACCATGGCCATCCTTGCGGGTGGCGATGCGGGGGCAGGAGAGGGAGGCAGCTTGGGTCATCGGCAGGGCTTTTTTGCTGGGGAGGTAGCTGTGCATTATAGCGGCGCGACCCTAAACAGGCGGCGCCGTACGCGCTCACGCCTCTCGTAGAGGGGGCACAGGCCCGTAGGGTGTGCGGCTCCACCCTGGACGATGATCTGCCTGCTGCCCATGCGCCGCCCACGCGTTCAACCAGCGGATGATCTGTCGCGAGGTTTCATGTGGTGGTTGAACGCGTGGGCGGCGTTAAAGCAGCGTGTCCGCATTCTCCTAGGTGGAGCCGCACACCCTACATCCCTCCGGCATGCCCCGTGTATAAAACAAAATGCCCGCCGGGTGCGAACCGGGCGGGCATCGATCGAAACAGCGATCCGCTTACTTGATCATCAAGCGCACCGAGTCCCAGGCGCGGCCGAAGATGCTCGCTTCCTGCACTTCTTCCAGCGCGACCACTGGCAGCACCAGCAGCGGCTTGTTGTCGACCATCATTTTCAGGGTGCCGACGCGACCGTGGCGGGCCAGCGGAGCCATCAGCGGGTCCTGGCGCTCGAGCACAGGCTTGAGTTTGCCGGCGACGCCTTTCGGCACCGTCACCAGGATGTCGTTGGTGAAGCCGATCTTGACGGTCTCCTGCGCGCCTTTCCACACTTCCGGCGTGGCGATCGGCTGGCCCTTCGAGTACAGCTTGACGGTGTCGAAGTTCTGGAAGCCCCAGTTCAGCAGCTTCTGGCTTTCCTGGGTACGCACGCCATCCGAGCTGGCGCCGGAGAGTACCGAGATCAGGCGGCGCTGGCCGCTGGCGCCGTTCGGGCGGCGGGCCGAGGCGATCATGCTGTAGCCGGACGATTCGGTGTGGCCGGTCTTCATGCCGTCGACGGTCGGGTCGAGCCAGAGCAGGCGGTTGCGGTTCTGCTGGGTGATCTTGTTGTAGGTGAACTGCTTGACCGAGTCGATCTTGTAGAACTCGGGGAAGTCGCGGATCACGGCGGCGGCCAGGCGGGCCAGGTCGTTCGCGGTCGAGAAATTGTCCGGGCTCGGCAGGCCGTGCGGATTGGCGAAACGGGTATTTTTGAGGCCCAGGCGCTGGGCTTCGCGGTTCATCAGCACAACGAAAGTGCCTTCGTCGCCGGCGACGGCTTCGGCCAGGGCGACGGCTGCGTCGTTACCCGACTGCACCATCAGGCCGTGCAGCAGGTCGTCCACGCTGACCGGGGTGGCCGGGTCGATGAACATCTTAGAGCTGCTCGAATCGACTTTCCAGGCACGGGTCGACACGTTGACCATGGTGTTCAGGGCCAGCTTCTTGTCGCGGATCGCCTGGAAGGTGACGTAGGCGGTCATGATCTTGGTGAGCGAAGCAGGTTCGATGCGGGTGTTCGGTTCCTGGGCCGCGATGACCTGGCCGCTGGTGGCGTCGAGCAGCAGCCACGAGCGCGCGGCAATCTGCGGGGCCGGCACGGTTTGCGCGCTTGCCGACATCATCAGCAGGCTGGCGGCCACGGCCGCAATCAGTTTTTTCATGGGAGCAAAATGTGAGTCAGTAGGGTGGTGAAGCGGAGGAAAGTACGCGTAGCAGTAAAGCTCCATGGGCAAGGCGCATGGCGTTGCCCAATGGAATCAATCCAAGAAGTGCCTAATTATAGGTCAATGCTGCGCTGAAATGTCACGGCGCCACATTTGCACGACAAGATTTTTGATGGGATTGAGCCGCTTGTGGAAGAAGTGGTCGGCGCCCGGGATCACGATCACCGGGATTTCCAGCGGCCGTGCCCAGTCGAACACCATCTGCAGCGTGATCGTATCGTCCAGTTCGCCGTGGATCAGGATCGTGTCTTCGGGGACGTGCGGCATGGGCCACTTGCCGGCGGCGGTGCCGACCAGCACCATGCGCTCGATGGCATCCGGCTTGCCCTCGTTTTCCAGGCGCGCGCGCAGCTGGGCCTGCACGAAGGTGCCGAACGAGAAGCCCGACAGCGCCACCGGCAGGCCCGGATACTGTTCCTGCATGTAGGCCATCATGTGGGCCATGTCGTCGACTTCGCCGTGGCCACGGTCGTGCACGCCCTCGGACTGGCCGACGCCGCGGAAGTTGAAGCGGGCCGTCGCATAGCCGAGCGTGACAAACGTGCGCGCCAGGGTCTGCGTGACCTTGTTTTCCATGGTGCCGCCGTACAGCGGGTGCGGGTGGGCGACCAGGGCGATGCCGCGCGGCGCGCCTTCCGGCAGGTCGAGCATGCATTCCATCTTGCCGGCCGGGCCGTCGAGCGTAAAACGTTTCGAAAACTTGTTCATGTACTTGCTTGAAAGATCAGATTTTGAGGCGCTCGACGACTTGCCCCTTGAGGATGTGCGAGTCGATGATGTCGTCGATGTCGGCCGTGTCGACATAGGTGTACCAGGTGCCTTGCGGGTAGATGACCACGACCGGGCCTTCTTCGCAGCGCTCCAGGCAGCCGGCCTGGTTGATGCGCACCTTGCCCGGCTCGTTCAGCCCGAGCGCCTTGATGCGTTTCTTCGCATGCTTCTGCGCCACTTCGGCGCCCGCCTTGCCGCAGCTCTGGCGGCAATTCTCGCCTTCTCGCACGTTCATGCAGAAGAACACGTGGTGTTCGTAGAAAGGTTTGTTCTCGTCGTTCATGTCGGTACCTTCCGGTAGGGGCGTTTGCAACCAGCCGCAATCTTACCCGCGATTGAGTTTATGCGAAGGAAGTAGCAGGAACCACAAGGCGAAGAAGGGCCACAACAGCGACAGGAACTGGGCCGCGCCATTGAAATTCAGGAACTTGCCCTGCACCCAGCCCTGCAGCGTCAGCGTGAAATACGGGTTCGCCGGAATCGTATTCACCACGATCAGGCTCAGGATCAGGCTCACCACCGCCAGGCGCCGCTGCGCCAGTTGCGGTGCGAAGGCCAGGCCCGCCAGCATGATCAGGCCGATCAGGAAGCCGCCCTCGGCGCCGGGCGTGATCCAGACAAAGGCGTTATCGGGGCGGAACAGGAGCGAACTGGCGAGCGCCTTCACGACCAGCGCGGCGCCCACCATCAGCAGCACCAGCGTGTAGCGCGGCGCGCTCCGGCGCAGCAGGCACAGCAGGGTGAGCGCCGCCCCGGTCATGCCGCAGGCCGTGATGATGGTCTCCGACAGCCAGTACTGCTCGACGCTCATCGCCGGCCCCTGGCGCAGCATGGCGACCAGGTCGATCTCCTCGTCGAACAGTTTTGTCAGCCACCCGGAAATAATAGGGAGCACCTGGCCGTGGCCAAACAAAAAACTTTGCGGATAGATCTGGGCCAGCGGCCACAGCATGAGCAGTACCAGGCCCTGGCTGGCGTGCGGCGCGAACCAGCGGCGCCGCAGCCGGTTCAGGCGGCCCTCCAGCAACAGGCCGCGCGCCAGGAAAGGGCCGAGGCAGGCGCCGATGAAGGCGCCGGCCGAATTGGTCAGCAAATCGAGGTTCGAGGGCACGCGGCTCGGCAGGAAGTTCTGCACCGCCTCCATCGTGCCCGACACCAGGAAGCCGATGATGGTGGCCAGCAGCGCCGCCCACACGCCGCGCACCAGCGGGTACAGGGCCAGCACGAGCAACACGCCGAGCGGCACGTAGCCGACGATGTTGACCATCACGTCGAAGCCGGTCCAGTAGCGCTGCTTGACCAGGTTCATGAACCCCAGCAGCGGCAGCCCGTTGTTGCGCCAGCCGGTGAACGGGAACCAGCTGGCGTAGACGATCAGGAGCAGGTAGGCCAGCAGCGCCGCCCGCGAGATGGGCGAGCCGCGACGGCGCCGCTCTTCCTCCGGAACCGGCGTGTCGTCCACCGGCACGTCGGTGTTGGTCATCGCTTGCGGGTGTCGATGCCGGCCAGCCAGGCGCTGATATCGGCGGCGGCGCCGTCGGTGCTGGCGGCCAGCGCACGCGCGCCGCCGGGCGCATCCGCGCTCGGCGCCGGGGTGGCGCGGCTGAAGGTTTTCTGGTCGAGCAGCGTGTGGCGGTCGAACACCGAGGCGCGCAGCACCAGTTGCCCTTCGCTCCGGGTCGTGCTGGCGAAGGCATGCGCGAAATCGTCGACCTCGAGGCGCAGGATCGGCACGTTGGTGTTCGAGTCGGTTGCCGACAGCACCTTGATGCCGGCCTGGGCCAGGCGCGATTTCACGCGCTGGGTCACCAGCATCAGCGGATTGGCGGCCCAGCGGGCGTAGGCATAGGTGCGCGCCTGCAGCGGGTCGTCGTAGTTCAGGCGGTAGAGCATGCGCTCGTTCTCGAAGGCCGGCGAGCCGGTGGCGTCCATCACGACAATGGCGGCGATGGAGGGCCGCTCCGCTTGCGGCGCAGGCGCCCCAAGCGGGCTGAGCGGCGGGCCCAGCGGGCCGAAATCGAACTGGCTGTTCGCCGGCGCCTTGCTGCCGGATGCGCAGCCGGCGATGCTCGCGGCAAGGACGGCGGCGCCGAGGATGCGGGGCAGTGTCAGGGTCACGTTGAGCCTCATTTGGTCGGGGCGACGAAGCCGGGTTCGCCGGGGCCGGGTTGGAGGTTGGGGCCGCCGAACAGGATGCTTTGCGGGCGGTCGCCGATCGCGTCGGAGGTGCGCCGCACCGAACGCAGCGCCGTGCGCGCTTCGTCGGTCATGCGCATCAGGTGCGGCAGGGTTTCCGCCTCCAGGTCGGAAGTCACGCCCTGCAGCGAGCCGATGGCGTCGTTCAGGCGGTTGATCGGGCCGTCCGGCGCCTGCAGGCCGGTCGCCAGGCGGTCGTAGTTGCGCACCGTCGTGGTGGCGCTGTCGGCGAAGGTGTTGAAGGAGTCCAGGCTCCGGTCGAGCTTGTCGGCCATGCGCGGCAGCTTGTCGATGGTCGGGCCGAGGCGCTCGGGGATCTCGCCATACGCGGCGGCGGCCTTGCTGATGTTGTCGAAGGCGCCGATGATCGTCTTCTGGTTCTCGTCGCTCATGAGATTGTTGATGCGCGCCGTGATCTGTTCGGTGCGGTCGAGGATGGCGAGGCCGCGTTTTTCCAGCTGGTCGAGCAGGCCCGGGCGCAGCGGAATGCGGCCGACGTGGTCAGGATCGGTTTTCAAGAGGGGAGACCCGGTGCGGTCGTCGTCGAGCTGGATGAAGGCGATGCCGGTCACGCCCTGGTAGCCGAGCGAGGCGAAGGTGGTCGTGGTCACGGGCGAGCCTTCCTCGACCGACAGGCGGATCAGGATCTGCCCGGTCACCTTCGGATCGAACACGATTTCGTCGACCCGGCCGACTTCCAGGCCGCGGTAGCGCACGGTCGCCTGGGGGTTCAGGCCGGGGATCGACTGGGTGGTGACGATTTCGTAAGGCGCGAAGTCGGTCTTGTCGCGGTTCAGCCAGAGGCCGACCAGCACGGTGGCAATCAAGAGGGCGATCGTGAAGACGCCTGTCATCAGGGCATAAGATCGGTTTTCCATGTCACTCCTTGGGTTTCTCTTCGGCGGCTTCGTCGCGCTCCTCGTCGCGTTCCTCATCGCGCTCATCGAGCACTTCGAGTGCCCGCTGGCCGCGTCCGCCGAGGAAGAAATGTTTGATGAACGGATGGTTCACCCGCAGCACGTCGCGCGACGGTCCCACCGCCAGCACGTGCTTCTCGGCCAGGACCGCGATGCGCGAGGACAGCGCAAACAGCGTATCGAGGTCGTGGGTGACCATCACCACGGTCAGTTTCAGTTCCCGGTGCAGGGCCTGGATCAGCGTCACGAAGGCGTCCGACGCATCGGGATCCAGGCCCGCGGTCGGCTCATCCAGGAACAGCAGCCTCGGTTCCAGCGCCAGCGCGCGCGCCAGGGCTGCGCGCTTGGTCATCCCGCCCGACAGGTCGGACGGCATCTTGTTTGCATGTTCCGCGCCCAGGCCCACCATATCCATTTTCAGCAGCACGGCGTCGCGGATCACATCCTCGGGCAGGGCGCGCAGTTCGCGCATCGGCTGGGCGATGTTGTCGAACACGCTGAGCGCGGAATACAGCGCGCCCTGCTGGAACAGCATGCCCCAGTGGTTGCGCATGCGCTGCAGCTGCTCGGGGCCGGCCTCGCTGATGTCTTCGCCGAACACGCGCACGCAGCCGCGCGAGGGCGTTTCCAGGCCCAGCATCTGGCGCAGCAGCACGGTTTTACCGGTGCCGGAACCGCCGACGATCGACAGGATTTCGCCTGCGTAAATCTCCAGGTTCAGGTCCTGGTGCACGACGGTCTTGCCGAACTTGGTCCACAGGTTGCGGATCTCGACCACCGGCGGTCCGACGTCTTCTTCCGGCTTGCGGTTGAGCTGCTGGGGCTTGCGCTGGGTGTCCGCCATCAGAATCCGACCCCGCTGAAGATGATCGCAAAGACGGCGTCGGCCAGGATGACGACGGTAATCGAGGTGACCACCGAGGTGGTCGTGCCGCGGCCCAGGCTTTCGGTGTTCGGCTTGATGCGCAGGCCGAAGTGGCAGGACACCAGCGCAATCAGCACGCCGAAGGTCATGCCTTTCAACAGGCCGATCGTGTAGTTCACCATCGGCACCGCATCGGGGAGCTTTTGCAGGAAGTAGCGGAACGACATGCCCAGCTCGATCTTGGCCGAGACCATGCCGCCGATCAGGGCCATGGCGTCGGTCCAGACCACTAATAACGGCATCGAGATCGCCAGCGCCACCACTTTCGGCATGATCAGGCGGTAGCCGTGCGAGATGCCCATCACCAGCATGGCGTCGAGCTCCTCGGTGACGCGCATGACCCCGAGCTGGGCGGTGATGGAGGAACCCGAGCGGCCGGCGACCAGGATTGCCGCCAGCAGCGGGCCGAGTTCGCGGATCACGGCCATGCCGAGGATGTCGACCAGGTAAATGTCGCCGCCGAACTGGCGCAGCTGCTGCGCCGACAGGAAGGACAGGACGACGCCGATCAGGAAGCCGACCAGGGCCGTGATGCCGAGCGCCTGGAAGCCGGAGTGATAAATGTTGGCCGAGATCTCGCGCCAGGGACCGGTGTTCGGGCGGCGGATGAAACGGCCCAGGTCCTGTACCAGGCGGCCGATCAGTTCGATGAACCCGTGCAGGTGCTCGAAAAAGCTGAGCAGGCCGGCGCCGAGCACGATGATCCAGTTCAGCGGGCTGACCTTCTGGCGCGGCAGGCTGTGCTTGCTGGCCTGCTCGATGCGGGCAAACAGCTCTTCCTGGCGCGGGTCGAGCTGGAGCCGGCCGGGGCGCTTCTTGCCCCAGGCGTTCCACAGCATCTGGGCGCCGATGTGGTCGATGCTCTCGACCCCCGTCAGGTCCCAGGCCAGCTCGGACTTGTTTTTCAAGCCGGCCAGCATGCGGTTGATGCCCTTGAGCCGGCCCTTCTGGCTCAGCGCATGCACCTGCCAGACGCCGGTTGCCATGACAGATTGCGCCACGCCGCCGGCGGAAGGTTGAATCGTCAATATTGGCGTATTTTCAATCTGCATTGTTGCAGTGTAAAAGGAATTCGCCGACTCTGCCATGGGCCGTCACCCTAGCGTGCTCAGGCCGCGAGGTGACGAAGTTGACGAGATGGGGCGGCAAGGGCCGCCGCCGGCGCCGCCTTTTCCTTTTCCTTTGCTTTGGCTGCGCCGTCGACGCTGCCGGCATAGTCGCTCGCCACCAGGGCCGCGGCCCGCTCGCGTTCCATGCCGGTCAGGGTCAGCCATTCGACGACGAGTTTCGCCAGGCGGTCGAGGGCGATGCGGTGGGTGGCGTCCGTCTTCGTGTACATCCAGTTCGAGAACGCCATGAAGTTCTCGAACGGACGCACGCCCAGCAGTTCGCGTACGGTGTTGGCGAAGCGCCCGGAATTGGCGACCAGATCCCAGTAGCGGGCAAAGCGCACCAGGCGCTGCATGGTCGGGAAGTCGATCAGGCTGGTGGCCAGCACGGTGTAGGGCGGCGCCGGGTCGTACACCATTCGATAAGGCTCGGTGTGGCGGATGATCGGCGTGCCGCGCAGGCGTTTCAGGATGCCGAACTGGATCTCGTGCGCACCGAGCCCCACCAGTTGATCGAAGCCGCGCGCGAAGCTGGCGATGTCTTCCCCGGGCAGGCCGGCGATCAGGTCGACGTGCAGGTGGGCCTGCGAGTGCTCGCACAGCCAGCGGATGTTGTCGGCCGCCTTCTCGTTGTTCTGCCGGCGGCTGACCAGGGCCTGCACCTCGGGATTGAAACTCTGGATGCCGATCTCGAACTGCAGGGCGCCGGGCGGGAACTGGGCGATCGTTTCCTTCAGCGCTTCCGGCAGGTGGTCGGGCACCAGCTCGAAGTGGGCGTAAACCGGGTCGTCCGGGTTGGCGGCCAGCTTGTCGAGGAAGAACTGCATGATGCGCTGGCTGGTCTTGACGTTCAAATTAAACGTGCGGTCGACGAACTTGAACAGGCGCGCGCCGCGTGCGTGCAGGCTTTCCATCTGGGCCAGGAAGTCGTCCAGCGGGAAGGGCCAGGCGGTCTTGTCGAGCGAGGACAGGCAGAACTCGCATTTGAAGGGGCAGCCGCGCGAGGCTTCCACGTACAGGGTGCGGTGCGCGATGTCCTCGTCGCTGTACAAAGCGTAGGGCAGGGCGATCTCGGCCATGGGTGGCTGCACCCCGGCGTGGATCTTCATCAGCGGCTTGGGGCCATTTACGATCTCCGCGCACAGCTTGGGGAAGGTGACGTCGCCCCAGCCGGTGACGACGTAGTCGGCCAGTCTGGCGATCGGCTGCTCGTTCGTTTCATACGATACTTCCGGGCCGCCCAGCACGACGGTCACCTCGGGCGCGACGCGCTTGAGCATGGCCACGACCTTGGTCGTTTCCTCGACGTTCCAGATATACACGCCGAAGCCGACGATGCGCGGGCTGTGTTGCAGCAGGCGCTCGACGACGTCGGTGGTCTTGGCGCCGATGACGAATTCCTGGATGCGGGTGTCGCATGCCAGCGGCCCCATGTTCGCCAGCAGGTAGCGCAGGCCCAGCGAGGCGTGGGTGTAGCGGGCGTTGAGGGTGGACAGCAGGATGGTCATGGCGGAAAAAGGCAGGGTAGCGAAGCGGCAAAGGGGGCATTTTACGCGCTGGGACCAACATCGGCACTGGCGCGGTTGTAAGTTGCCTGTTAGAATGCGACCCGGAATTCAGGGAAGCTGTTGCCCAGTTGTGGAACAGTCGCCCAGCAAGTTAAGCCTGATGACCATAGCAAGTCGGTCCCACCCCTTCCCATCCCGAACAGGACCGTGAAACGACTTTGCGCCGATGATAGTGCTGCAACCAGTGTGAAAGTAGGTTATCGTCAGGCTAGTTATAAGAGAAAAACCCGCTGAGTGAGCTCAGCGGGTTTTTTTTGTCCTATGTATCCTACGTGTCCGGCGTATGCCGCAGGCTACAGCCGCCACCCGCGCCGCATATCGATGCTTTCCTAATTGCAATTAGCAAACACACATGCCTAGAATGCATGCTCAGCTAATGAGGAAAGCCATCATGTTCATGAGCAATATCGAAACCATTCCCGGCATGACGATCACGACCAGCCACGGCGTCGTCTCCGGCAGCACGGTGCGCGCCAAGCACGTCGGCCGCGACATCATGGCAGGACTGAAAAACATCGTCGGCGGAGAGTTGCGCGGCTATACCGAATTGCTGGAGGAGTCGCGCGAGCAGGCGATCGAGCGCATGAAGGCGCAGGCGCAGCAGATGGGGGCGAACGCCATCGTCAACGTGCGCTTCTCGACCTCGTCGGTCGCGGCCGGCGCCGCCGAGATCTACGTCTACGGTACCGCAGTGACCGTGCGCAGCTGAGATGGACCTTCTTTTCCTGCTGCTGTTCTGGGGCGTGCCGATCATCCTCGGCTACATCTGCGGCCAGATTGCGGACAAGCGCCACTACCGGTCGATCCACGCGCGCGAAAAAGCCTGGCTGCACCTGCCGACGACGGCCGGGCGCTTCCCGGTCACGGAGGGGCAGGTTGCCCGCTGCGAGCTGGTCAGCGCCGGCACGGTCGTCTCGGTCGACTACTTCAAGCGCGCCACGGCGGCCTTGCGCTCGATCGTCGGCGGGCAGGTCAAGTCGCACGAGAGCCTGCTCGACCGTGCCAAGCGCGAGGCCGTGCTGCGCCTGAAGGAAAGCTGCCCGGGTGCGCATGAAATCGTCAACCTGCGCCTGGACACGGTGCCACTCTCGAAAAACGCCTCCGGCGGCATAGGCGCGGTCGAGATCTTCGCTTACGGCACGGCGCTCTGGTTCGTGGATCCGCCCGCGCCATGAAGTACGCGCCGTCGCTGCAGGAGCGCAACGACAACGTCACGCAGGAGCATCCGCTCAAGGATTTCCTGCTGATCCTGGGTGCATTGGGGGCGCTGGCGCTGGTCGGGTTTTTCCTGCTGGGCCTGCTCATCGACGCCGTCGTCGATCGCATGGCGCCGGACACCGAAGCATCGCTCACGCGCATCATCGCCGAGCACATGCCGGCCGAGACAGTCAAACCCGATCCACGCCGGGCGCAGGTGCAGGCGCTGGTCGACAGCCTGCGCCCATGCGTCGGGTTGGCCGGGCCGGCGCAGGTGCGCCTGAACCCCTCGGCCACGCCGAACGCCATGGTCGTGCCGGGCGGGACCATGTATGTGTTTTCCGGGCTGCTCACCCACGTCAAATCGGAAAACGGCCTGGCCTTCGTGCTGGCCCATGAGCTGGCGCACCTGGCCCACCGCGACCACCTGCGCGCGCTGGGCCGGGGCATCGTGCTGTATGGCCTGGCTGCGCTCGTCACCGGCGACAATTCGGCGCTGGCGGGCGTGCTGGCGCCGGTGCACCGACTGGGAGAAAGCAGCTATTCGCGTTCGCGCGAATCGGCGGCCGATATGCTGGCGCTGCGCGTGCTGCATTGCCGCTACGGCCATGCCGGCGGGGCCACCGAATTCTTCAGCGCGCTGCAGGGCAAGCAGGACAGCGAGCTTCCCGGTTCCCATTATTTTGCTTCGCATCCCGCGATGGCGGCGCGCATCGCCGCGCTCGAGGCGGCAATCGCCAGCGCCGGCATGAAGGCGGGGCCAGTGCTGCCGCTCGCCCTGGCACGGACCGCACCAGAATAAATAGCTGGACGCGCTTGATGGGCAAGCCATCAACTTCGCTAGCTTAGCAAGCAGCTGGCAGGCATCCAAACTGACTCTCCGCGTCAACATGGGCGCATCATACGGCGCCCCACGGGTTCTTCGTTTTTCATCTCGCACGCGGCAGCGCCGCAGAAAGCGTTAACATGAAACGTCAGCCAGGCGCTCCACGGCGCCCTTGTTCCCTTTTCCTGCAAGCCGGCCTGGCCGCAAGCTTCCTTGTACTGGCGGGCTGCAGCAGCGATTCCGACAACCCGGGTCCGGGAACTTCTCCGCCCCCACCCGTCAGCACCGCCTCCCGCATCAACGTCGACGTCGCCCGCACCACCTACGGTGTGCCGCACGTGCGCGCCAACGATTTCCGCAGCCTCGGCTATGGCCTGGCCTATGCCTACGCCCAGGACAACCTCTGCATGTTCGCCGATTCGGTGCTGACGGTGCGCGGCGAGCGCTCGCAGTTCTTCGGCGGCGAAGCCAGGGCGACCCAGCGTACCGGCGACGAATACGGCGCGGCCAGCGGCTTCATGGACCTCAAGAACGAGGACAGCGATTTCTTCTTCAAGGGCTATCTCGACATTGCGCAACTGCGCGCCAACTATGCCGCCGGCAGCGCCGAACCGCGCGAGCTGGTCGAGGGCTATGTCGAGGGCTATAACCGCTACATCAAGAATTTCGCCGGGCAGTATCCGGCCGCCTGCAAGGACGCCAAGTGGGTGCGCCCGATCACGGTCGACGACATGTACCTGGTCATGGCCGAGAAAGCCCTGCATGCCTCGGGCCAGGTGTTTTCGAAAGAATTTGTGGCCGCCGGGCGCCCGGCTTGCTGCTCGGGCAGCGTCGCATCGCGCGCGGGCAGGACGAAGCTGGATTCGGCGAAGCTCGATCCCACGTTCCTGCTGGCGCGGCTCGACCGCTTCAACCGGCAAGGCATCGGCAGCAATGCGCTCGCCGTCGGCAAGGACTTGTCGAGTAACGGCCGCGGCCTGCTGCTCGGCAATCCGCACTATCCCTGGACCTCGTCCGACCGCTTTTATCAAGCCCACCTGACCGTGCCCGGCCGCTACGACGCGATGGGCGTCATCATCGGCGGCGTCCCGGCGGTCGTCATCGGCTTCAATCGCGACGTCGCCTGGAGCCACACGGTCACCACCGCCATCCACTTCACGACCTTCCGCCTGGCGCTCGATCCGGGCGACGCCAGCGGCACCACCTATCTATATGACGGCAAGCCGGTCAAGATGACGTCGAAGACGGTGAGCGTCGACCTGCTGCAGGCGGACGGTACGCTGGCCAAGCGCAGCAAGACCTTCTGGTTCAGCCAGCAGGGCGCCGTCATCGTCCGGCCGGAAGCGGGCATGAACTGGACCAGCAGTGCCGCCTACGTGCTGGCCGACCCGAACCGCAACAACACCCGCATGCTCGAACAATGGCTCGGTATCGGCAAGGCCAACAGCGTGCAGGCGCTCAAGACCGCGCTCGACCAGGTCGTCGGCCTGCCCTGGGTGAACACGGTTGCTGCCGACCGCGCGGGGAACGCCCTGTACGCCGACGCCAGCGTGGTGCCGCACATGGACGCCACCAAGTTCGCAAACGGCTGCATGCTGTTGCCGGCGGCCCTGATGTTCGACGGTTCGCGCAGCAGTTGCGCCTGGGAGCAGGATGCGAACGCGCCGGCCGGCATCTTCTCGCCGGCGAATGGCCCGTCCATGCTGCGCACCGACTATGTCGGCAATTCGAACGACAGTTACTGGCTGACTAATTCGAAAGCCCTGTTGACGGGGCCGGCGCCGCTCGGCTACTCGCCCTTGTACGGCCGCGTCGGCGTCGAACAGCACCTGCGCACGCGCATCGGTTTTAAGCAATTCGAGGAACTGCTGGCCCAGGGCAAAAAGCTGGAACTCGCCGACCTGCAGAGGCTGGCCTTCGCCAACCGCCTGTTCGCGGCCGAACTCGTCCTGCCGGAGTTGCTGCCGGCCTGCTCGAGCGGCAGCGACCAGGTACTGTTGCAGGCCTGCGCGGCGCTGGGCGCCTGGGACCGCAAGGTCAATGTCGACAGCCGCGGCGCCGTGCTGTTCCGCGAGTTCTGGACGGCGGCGGCGAGCATCCCGAATAAATGGGCGGTGCCCTTCAATCCGGCCGATCCGGTCAATACCCCGCAGGGCGTGGCGCCAGGTGCGGTGCCGGCGATGCTGACTGCCCTGAAGAACGCGGCGCTCAAGCTGCAGTCGCTGGGCATTCCGCTCGACGGCCGCCTGGGCGACTACCAGACCGAGACGCGCAACGGGGTGCGCTTCCAGCTGCACGGCGGCATCGGCAACATCGATGGCTCCTATAACTCGCTTACCATGCGTAGCGGCTTGACCGCGACCGGCTACAACGGCGTGTACTGGGGGCAGAGCTATATCCAGACCGTGACCTTCGACGAGGCGGGCCCGGTCGCCCAGGCGATGCTGACCTATGGCCAGTCGACCAACCCGCGTTCGCCGTATTACACGGACCAGCTGGGGGTGTTCTCGCGCAAGGAATGGCCGCTGTTGCCCTTCGCGCAGGACAAGATCAAAGCCGACCCCAACTATCAGCTGCTGACGCTGACGGAGTGAGCTGAAAAAACGGACCCCGGCGCGAAAAAAGAGACTTGCGGAGCGCCGCCGGGGTTCGCTATAATGCGCCTCCCGCTGCAGTAGTGCTGCGAAACAGCCAACGAAATCAAGTAGTTGGCGGTGTCGACAGTGCGCTACGAACAGCGTGGTGAAAAAACGAAGGGGTTGACGAGTTAAGCGAAACACTGCATAATCTCACTTCTGTGCTGCTGACGAACAAAACGATTCGCAGAACACAGCAAAGCAGTACCGAATAAGTTCTTTAACAATTAACAGTCGATAAGTGTGGGCGTTTGATGAAGGTGCCAGCTGACTAGTTCAGTTGATTACTTAAATTATCAAATGTTCACAAAAAAGAAATACGTTATCTCAGCAATGAGATGACGGTCAGTATTTTGAGTGAGCGACACCTCGCAAGAGGTTGCCAGAAATGGCGAAAACAGAGATTGAACTGAAGAGTTTGATCCTGGCTCAGATTGAACGCTGGCGGCATGCTTTACACATGCAA